>QKEJ01000120.1 GCA_003252375.1 Halodesulfovibrio sp.
TGACGGGGACACCGTGGAGTCGCTGAAGGCCCGGTTCGCGGAGGCGGTGGGCGACATCACCCCTGCGGAGATAGCCACGCTGGAGCAGTCGCTGGTGGCGGAAGGGCTGCCGGAAACGGAGATCAGGCGGCTGTGCGATCTGCATGTGGAACTCTTCAAGGGCGCGCTTGATTGCCATGACCGTCCGTCCATGCCTCCCGGTCATCCTGTGCACACCTACATGGCCGAGAACAGTCAGGCCGTGGAACTGGCGGACGAGATGCTCAGCCAGATGGACCGCATGGGGCCGGTGGTGACCAAGACGATCTGGGCGTTTTCCGATCAGTACCTGCACGAGGCGTTCGAGGATCTGTCGAATATCCGCATCCATTACACCCGCAAGGAATACCAGCTCTTCCCGCTGCTGGAGGAAAACGGCATCGAGGCCCCGCCCAAGGTCATGTGGGAAGTGCATGACGATATCCGGAGCATGCTCAGGAAGACGGCGGAGGAGTGGGATCGCGAGCAGCCGGAAGCCACGGCAGCCAATCTGCGTGCCCTGTGCCTGGCCATAAAGGACATGGTGTACAAGGAAGAGCACGTTCTGTTCCCCATGGCGCTGGAGTCCCTGAGCGACGAACAGTGGTCGCGCGCCCGGCACGGGGAGGACGAGATTGGGTATGCATGGGTTACCCCCGGCATTGAATGGATTCCCGGTGCGGTGGATGTGACGGCCGTGCGCCATTCCGGGGTACGGCAGGCAGGGGAGACCATAGCGCTGGATACGGGCAGACTTTCGCCGCAGGTGCTTAACCTGATGCTCAAGACCCTGCCGCTGGACATGACCTTTGTGGATGCCGACGACAAGGTGGCCTACTATTCGGACAGCACGCACCGCATATTCCCCCGTTCTTCCGGGATTATCGGGCGGGACGTGCGCAACTGCCATCCCTCCAAGTCCGTGCACATGGTGGAGGAAATTCTGGCCGCTTTCAGGAGCGGGGCGCGGGATACGGCGGAGTTCTGGCTGCAGTTGAACGGGCTGTTCATCCACATCCGCTATTTTGCGGTGCGGGACGAGAACGGGACGTATCTCGGCTGCCTCGAAGTGTCGCAGGAGTTGACGGCGTTGCGGGCCCTGAAGGGGGAACGGCGTCTGCTGGAATGGAGTTGACGGTGCACACCGCCGTATCGGAGAGGTGAAGGAGCGCGCCCTCCGGCATAGCCGGAGGGCGCGCTGTTATTCGTTGTGTCAGGCGTGGACGGGAGCGCCCTGTGCGCACATGGCTGCTCTGGCTACGCGGCGGCGGTGGTGGGAGCAATAGGCCATGCGAAGCGCCTCGGGCATGCGGGTTCTGCCGCAGGGGCCGCGTTCCGGTTCCGGTTCCAGGGGGGGAAGCATGGACGTCAGTGTCCGGGCCAGCTCCTCGTGTCGCAGCCAGTAAGGGTATTCGTCCAGCGGCAGGAGGTGCACGTCCATATCCAGAGCCCGTGCCCTCTCGAGCATGGTGTCGGCAAGGGGATCAGCATGCCCGCTGCAATGCAGAAAGTGGCATTCCGGCCACTGCTCCGGCCACTGTTCCGGGTGCGGTTCCGTGAAGGCGCGCAGGGGGAACGGGGAGAGCTTCTGCAGGTCGGCGGCGTCGCAGAGCATCTTTACGAGAGGAGACGGCAGAGGGGAGACGGCGTCTTCCGAGGCGCTTTGTCGTATCTGACGGGCCATGGGCTCGGGGGTAACTTCAAGGACGCTCCTGCCCGGTTGCGGCAGGACGGCATCCACGAAAATGACGCGGGATATGCGTTCGCCGAGCCGTTCCACCAACGTGGGGGCGAGCATGCCGGCAATGCCGCTGCACACCAGCACTGCCTCGCCGATCTCCTCATACAGGAAGTAGTTGGTTACATCGTCAAGGTATGTGGCATACGGATTGCCGGTGACGGCAATGTGGCTGCGCTCGCCGCATCCGGTGAAGCTCGGCGTGGCAGCGGTTTCGCCTCGCAGGCGGATGGCCTGCGCCACGTTTTCCCATACCCAGCCGCCCTGAAAGGCATCATGCAGAAATACGAACGTTGACACGGTAGACTCCTTGCGGGTTTGGTGAGTGGTGTTCTCATCGTTCTTGCTGCGTTCCCTGCGTACTCCCCTTCCTAGCTGCGGGCGTTCTCCCCGGCGGTGGCGACAAAGCGATCGTCGCTCTTGTGGTGTGTCGCATTGCCCGATTTGCCTGCGAACCAACCAATCCTGTCCGCCTTCCATATGTCGAAGTCGGGAACATACGGCTTGATGTCGAGGACCGGGGTGCCGTCCAGCACGTCCACGTTTTCCAGGCTGACCATGTTGTCGCGCACAACCAGCAGGCGCATGACGGAGAGCCCAATGGGGTTGGGTCTGCTGGGGGACCGGGTTGCGAAAATGCCACGTGGCGTGTTGTCAAGAAAAGGGGTAACCGTGAGCTTATGTCCTGCAACTTCATGGAGATGGTAGAGCACGATCACGTGCGAGAAGCCGTCCAGGTCGTGTAATCCTTCCGCGTACTGTGGCAACACGTTGATGTAGCCGGCCACGCCTTCCGCGCCGGATGGCTGGATGGGCATGCCGATGGCGTCCTTGTGGGGCGTGTTGAAGTAGCCGATGGGAGTGTATGATATCTGCATGAAAAACCTCCGTTTCTCGTTGAAGCCCGATGTCCGGCATTCGGGGAATAGCAAGATTGGTGCCCGTGGGGAAAACCGTTCCTGTATGCGGTTGTGGTGAAGGCGTGGGGTGAAAAAATGGTTTCTGTAAAAACAAAAATGTATGTTGCAGATACGCTAATGTATGCCTTGCGTGCAACTATACTTGTTGTCACGGATAGGTTTTTTTTCGTGACAAGTTAAGGTGCTGCAATAGTGATGGTTGATGTCTGATAGTGTTGTGATGGTGTTTTTGCTTTGGTCTAATATTGTCTTGTCACGAATTGTGCATTGTTCGTGATGATTCAAAAACGCTTTACACAAAAAAAATTGTGAGTGTATGAACCGGGGTAGGTATGGAAAAGCACGGAACAGAGATAGATGATTTGAATCGGCTGAGCGACCGGCAGTTGCAGGCTCTGCGCGCAAGCGTCGAGTCGGCTATCTCCCGGCGGCATACGAGTGTTCATGGTGAGTCGGCCCGTTTTGACAGCGCCAACCAGCTGTTCACGGTGTCCGAAGGGGTGCGCAGGCTGCATGCGCACCAGCTCGACGCTCTGCGCAACGCCTTCGAGCACTGGGTACAGGAGGCGCGTGACGATCGGACCAGACGGTCGCGAGAGCGGGTTTTCCTCATCTTTCTTGTTCTGCGGTTCACCGGAGCCCGTTTGGGAGAAGTGCTTGCCCTGGATGCCGAGACCGATGTCGATTTTGAACAGGCGGAGGTCCGCATCGGCGGCAGGGACACATCCAGAGAACCCCGGGAGGTACCGCTTCCGCAGGACGTGCTGGACCGTATCCGGCAGTGGATGGAGCGCGATGCGGACCATGGCGCTTCAGGCACACGGGAACGGCTGTTTGCCCTTGATCAGGGGTTTCTGCGGCGCAAGTTCTATGAGCAGGAACGGCGCAGCGGAATAGCGAGGGAGCTGCTCAACCCTCGTATCCTCAGAAGCTCGCGGGCAGTGGAACTGTTGCAGGGGGGCATGCCCATGCATGCCGTACAGTCTCTTCTGGGACATACCCGGACGGATTTCACGGCGTCCTATGTGACACTGGCGGAAGATGACCTGCGGCATATCATTCAGCATTACTGCAACAAGGAATTCGGAATGGAAACGAGTGCACGTAACAGTTTCAGCGGAACCGTGACCAAGGTGGAGACCAATCCGGTCGTCGCCGAGGTTATCTTCAAAACGGATTCCGGCTATGAAATTTCCTCTGTGATCACCCGGCAGAGCTGCGACAAGCTGGGACTGGCCAAGGGGAAGCGGGTTTCCGCGCTGGTCAAGGCTACGTGGGTCATTCTGGAAAAGGCCAGTGTTCCCACCACCTCCAGTGCGCGGAATACCTTTCCCGGCGTGGTCACCAAGGTGGTCAGCGACGATGTGGTGGCCGATGTGCAGGGCAAGCTGATGGACGGAACTCCCGTGTGCGCTCTGGTCACGGCCGAGAGCCTGCGCAAGCTCGATATCGGCGAGGGGGATTCGTTCTTCTTCATGTTCAAGGCCATGAACGTCATCATCAGCTGATGCGTGTACGGACCGCAGGAAATATGGGGTAATCATGCAGCTCTCCTGGCTTTCTCTGGATGATTCCCTGCTCTCAGCCCCCCTGCTGCTGACCCTCAAGGTGGCCGGGTTGGCCACCTTGGCCGCGCTGGTGTTGGGGGTTGCGGCGGCGTACCTGCTGGCACGCCGGCGGGTTCCTTTCCGGGAATTGCTGGATGCGCTGTGCACCCTGCCGCTGGTCATGCCTCCCACCGTGCTCGGGTACTACCTGCTTGTCATCATCGGCAGGCGTGGCGTGCTGGGGCAGTGGCTGCAGGAGTCGCTTGGCATCACGCTGATGTTTACCTGGCAGGGGGCGGTCATTGCCGCCACCGTGGTTGCCTTTCCCCTTGTCTTCAAGTCGGCCCGGGCCGCGCTGGAAGGCGTGGGGCGTGAATACGAGGATGCCGCCCGCACCCTCGGGCAGGGGGAGCTCTCCGTCTTCCTCAGGGTTTCGCTGCCCCTGGCCTTCCGAGGGGTTCTGGCGGGCACCATGCTCGCCTTCGCCAGGGCCATGGGAGAATTCGGGGCCACGCTCATGGTGGCCGGAAACCTGCCCGGCCGTACGCAGACCCTTTCACTGGCCGTCTATTCGGCGGTGCAGGCGGGGGACGATGTGCTGGCCAATACGCTTGTGCTGCTCATAAGTCTGGTATGCGTTGTCATACTCATGGCCACGAGCCGTCTCATACAACCAAAATATTAACGGATCTTTCACCATACCGCCCAAAGGAGTGGACATGAAAAACTTCATCAAGCACGCCCGTGTCATCTGCCTTGTCATTGCCATGCTGGGGGTCGCCCCGCTGGCGCACGCGCAGGAAGTCATCGTTTCCGCGGCCGCCAGCCTGACGGATGCGTTCAAGGATGTGGAGCCCGCCTTTGAAAAGGCGCACCCCGGTGTGGATATCATTTTCAACTTTGCCTCGTCCGGCGCTCTGTACAAGCAGATTGAGCAGGGCGCACAGGTGGACGTCTTCGCCTCCGCCAACCCCAAGTGGATGGCCAAGGCAGTGAGCGGCGGCTTTGTCGTCGAGGACGCCGTGAAGGTTTTTGCCCGCAACTCGCTGGTGCTGGCCGTGCCTGCGGACAATCCCGCCAAGGTGAAGGGCGTGGCGGACCTTTCCGGCAGTGTGAAATCCATCGGCATCGGCACGCCTGAAACCGTGCCCGCAGGGCAGTACGCCAAGGGCGCGCTGACGGAGATGGGCACGTACGATGCGCTGGTGCCGAAGATGATCTTCGGCGAATCCGTGCGTCAGGTGCTGGACTACCTTTCCCGCGGGGAAGTGGACTGCGGCTTTGTGTATGGCACCGATGCCGTGAAGGCTGGCAAGAAGGTGGCCATCATCGAGGAGATTCCCCTCAAGAAGCCCGTTACCTATCCTGTCGCTGTTCTGGCCCATTCCTCCAATGCCGAAATGGCCAAGACCTTTGTGGAATTCCTGCAGTCTGCAGAAGGCATGAAGCTGCTTGAAGGCCGGGGCTTCAAGCGTCCCTAGGTGTCATGCAGTTCGAAATTGATATTACCATGCGGATGAACAGCGGGAGCCGCGGGGGAGATAACTTTCTCCTGCGCTCCCGCTTTGCCACAACCGACAGGGCGCTGGTGCTGTTCGGTCCTTCGGGATCGGGCAAGACCCTCTCCCTGAAGGCGATCGCCGGGCTGCTCACGCCAGACGACGGGCATATCCGCGTGAATGGGAAAACTATTTTCGATGCCCGGCAGGGGGTGAATATCCCCACGCGAGAGCGGCGGGTCGGCTACGTGTTCCAGAACTACGCGCTCTTTCCGCACCTGACGGTGCGGGAAAATGTGGGGTTCGGGCTGCGGGGGCTGTTCGGCCGCCTGAGCAGCGTCGCCGAGCGACGGGTGCGGGAGCTGGTGCATATCTTCGGACTGGACCGGGTGGCCGACCTCAGGCCGGGGGCGCTGTCCGGCGGACAGCAGCAGCGCGCGGCTCTGGCCCGGGCTCTGGCGCCGGAACCGGAGTTGCTGCTGCTGGATGAACCCTTCAGTGCCCTGGACCAGCCGCTCAGGCTGCGCATGCGCACCGAGCTTGCCAGAACGCTGGAGCGGTTTGCCATTCCCATGATCATGGTCACCCATGATTCCGACGAGATGGCCTCCTTTGCCGAGGCCGTGGTCGTGTATCGGGACGGCGCCGTGGTGGGGGTGCACTCGACCGGCGGGCAGCCCGAGCACAGGGCGAGCGTGACCCGTATGGTCCAGCAGGAAGTGGCGCTGGCCTACGACATGTGAGTCGCCGTTTCGGACGGGCAATGTGTGTCTAGATGGACAAGGTGTCCATGCTGTCAGGATGCGCCTTGAGATAGGCACGTGAGATATTGAACGCCCCTTCGTCATGCGGTTCCAGCGTGGCGGAGGGGCGGATCTCGTTCCGGCGCAGGATGTTGAAGAGTTCCTCCAGCGGAATGGTGCCTGCGCCGAGGCCTGCATGCTGGTCGTCGCTGCCGTCGTTGTCGTGCAGGTGCAGATGGCCGAGGCGGGAGCCGATGGCGGTGAGCCAGGCATCCAGGTCCTGCTTCTGCCAGCCCCGGGCGAAGGTGTGCCAGTGCCCGATGTCGAGGCAGAAGCCCGTGCGTGTATCCGTCTGCTTCGTCTGTCTTGTCTGTTTTGCCAATTCCTCCAGCAGGGTGAGAATGGCCTGCGGGGTCAGGTCAAAGGTGTTCTCAAGAAAGAGGGGAACCCCCGGCAGGGTGTCCAGAATCGTGCGCCATGTTTCCGTGCTGCGTTCCAGCCAGCGCGCCATGTGCGGTGCGTGCTCGCCCCGGTTGTGGTGCGGGTGCCCCACGAGATGGGCCGGGGTATACAGCGCGGCCAGTTCGGCAGCCCGTCG
The DNA here is from genome assembly GCA_003252375.1 of Halodesulfovibrio sp. Taxonomy (GTDB): domain Bacteria; phylum Desulfobacterota; class Desulfovibrionia; order Desulfovibrionales; family Desulfovibrionaceae; genus Halodesulfovibrio. Next base: position 7,064 of record QKEJ01000120.1, read on the forward strand.
GATGGTGTCACGGGTGGCCGCGAGCACGCGGTCATTCATGCTGCCCGGCGAGAGGTCGAAAAAGGGCAGGTGCACGGCGCAGCGCAACCCCGCGTCATGGAAGCGGGCCGCAGTCTCCTGATGGAAGCGCAGGGGCAGGTCCTGCACGGCGAACGTGTCCATGCCCAGTTCGGGGTTCACCCCGCGTGCGAGAAACATTTCGACATATTGCGGGGTGTGGTGGGCGTAGCTCAGGGGCAGGTTGACGAAGACGGGCATGGTTCCTCCGGTGGTGCTGCGGTATGGTGGCAATACCATCCCCGCTAGCCAAGAACAATACGGACAATGCGGACAATGCGGACATGGGTGCATATGGTTGCTGCGGCGTTGCATCCTTCGGGTCGCCTGATGTATGGTCCGGTATGCTTGTCATCAAATGTGCGGCGTGCCGCCGCAAGCTCTGGAAGTATTTCAAGGTGGGCAAGGGAGAGGTGCTGCGCTGTCATAAGGACCGGATTACCCGGCAGTATGATGTGGAGGAGCACGACGGCAAGGTCTGGTGCCTGTGCGGCAACCCCGTGGGCATCGACAAGGGAGGGCATTTCAGCATGATCCGTAATGCCTTCACCTATGCCGGCACCAAGGATCCCAAACGCTGACCTCTTGCCAAAGCGGAGCAAATGGCGCAATGGGGTGGGGTGTCAATACGTGCCCGGCGTCTCCCGGAAGGGGCCCGCGGCGTAACATGTAATCGGACCCGGCGGAAATGCAGCATATTCTCGTTGCCACGGACGATCAGGCGGCCATCAAGGCCATAGTGCGCAGCTTTTCCTCGCAGGCGGAATTGAGCGTGGTCCGGCATCCGGACGACCTGAAGGCCGCCCTTGCCAAGCGCAGCCACGACGCCATCTTTGCGGACATTGGCTGGGTGGACCGGTCCGCAGAGCGCAGCTTCGACACCATCCGCAGCGCCCTGCGCGGTCTCTGGACCGTGGCCCCGAATCTTGAGGTCATCATCCTCACGGCGCAGGAGAACATCCGCGAAGCCGTGAAATCGGTCCGTGCCGGGGCGGACAACTACCTGACCTATCCCGTTTCCGTGGAAGAGGCCTCCTACGTGCTGGAGAGCCTGCGCGAATCACGCATGATGCAGACCGAACTGGAGTACCTGCGCTCGGCGGATACGGATGCCTCGGTGGCGCCGTTGCAGCAGGTGAAGAGCCCGGTCATGCAGGCCGTGTTCGACAAGGTGCGCCGGGTGGCGCAGGCCAACACCACCGTGCTGTTGCAGGGGGAAACGGGGACGGGCAAGGGCGTGCTCGCCAAGCTTATCCATGCCCAGAGCAACCGTGCCAGCGGCCCCTTTATGGGCGTCCATTGTGGCGCCATACCGGAAACACTGGTGGAGAGCGAACTCTTTGGCCATGAGAAGGGGGCCTTTACCGGGGCCAGCAAGCGCAAGCCGGGCCGGTTCGAGGTGGCTGCCAAGGGGACCATTTTTCTGGACGAGGTGGGCACCATCTCGTCTCCTACACAGGTGCGTCTGCTGCAGGTGCTGCAGGACAAGGTGTTCCAGCGTGTGGGCGGGGTGGCCGACATTCCCATGGAGGCGCGCATCGTGGCCGCCAGCAATGTCGATCTGGAAGAATTGGTGCGCAGAGGCGAGTTCCGCGCCGACCTGTTGTTCCGCCTGAACGTCTTTCCCATCAAGGTGCCGGCCCTGCGTGACCGCCGTGAGGATATTCCCCTGCTGGCGGAGATGTTTCTGCAGCGGTTGCGGCAGCAGTTCCTGAAGAAGATTCAGGGCATCCATCCCGAGGTGCTGGACGCCTTTGCCTCCTATCCGTGGCCGGGCAATATCCGGGAACTGGAGAATCTGATGGAGCGCGCCTACATCCTTGAGACGTCCCACATGCTCTCGCCGGACAACTTTCCCCCCGATCTTTTCGTGGGCGGCGCACCGCTGGCCAATGTGTCGCTGGACCTTTCCCTGCCGCTTTCCGAGGTCCGCAATCAGGCCAAGGAGCATGCCCAGCGGCGGTACATAGAAGAGCTGTTGGCCGAGTGCCGGGGCAAGGTCAGCGTTACGGCTGAACGGGCCGGCATCACCACCCGGCAACTGCGCAAGTTGCTGTGCCGCTATGGTATCGACAAGTCCTGCTATAAGCCTGCAAAAAACGGAACAAAAAATGCCGCTTTGTAAAAAGCGGAATGTTTTGTTCCCACTGTTTCTGACGTTGTAATCCGCATTTCATGCCCCTTTGCCACTCCGGCGGAAGAGGGTCGTCATAAAAGGGGAACATTCTGTTCCCTTTTTCTTTTTCATGTCACTATATATTCTCCTTACATATCAGTATTTTATTGTTATGGCACAGCTGATGCTTAATAGGGCCGATGGTGTTTGCAACGACAGACGCGCACCTCTGCCATCATCTTTGTGCCGTCGCAACCAATCCGGAGAATTTCAGTGAGCAGCATTGCCGAAATGGAACAGGCTCCCCTGGAGCCCCCCTCGATACTTGGATCCGCACTCCATACCTATTCCACCCCCATTATTCCCGTGGTCATGCCCCGCATGACGGAGGAGCGGGAAGCCATCTCTGCATTTGCCGTCAGCGAGCGCTCGGAAGCCTTCCGTCAGCGCCACTATCCCGAAATCAATCTGAAGACCTGGTGCGACTGGCACTGGCAGTATGCAAACCGCATCACCTCGCTGGACCAGCTTTCCACCATGATCAGACTGTCGCCTGAGGAACGTGGGGCAGGGACCGGACTTGCGGCCTTGCCGCTGGCCATTACGCCCTACTATGCTGCCCAGTTTGATCCTGAAAACCCCCAGGACCCCATGCGTCGCACCATGGTGCCCACGGTGGCGGAATGGGAACTGAACCCTGGCGAATCCGCAGACCCGCTCGGCGAGGATGGCCATAGCCCCGTTCCCGGTCTGGTGCACCGCTACCCCGACCGCGTGCTTTTTCTGGCAACCGACACCTGCGCTGCGTACTGCCGCTACTGCACCCGTTCGCGCCGAGTGGGCAAGACCTGCTCCACCAGCGCCGTGCGCAAGCGGTGGCCTGCCGCCATAGAATATATTGAGAATCACCCCGAGGTGCGCGATGTGCTCATCTCCGGCGGCGATCCTCTGACCATGTCCGATGCCGCGCTGGACCATCTGCTGTCGCGTCTGCGCCGCATCCCCCACGTGGAAATCCTGCGCATCGGCTCCAAGGCGCCCATCGTGATGCCCCAGCGTATTACGCCTTCGCTGCTGCGCGTGCTGCGCCGGTACCATCCGTTGCTCATGAGCATCCACTGCTCGCACCCGGACGAGATCACCGTCGAGGCTTCGGAGGCCCTGCGCCGCCTGGCCGACGCCGGTATCCCGCTCGGCAGCCAGACCGTGCTGCTCAAGGGCGTGAATGACGACGTGCCCACCATGACCCGCATGATGCACGGGCTGCTCAAGTCACGCGTACGCCCCTACTACCTGTACCACTGCGATCCGGTGCAGGGCACGGCGCACTTCCGCACCCATATCTACAAGGGCGTGGACATCATCCGCGGCATGCGCGGCCACACCTCCGGCTATGCCGTGCCCACCTACGTGGTGGACGCTCCCGGAGGCGGCGGCAAGATTCCGCTCATGCCCGACTACGTACAGGGGTACGACGGCGAGGACCTGGTGCTGCGTAACTACGAGGGCGGGCTGTACCGTTCCTACGATCCTGCTGCCCCGGTGGCGGCTTCTGACCATGAGGATGGCGCCGTGTGCGGTGCCGGGGAAGGTGCGTCGTGCTTGTAGGCATCACCTATGATCTGAAGGCCGATTATGTGGCCATGGGCTATTCCGAAGAAGACGCTGCCGAGTTCGACAGCCCCGTGACCATCGATGGCATTGACGATGCCCTGCAGGCGCTCGGCTTCCGAACGGAACGCGTGGGCGCGCTGCCCGCGCTGGCGTCGGCCCTGCTGGCGGGACGTCGCTGGGACATGGTGTTCAACATTGCGGAGGGGCTGCATGGGTTTGCCCGTGAGAGCCAGGTGCCCGCACTGCTGGACTATTACAACATTCCCTGCGTGTTTTCCGATGCCATGACGCTGGGCGTCTGCCTGCACAAGGGCGTCGCCAAGCATGTGGTCCGTGACAAGGGCGTGCCCACCGCAGACTTTGCGGTAGTGGAACGCGCCGAGGATGCCCATCGGGTGCATCTGCCCTATCCGCTGTTCGTCAAGCCCGTGGCCGAGGGTACCGGGCTGGGCGTGGGGGCCGCTTCCAAGGTCCGCAACGTGCTGGAACTGGAAGAGGCCTGCGCACGGCTTATTGCCCGGCATAACCAGCCCGTGCTGGTGGAAACCTACCTTCCCGGTCGCGAGCTTACCGTGGGCATCACGGGCACGGGCGAGGACGCCCGGGCCATTGCCGCCCTGGAGGTGGAGTTTGGCGCAGGGGCGGAGTCCCATGCCTACGGCTATGTGAACAAGCAGGAGTTCGAGGACAGGGTGGCCTACCGTCTTGCCCATGACGAGGTGGCCGAGGCTGCCTGTGCAGTGGCCCTGCAGGCATGGCGCGCTCTTGGTTGCCGTGACGGCGGCCGGGTGGACGTACGTCTGGACGCTGCCGGCGTGCCCAACTTCATAGAGGTGAACCCGCTGGCCGGGCTCAACCCGGAGACCTCGGACCTGCCCATTCTGTGCTACAAGAAGGGCATGACCTATCGCCAGCTTATTGCAGAGATCATGACTTCCGCCCTTGCCCGGAACGGCATGGCGCATCCCATTCCCGCAGACCCCGGTCCCCGTTCGGCCCTGTGGTCTGCCGAGGTCCTGCGCTAGCCATGCGCGCGGCAGTGGTACACAACGCCGTTTCCACCATGCGCCCCGACCAGCAGGATACGCTGGTGCAGGCCCGCGCCGTGCACGAGGCCCTTGCCGGGCTTGGTGCGCAGGTGGAAACTTTGAGCGTGACGCTGGACCTTGAGGACGCCCGCAGACAACTTGCCGTCTGTGCACCCGACATCGTGTTCAATCTTGTGGAGGAGCTGGCCGACGATATCCGGCTGGCTCCCCTGTATCCGTCGCTCTTTGCCCATATGGGGCTCCCTTTTACCGGATCGGATGCGCAGGCGCTTACCCTGTCCGGGGACAAGGTGCTCTGCAAGCGCATCTGTGCGGCGGCGGGCATTGCCACGCCAGCGTGGGTGCAGGCCGACGGGATTTTCGGAGGGATGGGCGGGGCCTTTGTGCCCGGCCGGTACCTGTGCAAGTCCGTGCATGAGCACGCCTCGCTGGGGCTGGATGATTCCTGCCTGGTGGACGCCCGCAGCGTTGTCGACGTGACGGCACGCCTTGCCGACTGCGCGCGGCGGCATGGCGGCCAATGGTTCGCCGAGGCGTTCGTGGATGGCAGGGAGTTCAATATCGGCATCATCGCGGGCAGGGATGGTGGGGCGCCCGAGGTGCTGCCTTTTGCCGAGATCGTGTTCCGCGACTTCGGCCCGGACAGGCCCCGCATTGTGGGCTATGCGGCCAAATGGGACGAGGACGCCTTTGAATATGGCAACACGGTGCGCAATTTTACGTTCGCGGACGATGAAGGTCCCTTGCTGGAGGCGTTGCGCCGGGCCACTACGGATTGCTGGCATGCCTTCGGTCTTTCCGGGTATGCCCGCATCGATTTCCGTGTGGCCGGAGACGGGACCGCAGCGTCCCCGTACGTGCCCATGGTCATTGATGTGAACGCCAATCCCTGCATTGCGCCGGATGCGGGGCTTGCTGCCGCGGCGGAGCGTGCCGGACTGGACTATGGCGAGCTTGTGGGGCGAATTGTTCGGGAACGGTTGGGTGCAACAGGATGTTCAAAATGAGTGATATGGTCAGCGCACAGGATGACGTGGTCTTCCGTTCCGTGGTGCGGGAGCAGGATGCGTCGGACGTGCGACATATGGTGCATGCCACGGGCTTCTTTACCGACGAGGAAGTGGACGTGGCCGAGGAACTGGTGCGCGAACACCTTTTTCATGGCGAGGCCAGCGGATACTTCTTCGTATTTGCAGAACGGCAGGATGTGATGCTGGGCTACGCCTGCTACGGCCCTACGCCTGCGGCGGAAGGCACGTATGATCTCTACTGGATTGCCGTGGACCCGGTCCACCGCGACCGAGGGCTGGGCAAGCGGATTGTCGCGGCCACGGTAGACGCGGTGCGTGCCCTTGGCGGCAGACTGCTCTTTGCGGAAACTTCGGGCATGGAGAAGTATGTGCCCACCCGGCGTTTCTATGAGCGCACGGGGTTCACGGCCGAGGCGGTGCTCAGGGACTTCTATCGCCCCGGTGATGACAAGGTGATCTACCGTCTGGAAATCTGACCGTCCTGGCCGCGAGGTGTGCCATGTTCCGTATTCGTCCCATCTACGATACCCGGCTGCCCATTGATTGTCAGGCCGTGGCAAAGGCGCAGGACATCCTGCGCGAGCGGTTTCCCCTGCTGGCGGAAGAGGATGTGGCCCAGCTGCCCGAACTGCTCGCCAATCCCTTTCTCAAGCAGTACCGGTCCATTCTCTTTGTGGCCGAGGACGGCAAGGGCAACGTGCGCGGGTTTGCGCTGCTCTGCCACTTCAATGATCTGCATTTCTGCTATCTCGATTTCATTTCCGTAAGCCTCAGCCATGGGGGCGGCGGTATCGGGTCCGCCCTGTATGAGCGCATTCGTGAGGAGGCCCGTGCGCTTGGCGACATGGCTCTCTTCTTCGAGTGTCTGCCCGATGACCCGGCGCTCTGTCGTGATCCTGCCGTGCTGCGGGAGAATGTCGCCCGTCTGCGGTTCTATGAACGCTACGGCGCCCGTCCCGTGGTCGGTACGGCCTACGAGACGCCGCTGGACGCAGGGGGCGATTGTCCCCCCTATCTTGTGGCAGATCCGTTGGGCAAGCCTCTCAAGGTGTCCCGTTCCCGGCTCCGGCGTATCGTGGAGGCCGTTCTTACCCGCAAGTACAAGGGGACCTGTTCGCCGGAGTATACGCGGATGGTCGTGGAATCGATCCTCGATCCGTATATGCGGTTGCGCGAGCCCCGGTATGTTTCCGGCGATGAGCCTGCGGGAGCATCCGCGCTGCCGTCAAAGGTCAGCAGCGACATGCGTATCGGCCTTGTGGTGAACGACAGACACGACATCCACCACGTGCGTGAGCGGGGGTATGTGGAGGCGCCCGTGCGTATCGACAGCATCCGCAAGGCGCTGGACCGCACCGGACTGTTTGAGGAAGTGGGCGTCCGCCATTTCCCCGAGTCGCACATCACGGCCGTGCACGACAAGGATTACGTGGCCTACCTGAAGACCGTGTGCGCCAAGCTGCCCAGGGACAAGTCGCTCTATCCCTATGTGTTTCCCATACGCAACGCCTCCCGGCCGCCCCGCGAACTGCCCGTGCGGGCCGGGTACTACTGCATAGATACGTTCACGCCACTCAACGCCAACGCCTATGCGGCGGCCAAGCGGGCCGTGGATTGCGGGCTTACGGCCGCTGAACTTCTGCTGTCCGGCAGGCGCATGGCCTACGCGTTGGTGCGCCCGCCCGGCCACCATGCCGAACGGAAGGCCTTTGGAGGGTTCTGCTACTTCAACACCGCTGCGGTGGCCGCACACCACCTTTCACGGCTCGGCAGGGTCGCCGTGCTGGACATCGACTATCACCACGGCAACGGGACCCAGAACATCTTCTACAAGCGCAATGATGTGCTCACGGTCTCCATCCACGGGCATCCCCGGTTTGCGTATCCCTACTTCAGCGGGTTTTCCGAGGAAACGGGAGAGGGGGATGGGGCTGGGTACAACCGGAATTTTCCGCTGCTGGAAAAGGTGGAGGGCCACCAGTATGCCAATGTGCTGCTGCGCGCCCTGCAGTGCGTGCGGGAGTTTGATCCCACCTTTCTGGTGGTCGGGCTGGGGCTGGACCCGGCCAAGGGAGACCCCACGGGGACGTGGAGCCTTGCCGCGCGTGATTTCGCCCACAATGGCCGCCTTATAGGCAGGCTTGGTCTGCATACGCTGGTGGTGCAGGAGGGGGGCTACCGCATCCGTTCACTGGGAGTGAATGCGCGTAACTTCTTTGTGGGGCTGTACGAGGGCATGGTCGAGACGGTCCGGCGCTAGGGTTTGGTGGGCCACACGTGAAAACGGGTTGCCTCCATGGGAATTTCTGCTAGGTTCTTCCAAAGTTCGTCAGGGGGCGGCATGGCAAGAACGGCAATCTTCGACAGCATTGATGCACCATCCCTCAAGGGGATGATGGACAACGATGAGGCATTCGTCCTGCTGGACGTGTTGCCGCCGGAGCACTATGCGCTGGCGCATATCCCCGGTGCCGCCAACGCATGCGTCTATGATGTGGCCTTTGCGGCGCACGTGAACGACATCACCCGTGAACGGACGGCGACCCTCGTGGTCTACGGTGCAGGGGAAGGTTCGCTGGACGCGGTGTCGGCAGCGGAAAAGCTGCATCGCATGGGGTTCCACGCCATTGTCATTTTCCATGGCGGCATTCCTGCCTGGCATGAGAGCGGATTTGTGCTGGCCGGCAGCATGGCGTGCCCGCAGGAGCCTGAGCAGGCGTTCTCATTGCGGGAGGATGCGGTCTGGCGGGTGCTGCCGGGAGAGAGCTCGCTGGAGTGGTGGGGACGCAATGCCGTCTCCACGCATCATGGAACGCTGGCCGTGGCCCGTGGCGGGCTGAGAGTACAGGATGGCAACTTTGACGGCACCATCGTGCTGGACATGGGAACCATCCGGAACCTCGACCTGCAGGGAACGGACGAGCAGAGCGTGCTGGAGGCGCATCTGGCGTCTGATGACTTCTTTTTTGCCAGCCTTTTCCCCTCGGCGGAGCTGCATATCGCCCATTCCTCGCAGCTGGAGCCGCAGAGTCCCACCACGCCCAACCTGCTGCTTCATGCAACGCTGACCCTGCGGGGCTTGAGCAACGCCCTGGAGATTCCGGCCACGGTAACTCCCCTTCCCGACAATCGAATCGTCCTTGAGGCGCATCTTGATGTGGATAGAACACGGTGGGGGATTCTGTACGGCTCCACCCGCTTCTTCAAGCATCTGGCGCACCATATGGTGTTCGACCACGTGTCGGTGCAGGCGCGGGTGGTGGCGCAGGGGCGTTAACCCGGATTCTTGGGGGATCGTGTGCCCATGTGAGGGCGCTGCGGAATTATTCCTGCGGGGTGCCGTTGCCCACCACATCCCGGACAGCCTGCAGGGTCTGGCCGCGTTCCTGCGCCAGCCGTTGCCATTTCTTCTTTTCCTTCTTCAACGCTTCCACGGTATTCAGCAGATCCCGGATGGTGTGTGCGGGATACCCGAATGTGGCGAATTGCCCCTTGCGGAGTTCCTCGTCGTTGAGCTGGCGTATGGCGTTGAGCTGGCTGGCGTTCAGGATCATGGATGGTGTGTGGGTACGGGTTGGGTGGCGGTCGCCACCGGAGTCGCATACTAAGAAAAGTCGCCGGAAAAAGATAGGGGGACAGGAGGGGCATTCCGGGGCGAGGGAAAAGAGAAGGAGGCAGCGCCTGCGCACTGCCTCCCGTATTGCTTTTACTGCGGCCAAGAGCCGCGTGTCGTTACTTCTTGGAGACCATGATATCCAGGATCACCTTGTCGGTACCGGCCATGCCGCTGGAGCCGAGGCGTCCGAGGTTGCGGATGCTGGTTTCAAGATCCTCGTCCACAATCCCCTCCTTGCCGCTGACCGAGGTGCCCTTCTTGGCGAGCAGGGCGGCCTGAATGCCCGCCTCCACGGCGGAGGCCACCTTGAGCGCGCAGGAGGTCTTGGCTCCGTCACAGATCATGCCTGCGATGTTGCCCACCATGTTCTTGATGGCGAAACCGATCTCGCGCAGACCGCCGCCCAGCAGCATGACAATGCCGCAGCTGGAGCCGGTGGCGGCGAGAATGGCCCCGCACAGAGCGGAGAGACGGCCAAGGTGGTGCTTCAGGTGGATGGCCGTAAGGTGGCTCATGATCAGGGCGCGGGCAAGGGACTCTTCATCCGCGTTCAGGCGGCGGGCAAAGGCCAGCACCGGCACGGTGGCCGTGATGCCCTGATTGCCGCTGCCCGAGTTGCTCATCACGGGCAGCATGATGCCGTCCATGCGGGCGTCGGATGCCGCAGCCGCCATCTTGATGGCGAACGAGGCGATGTCATCCGCACGCAGGCCCTGCTGGATATCCTCTTCCATGGAGCGGCCCACCTTCAGCCCCCACTCGCGGGACATGCCTTCGGCGGCGATGGCCTCGTTGAGTCGGGCGGCTTCGAGGATGAAGCTGATCGTCTCTAGGGGGGCGTTCACCGCGAAGTCGTGGATGCGTTCCATGGTCAGGGGCCATTCTGCTGCGCCAGCCTGTTCACCGGGCCACGGGGCGGAAAAGCACTCGGTACCATTCCTTTCCAGCAGCACGATGGCGGTGTGTTCGCGGGCGATGACGCAGCGGGCCGTGTCCTTGCCTGCCGTGGCGGTCACTTCTGCGTAGAGCAGTTCCTCGGTGTCGGCGAGGCAGACCTTGATGCGCTTTTCGGCGAGCATCCGCTTGCCTGCGTCAATCTGCTCTTCCGTCAGGTCGCGCAGCACTTCCAGAGCCAGCTCGGGCTTGCCGCCCGTTGCACCCACGGCGGCTGCAATGTCCAGTCCGATCATGCCGGTGCCGGGCACGCCCACGCCCATGCCGTTCTTGAGCAGGTTGCCGCTCACCAGCACGGTGAGGCTTTCCGGCGCAGTGCCCAGTTCCTGGGTGGCGCGGGCTGCCGCAAGCGAGATGGTGATGGGTTCGGTGCAGCCGAGGGCGGGAACAACCTCGCGCTTGAGCAGGGCTATGTATTCGGACCATTCGGGCTTGATCATGTCAGTATCCTGTGAATGCATGTTCGTATCGGTATGGGGCACGGTGTGCGGGACCTAGGCTTCCGCCCGTTGTTCCTGCAACTCGCCGTTGCGGTTGAAGATGCCTTCCAGCATCAGTGCAAGCGCGCCGTCGCCGGTTACGTTGCAGGCGGTACCGAAGCTGTCCTGCAGGGCGAAGATGGCCAGCAGCAGGGCGACGCCCGCAGGGTCGAACCCGAGTACGCTGACCACGATGCCGAGGGAGGCCATGACCGTACCGCCGGGCACGCCGGGCGCGCCGATGGCGAAGATGCCGAAGAGCATGACGAACAGGATCATGGTATGCATTTCCGGCAGGTGGCCGTACAGCATCTGGGAGATGGTCATGGCGAAGAAGGTTTCCGTGAGCACGGACCCGCACAGGTGGATGGTGGCCCCCAGGGGGATCATGAATTCCACGGTGTTCTTGCTGAGCACGGGCGACTTTGAGGCGCACTCAAGGGAAACAGGCAGCGTGGCCGCGCTGGACATGGTGCCCACGGCGGTCAGGTAGGCCGGGGAGTAGTGGCGGACCACATCCATGGGATTGCGACCGGAAATGAGTCCGGCAATGAGGTACAGCACGGTCAGCCAGATCACGTGCCCGATCAGCACGATGGCGATAACCTGCAGGAATACGGGAAGCTGCTTGGTCAGGCTGCCTTCGTAGGCAAGGCCCGCAAAGGTGGTGGCGATGAAGAAGGGCAGCATGGGAATGACGATCTTGATGACGACCTGCATCATGATGCCTTCGAATTCACCCAGCAGCTTTTCAAACGTCTTCGCCTTGCTCCACAGCGTGGCGACCCCCAGCATGATGGCCGTGACCAGTGCGGTCATCACCGGCATGATGGGCGGAATGTTCAGCTGGAAGAGGACCTCGGGAATTTCCTTCAGGCCTTCCACCTCGGTGGCGATGGAGAGATGCGGAATGAGCATGTAGCCCGCCACAGCCGCCATGGTGGCTGCTCCCACTGCGGAGATGTAGGCGAAGGAGACGCCTGCCACGAGCATCTTGCTGGCATTCTGGCCCAGCCGGGTGATGGCGGGGGCGATGAATGCGATAATGACCAGCGGGACAGTGTAGAAGATGATCTGCCCCAGAACGAACTTGATGGTGGCGATGACTTCCATCATCGGCTCATTGCAGACAAGGCCGATACCCACACCGGCGGCAATGCCCATGAGAAGCTGGATGATAAGCCCGAATTCGCCTTTGCGCTTTTCCTGTTGAGACATGGTGACCCCTTGTCGAGTATGAATGGTCGGTACGGCCATCCCCATGAACCGTACCGGTGCGGTTGATCGCTGGAATGGTGAGAGACGCCGCGGGTGCTATCGTTCGGCAATGGCCTCGATTTCGACCAGAGCGTCCTTGGGCAGACGCGCCACCTGCACGCAGCTGCGGGCCGGGAACGGTTCCGCGAAGAAGGTGCCGTACACGGCGTTGAAGGCGGCAAAGTTGTTCATGTCGCTCAGAAACACCGTGGTCTTGAGCACCTTGTCCATGGAGGAGCCGGCGGCTTCCAGAACGGCACGCACGTTTTCGAGGGACGCCTTGGCCTGCTCTTCAATGGTTTCGGGCATGACGCCGGTGGCTGCCACGATGGGCAGCTGGCCGGAGGTGAAAACGAGATTGCCAAGGGTGGTGCCCTGCGAGTAGGGGCCGATGGCTGCGGGAGCCTTATCTGTGCTGATGTTCTTGGGCATGATGCCTCCTGTTGATGTTGGGTGCGCGCGACCCGGTTGCGGAAGGGGCGCGGCATGTTTGCGTGAAAATTCTCTTAGTGCGAAAAAAATATTAGGTCAATAAATTTTCTTCGCATTGTGAGAGAAAATTATCACACTAGCCGTTGATGCGCTGCAGGTAGCGGTAGATGGTGGCCTCGGAAGCGGCAAGGCGGGCGGCCACAAGGCCGACCGTGCCCTTGAGCAGAAAGACGCCGCGTGCGTTCAGCGTGCGGACGATGTCCATCTTCTCGGCGGCGGTCATGCGTTCCGGCGGCACATCGGCGCTGTCTATGACCTGCACGATCAGGTTCTCCGTCAGGTCTTCCAGCGATTCGGAGAAGGTTTCGCTGTGGTCGTCGCCTGCATCCTTGGGGCTGTCGTCGTCCAGACCCAGGGCCTGCACCATGCGGCTGAGCACGTCCCGGGCCTGCCTGAGGTCCGAAACATCCATGTTCAGACAGAGCATGCCAGCCAGTCCGCCGTCCGCTTCACGGATGAAGTAGGTGGCGGAATGCAGTGGGCGGTCGTCCTTGGCACGGGTGGTGTAGCCCATGACCCAGTCGCGCTGCTCGTATTCGCGGTTCACCACGAATTTGAGGGCGAGGTCGGTCAGTGGTGCGCCCACCTTGCGGCCCGTGATGTGGCTGTTGGCGATGGCGAGCACGGACTGCTCCTTGGAGGAGGCGTCGTGCAGCACCACCTCGCAGTTGCTGCCCAGAAAGGCGCCGAGGAACTGGACAAGGGGGATGTATGTCTCAATGGTCCGGGTCGGGGATGGCGTGATGGGCATAATAAATCCTTGTTGTGTGAAAAAATTCTTACGTCGAGAAATGACCTAGCGCCGTGCGAGAGGCGTGTCAAATCAATTGAGGGGAAAAGAAAAGGGCGGCCGTTTCCGGTCGCCCTTTGTCGTTGCGGGAAGCGAGCTGCCTAACGGCAGTCGCAGAAGGTGGTCATGCCGTATTCCTTGCGTTCGCGGTACTCCTCCTGCTTGCCCTTGTTCCAGCGGCCCACGGGACGGTAGTAGCCGACCACGCGGGTGTACACTTCGGCGTCCGCACCGCAGGTGGGGCAGTTGAAGTGTTCGCCGTGCAGGTAGCCGTGCGATTTGCAGATGGAGAAGGTGGGCGTGACCGAGATGTAGGGCATCTTGGTCTGGCTCATGGCCTTGAGCAGGTAGTTCTTCACGCTGTCCTCGTCCGGAACGGATTCGCCGAGGAAGGTGTGGAACACGGTGCCGCCGTTGTACAGCGTCTGCAGCTCGTTCTGGTGCTCCAGCGCGTAGAACACGTCGCCGGTGATGCCTACGGGCAGCAGGGTGGAGTTGGTGTAGTAGGGAACCGTGTCACCCGAGGTCTTGATGTCCTCGTAGAGATCCTTGTCGATCTTGGCCAGACGGTAGCAGGTGCCCTCGCCGGGGGTGGCCTCAAGGTTGTAGAGGTGGCCGGTCTCCTCCTGGAAGGAAACGGTGAGCGTGCGCAGGTGGTTCAGCACCCGGCGCATGAGACGCAGGCCGCCCTCGGTCTCGATTCCCTTGCCGATCATGTTCAGGCAGGCTTCGTGCCCGCCGATGACGCCGATGGTGGAGAAGTGGCCGTTGTAGCCGTTCTTCAGGTAGCGGCGGCTGTAGGGGAACATGCCGGCTTCAAGGTTCTGTTCGCAGAGCTTGCGCTTGAATTCGAGGGAATCCTTCGCCATCTCCGCATACTCGGTGATGAGGTCGAAGAAGTCTTCCTCGTTATGGGCAAGGTAGGCGAGCTTGGGCAGGTTGAGCGTGACCACGCCGATGGAGCCGGTCAGGTCGCCTGCGCCGAAGAGGCCGCCGGTCTTCTTGCGGATTTCGCGCAGGTCCATCTGCAGTCGGCAGCACATGGAGCGTACGTCCTCGGGGTTGAGGTCCGAGTTGATGAAGTTCTGGAAGTAGGGAACCCCGTACTTGGCGGTCAGCTGCAGCAGCAGGCGGCCGGCCTTGCTGTCCCACGCAAAGTCCTCGGTGACGTTGTAGGTGGGGATGGGGAAGGAGAAGATGCGTCCGTCCGCATCGCCCTCGAGCATGACTTCGAGGAAGGCGCGGTTGATCATCTCCATTTCCTCGGCGTACTCGCCGTAGGTGCTGTCCTGATACGCTCCGCCGATGATGACCGGTTCCTTGGCGATGTGCGCGGGGGGAACCATGTCAAAGGTGAAGTTGGTGAACGGGCTCTGGCCGCCCCAACGGGAGGTGGTGTTCAGGTTGAAGATCATCTTCTGCAGCTGCTGGCGCACGTGCTTGTAGCTGAGCTTGTCGTGCCGGATGAAGGGCGCGAGGTAGGTGTCCACGTTGTTGAATGCCTGGGCACCGGCCCACTCGTTCTGCAGCGTGCCGAGGAAGTTGACGATCTGGCCGCAGGCGGAGTCGAAGTGCTTGGCAGGGGCCGAGCAGCTGCGGCCTTCAAGGTTGAAGCCTTCCAGCAGCAGGTCGCGCAGGCTCCAGCCGGAGCAGTATCCGGCAAGGCCGAAGGAAAGGTCATGGATGTGGAAATAGCCGTGGTTGTGGGCCAGGCGGATTTCCTCGGGGTATTTTTCAAGCACGTAGCGCGCCTGGACCGAGCCGGCCATGTGCAGGATGAGCCCCTGGAAGGAGTGACCCATGTTGGAGTTTTCCTGCACGCGCCAGTCGCTGCGGTCGAGATAGCTTTCGATCATCTTAGAGATGTCGAGATAGGCCTGGTTCTGGGAGCGCATTTCGCGGCGCTTTTCACGGTAGATGATATACCGCTCGGCAACGGTGTACAGGCGTGCTTCCATAAGCACCTGCTGCACCATGTCCTGCACGTGCTCCTGTTCGGGCATGTCCAGGCCTTCGAGCTTCTTTTCCACCTTTCCGGCGAGGCGCTTGGAGAGGAGAGGGTCTTTGATGCCGCTGCCCTTCAGGGCTTTGAAGATGGCATTGGCAATGCGTTCGAGGGACCAGGTTTCGATACAACCGTCGCGCTTGAGAATTTGCTTGGGCATTATGTCTCCGAAACAGCATGCATGCAGTCTGGCGTGGCCAGCAACACGAAAACAGACCCCGTTACCGGACGTTCGGTACGGAACATGCTGCTTTCCGCCGGTCGGTGGTGTGCAGTGGCGGAACCTTCTGCACGCCGTCGGCGTGTGGGTTTGAAAGGGGTTTCGGTGTCGCGGTCGGCTTCCCCATGCCGGGTGCGGTCCGAAAGTGCTTCAGTCAGGAGGGCTGGCTTTCCATCTGCCGGGCAGCATGCGGGGGAGCATGAGCACATGTATCGCAGCGGGATCACAGCGGCGGAACCGCTCCGGGATTGCACCGGATTTCCTGCATGGCCTGTGGCCATCTGAAGAGGCAACTTGAGTACAGGGGCTACCCTAGCAGAACCGGAAAACGGGTTCAAGATTGGCCGGAGGGCCGTTGACGCGCAGCCCTTATGCGAAATTGCAATACACTGGAATCATGACCGTAATTTTTTTTGAGTGCCGTGGTTCCTCCGTGAGGAAAGAGAGGGGCGGGAAATCGCGCCGCTGCCCTAAAGGCATTCCGCAGGATGCCGATAAGTCCATCAGGTGCGTTGTGCACAACGCCGAGCGGGGAGGAGGACGCCATGAGCATAGATACCAATAGCCTCATCTTCAGCCTGTCCATGCAATTGCTGCAGCAGGACATGCTGTCCAACACGCTGTTGACGGGCGGGCAGGTCGGGCGTGACCTGCGGAGTCTGCTGATAGCGGAGAGCGCCTCCCTGCGCCTGACGGACCCCATGGCTGCCGGACTCACCGGACAAATCCGCAGCGATGCGGGCATGCTGCGGACCGCCTCCCAGAATGTTTCCGAAGCCGCCTCCATTACCCTGCAGTCCGAAAGCAATGTGGAGACCCTGCGCGAGTCACTGGACCGGATGCAGGAAATTGCCGCAGGAGTGGCAGACGGCACCATCAGCACCGCGGCAGGGGAGTCGGAGTATGACGATCTGGTCACCAAGATAGACGGCATCATCAGCGCATCCTCCTACAACGGGATATCCCTGTTCGACAGTGCGGGGTGGGCCGCCGATGAACGTGTGACCCAGAGCGGCACATCCGGGGTTCCGGGAACCACGGGCAAGATTTCCATTCAGGCCGGAACATCCGCCTTTGACCTTTCGCTGCAGGACCTTTCCTTCATTGCCGATCGGAGCTTCGCCACGCTGAGCAGCGTGAACGGCCTGACCATGGTGGGCGCAACCGACCTTGCCGATGCCGCCACCGCATCCACGACGTCCACGCGTATTTCCTCCCTGTCCTCCTATGTGGCCGGTATTGAATCCATGCTGGAGGGGCGGGCTGCCGACCTGTCCTCGCAGGCTGCGGGGCTGAGCGCACAGGCGTCCATTCTGGATACCGCAGCCGAAACCCGGGCCAAAACCAACGAGTCGCGTACACTGGAACAGCTGGTGCTGGATTACGTGATCACCAACGTGGGCAAGATCATCGACAGCTCGACCTAAGGGCCAGGCGCATACCAAAAAAGAAGCCCCCCGGACTTGCGGTCCGGGGGGCTTTTCCATTGCATGCTAGCCGTTTTTGAGGTCGGTGATCAGACTTTGCAGTTCCTGGGCAAGCTCGGCCAGTTCCTCTACGGCATGGGAGGACTGGGTCATGACCTCGGCTGTTTCGAGAGCGATCTGGTTCACTTCCTCGGCACCGCGGCTGATCTCTTCCGAGGCGGCGGACTGCTCCTCGCTGGCCGTGGCGATGGCCCGTACCTGATCGGCATTGGCCTGCACGATGTCCACGATGGCTCTCAGCGAGTCCCCGGCAACGGTGGCCAGTTCCGTGGACTGGGCCACGGACGACGAGGCCTCCTCCATGCCACGGATGTTCTCGCGCGAGGCGGACTGGATGGCGTTGATGGCGTCGTGCACTTCCTTGGTGGCGGTCATGGTCTTTTCCGCCAGCTTGCGCACTTCATCCGCAACAACGGCAAAGCCTCGTCCTGCCTCGCCCGCACGGGCCGCTTCAATGGCGGCGTTCAGGGCCAGCAGGTTGGTCTGGTCGGCGATGTCGGAGATGACACCCATGACGGACCCGATGCCCTCGGCCCGCTGCCCCAGCTCCCCGAGGCTTTCGCGCAGGGCCATGGACTTGGTGTTGACGTCCGAGATGGAGGAGACAACCGATTCAACCACGCCGGAACCTTCCGTGGCCTTGCGACGGGCTTCCTCGGCATGCTCGGCAGCCTCGGAGGCGTTCCGGGCCACTTCCATGACCGTGGCGTTCATTTCTTCCATGGCGGTGGCGGATTCCGCCGTGCGCTCACGTTGACGTTCGGATCCGCTCAATGCCTCTCCGATCTGGCCGGTGAGTCCGCCGGATGTAGCGTGGATGCGCTCCACGATGCTTTCCAGATGTGTGGCTGCCTGCAGCATGCCTTCGCGCTTGGCGCTTTCGGCCTTCTGTCGGGCTTCCTCGGCCTGTTGCGTGGCCACGCGGGCTCGCTTGGATTCTTCTTCGGCCTCGGCGCTCTTGCGTTCCGACACCCCAATCATTTCCTTGAGGCTGGTCACCATGGTGCGCAGCGCATTGGCCAGCACGCCCAGCTCGTCGCCCCGTGTAAGGGTGAGGGTTCCGCTCAGGTCGCCGCTTGCAACCGTATCCGCAAAGGAAACAGCCTGCCGGATGGAGCCGACAATGCTGCGCACCAGCAGGATGACCACAAGGGCAATGGCCACGATGACGGCAAAGGTGATGGAGACGCTGGTGTCCCTGACCTTGCCTACGGAGGCATAAATGTCGTCTGCAGCGGCCCCCAGACCGATGATCCAGCCGGTGGTCGGTTCCTGCCGGAAGGTGACGATTTTATGCATGCCGTCAAATTCGTATTCGAGAATGCCGTTCTTCTGCGCCATGAGCGCCTTGCCCCATGCCTCTTCGGAAATATCCTTTTTCAGGATCAGTTCCTTGTTGGGGTGGGCCGCAACCTTGCCGGCTCTGGAAATGATGAAGGCGTAGCCCTGCTGCCCGAGTTTTACGGGGTCCACCATCAGCGTGGTGAACCCTGCCATCTCGACGGTGCCGTACATGATGCCCGTGATCTTGCCGTTCACCTTGGCGGGAACGGCGACCACGACAACGGGCTTGCCCGTGGCCTTGCTGAGGATGGCATCGGAAACGGCCATTTTCCCCTGCATGGCTGCGGCGAAATAGTCACGGTCACCGACATTGAGCTTGCCGATCTGGGAAGGCGTGGAGCTTGCGATGACCATGCCGGTCGCGTCGGTGAACTTGATGGATGAAACCCATTCCGACTGTGCAACAAACGCTGCAAGATGGCTGTTTGCCAGTTCCACCTCTTCGGGAACGGTACCCCCGTCAGCCATGACAGTGGTGTATGCATCCCAATGAGCTTCCCAGACAAGGGCGCGGAGGATGTCATCAATCCATGCGCTGACCTGACGGGTAAGAGATTCGGCAGACTGCGTCGCCTGGCCGTTCATGGCCTCTTGAACGGCCTGCTTGGAGAGGCGATAGGTAAAGAGTGAGGAAAGTCCCATGCCAAGTACGATACAGAGTATGATTGGCAGCAGTATGCGTTCACGCAATCCAAGTTTCATACATCCTCCGAAGTGTGTCTCTGCACGATGCGGGCTAGTGCAGCGTGTGGTAAAAAGGAAATGAAAGATCAAGTGTCACGGTACGGACTGCGTTTGGTGGAGGCACCTTTCCACCGAGCACAGGGTATTACGAGAAAGCCTATTTCAGATTGATTGATAGAGCAATTAGTATGTCTCGAAAACAGACCCTTACAATAAATTGCACTCCCGCCAGTGCGGGAGCGTGAACCATGGGATCAAGGTTGGTGCATATAAATCGGATCATGTTCTGCATTTCTTTAGATCGTATCGATGGCAAGGCGAGGTTTCCGGTAGGGAAACAGCATGTACGCATGTCCCATGGAGAGTGTTGTGAAACCTCGTGCATATCGATACATCACATTTGATATTGTAATATTGTCTCTTGCAATGCGTTCCATGCGGTGAGAAGTGCGTTGTGCTGGTGTGCAGAAGGGTGGTTTTGTATTGGCTGCTTTCTTGCTGTGATGTGCTTACTCTTATCAGTGTCTGAGTGTGGGCAAACTACGATTTTCTGTAATGCAATAGTAATATCCTTGTTTTTCATCTGGTTGTACCAATTTGTGCTCAGCTCCGGCCCCGGGGATGGGGCGTCCCACAAGAAGGCTTGCCTTTTTGGTGGGGACATGATGCGCTGCCCGGCGTTGTGCGAATAATGATTGTCAGGAGTGAGTAATGCATAGATCCGTATCACTGCCCATTGGCATGTTTGACTCCGGCGTTGGCGGGCTGACGGTGCTCAAGGCATTGCGGGACCGGTTGCCCTGCGAAGACATTCTCTATCTTGGAGACACGGCCCGTCTTCCCTATGGCACCAAGAGTCCGGAAACCGTCAGCCGGTATGCGGTGCAGGCTTCAGGAAAGCTGGTGGACAGGGGCGTGAAGCTGCTTGTGGTGGCCTGCAATACGGCCAGTTCGGTGGCGCTGGATGCCCTGAGGGCCGCATATCCGGCTATTCCCGTCATCGGGGTGGTGGAGCCGGGGGCGCAGGCGAGTTGCGCAGCGTCCCGTACCGGAAGCATAGCGGTCATTGCCACGGAATCGACTATCAGGGGCAACGCCTACCAGAAGGCCATTCACGCCCTTCGGCCGGAGGCGCACGTGCTGGGCAGGCCGTGTCCGCTCTTTGTGCCCCTTGCCGAGGAAGGGTGGCTTGACGGCGCGTTGGTGGAAGGCATTGCGGCGCGGTATCTGGATCCCATCTTTGCAGGCGAGGTGGCTGGCCCTGCCGAAGAACGGCCTGACTGCCTTGTGCTTGGATGCACGCATTTTCCGCTTCTGGCCGGGGCCATCCGGAACGTCATTGGCCCGGAGGTGGCCATGGTGGATTCTGCGGAAACGACCGCACGCGCCGTGGAGGCCGAACTGGGCCGGCAGGGACTCCTGCGTACTGCCCCCGGATGTGGAACCTCACGGTTTCTGACCACGGACGATGTTTCCCGCTTTGCCCGCACCGGCAGTCTGTTCCTGGGGATGACCATCGGAGTGGATGATGTGGAACTGGTAGATTTGTAGGGCGGTGTGCCCCCTCTCTTGCCGAGGCTAGGCGTACCATCCGGGCTGTGGTATTCTGCTCGAGACCATTGTCGGTTGGATTATTACCCAAGGAGGGCAACACCATGAAGAAGTTGTGTTCAGGTGTCCTGATACTGGGACTGCTTGCACTCTGCAGTCTTGCGGGGATTGCGATGGCGGAGGAGCCTTCGCCGGGCATAGCAGATTCCGTTTTTGATCGGGTGGATGAAGCCATGGGCCGTGCCGAGAAGGCCCGGCAGGTGTATGACCGGGCCCGAAATTTGGGCAAGCCCGCCACAGAGGTGAAGAAGGCTGAAGAGGACCTGCAGAAGGCCGAGGGCTCGCTGCGCGAGGCCAACGTCAAGCTTGATACGGCCCGGGTCAACGCCATAGCCGATGCCGCTGGCGTATCACCGGCACAGGTGCAGGAAATGCGTGCCTCCGGAAAGGGGTGGGGAGCCATAGCCGGGGAGCTTGGCGTGCACCCTTCCGTCGTGAACAGGGGGAAGGGCAAGAAGGCCGGTATGAGCCAGGACGGCGCCGGAAAGATGAAGAAGGCCAAGTCCGGCAAGAAGCCGGACGCGGACGAGGGCGCTGAAGAAACCGCTGAAGAGACCGTAAAGAAGAAAAAGCCCGGCAAGGGCAAGAAGAAATAAGGTACGGCCACCCGCATGGGTGGCCGTTTTTTGTTCTATTCGTTCCGCAGGTAGGGGGCCGGATTGCGCCCGAGGGCCCGTACCGTCCCCGCCAGTCCGAAGAGCAGCGAAAAGGCGGTGGCGGACGCGATGGTCAGCACCATGGGGAGGGGCTGAACGGCAAAGGGCAGATGCAGCAGCTGCTCCACCGCGATCCAGGCGGCGGCCGTGCCCGTAAGGGCGCTGAACAGGCCCGTGGTCACGCCGGTGAGCAGGAATTCCGCAACAAGGGCCAGCATGATATCCGGCCGGGTTGCGCCGCAGACCTTGTAGATGACGGCGTCATAGATGCGCCGGTTTCTGTCCGCCAGTATGGCCCCCGCCAGCACCAAAAGTCCCGTGATGAGCATCACGGAAGCCATGGCCCGGAACACCAGGCCCATGCGGAGCATGAGGTCGCGCACGTCCGCCAGGATTTCCCGCATGCTGAAGGCCGTGACGTTGGGATAGGTGGCGGTCACTGTCCTGTAGAGTGCATCCAGTCCGGGGCCCTGACCGTATGTGGTGGCTATCCATGTGACCGGGGCGGCATCCAGAAGCCCGGGCGCAAAGAGGATGGCGAACTGCAGCTGGAAGGTCATCCAGTCCACCTTGCGGATGTTGGCGATGGTGGCCGTGACTTCCCGGCCAAGAATGTTGAAGCTGAGACTGTCGCCGACATGGACGCCGAATCCCTTTGCGAGGTCCTCGGTCAGGGAAATGATGGGCGGGCCGGTGTAGGTTTCGGGCCACCATGCGCCGGACACGATTTCCGTGTCATCCGGCATGGCGGCGGCGTGGCTCAGGCCCCGGTCGCCACGGATGGCCCATTGGGCCTCGGGGGCTATTGCGGCCTCTTCGATAGGCGTGTTCTTGATGCGGATGATCCGGCCACGCACCATGGGGCCGCGCTCCATACGGGTTACCCCGGGAGCGTGCGCCAGTGTTTCGAATGCGCCCAGCTGGTCGGGCAGGATGTTGATGAAGAAGAAGGCCGGTGCATCACGGGAAAGGTCGCGTTGCAGCGAGTGGGTCAGGTTCTGTTCAACCTGTGTGATGGCCACAAGGGCGGTAAGGCCCAGCCCGAGGGCAAGGACAAGGTTGACCGTGGGGGCGCCGGGGCGATGGATGGAGGCAATGCCCAGACGGATGCTGGGATGTCCGATGCGGGGCATTTTTCGTGACAGGGCCTGCATGCCCCATGCGACGGCGCGGAATACCGCAAGGCAGCCGAAGACAACCCCTGCAAAACCGGCGGCAAGCCGGGCGTCCGGGGTGAACAGGAAGACCAGTCCGGCAAGCAGGGCAAAGGCTCCGGCCACCAGCAACCGTCCCATGGCGGAAAGGCGGGCCTGATGGGTGGCCACGTACCCCCGGAACAGGATGGCAGGGGAGATGCCTCCGGCAAGGAGCAACGGGCGCAGGGAAAACGCCGTGATGATGACCCCGCCGAGCAGGGCAGAGCGCAGCAGTGGCTGCCAGTGCAGGGATGCGTCCGGCAGCACGGGAAGAATCGTAGCGAGGGCCCCCCGGGCCAGCCATGGGACAAGGCCGCCCAGGGCGCAGCCCAGCAGGATGCCGAAAGTGCCGATGATGGCGATCTGGAAGAAGTAGGCCCACAGGACAGTGGGAACGCCGCCACCAACGCATTTGAGCGTGGCGATGTGCTCCATGCGGCTGGCAAGGTAGCCGCGCACGGCTTCCGCAATGCCCAGACCTCCCACGAGCAGGGTGCCAAGGCCGATGAGCAGCAGATCCGTATCAAGGCGGTCCAGGATATTCCGGATGCGGGGAGCGGCTCTGGTGAAGGGCTCCACGCGCCACCCCAGATCGGCGAATCGGGTGCGGGCCGTCTCGGCAAACCGGGTAACGGCTGCTTCCGTTGCCGGTTGCGGTCCTGTAAGGCGCAGACGCATGTGGCTGTGGATGAGGCTGCCGGGAATAAGCAGCCCCGTCTGCTGCAGGGCGTCCAGCGTCATGAGAACGCGGGGGCCGAAGGTTACTCCCTGAAAGGCTCGGTCGGGTTCGCGCTCCAGCACGGCTGTGGCGCGTAACGTGAGATTGCCGATGGAAAAGGTATCGCCCACTCCGATGCCCAGCCGGGTGAGCAGAAGCGCGTCCACTGCCGCGCCGTAGGTGCCGTCCGTGGATGCAAGCGCTGCGGGCAGTGTCTGGGCCGGGGCAAGGGTGACGGAGCCGTACAGCGGATATGCGGCGTCCACCCCCTTCAGCGCTACCAGCGCCGAGGCTCCGGTCGCCGTGCGGGCCATGCCCCGCAGGGAGATGGTGTGGCTGATCGTCCCCTGCTGCGCAAGCCAGTTCTGCTCTTCCTGCGAGGGGAAGGGGGCGGCGAGCTGGACGGAGACGTCTCCTCCCAGCAGGATGCGGGCATCCCGGCCGATGGCGGACCGGGCGGATTCCGAAACCGATCCCACGGCGGCAATGGCGAACACGCCAAGGACGATGCAGCTCAGGAAGACTGTGAACCGCCGTTTCCCGGAGCGCAGCTCCCGCAGGGCGAGGCGCAGGGCAAGGCCGAGGTCGCGCAGAATCATGGATGCATCCTCGCATCGGCAGATGCGGCCATGTGGTCGGAAAGCGCTTCGTGCAGGAGGCGGCCGTTTTGCATGTGCGCCTGTCGATGGCAGCGTGCGGCCAGCGTGCTGTCGTGGGTGATGAGCACCAGTGTGGTGCCGTGCTGTTGCTGCATGGAGAACAGGTGTTCGACAATGCGCGCACCGGTTTCGGTGTCCAGGTTGCCGGTGGGTTCGTCCGCAAGGATGACCTTGGGGGCCGGGGCAAAGGCGCGGGCAAGGGCCACGCGTTGCTGTTCCCCCCCGGAAAGCTGGGAGGGATAATGATGGGCGCGGTCCGCCAGCCCTACTGTGGCAAGAGCGTCCATGGCCCGTTCCCGTGCGTGGGAAACGTGGGCGAATTCCAGCGGCAGGCTGGTGTTTTCCAGTGCCGTCATTGTCGGCACAAGGTGGAAGGACTGAAAGACGATGCCCATGTGCGTGCGGCGGAAGCGGGCAAGGGCATCCTCGTTCATGGCCGTCAGATCCATGCCCGCCACGTGCACGGCACCGGACGACGGCCGTTCCAGCCCGGCCATGATCATCAGGGTTGTGGTCTTGCCGGAACCGGATGGGCCGACAATGGCGAGTGTTTCCCCCGCGTGCACGGCAAGGTCCACGCCCCGCAGGATATTGACCTCGCCCGAACCTCCTACTAGGCTCAGGTAAACGTCGGAGAGTGTTATGATGGGAGTGTCCATGCGAGATATCCTTATGGCGGGTCTGCGACCGGTATTGTTCGTGCTTGTGCTTGTGGCGTGCTGCGGAACGGCCCGTTCCGTCTATAGTAACCAGTCTGTCCCGTCTGGCAATGCCATGCAGGAACGTCCGGTGCACATCATGGCCTTTGGGGACAGCCTGACGGCCGGGTATGGGCTGGAAAATGCCTTCGGGTATCCGGTTGTGCTGGAACGCCAGCTGCGTGAGCGCGGACTCGCCGTGCGCGTTACCAATGCGGGCGTTTCGGGGGATACCTCGGCCGGCGGTGCGGCGCGTCTGGAATGGGCTCTTGCCGACACTCCCGATATCCTGATTCTGGAACTGGGGGCCAATGACGCCCTTCAGGGGCTGGACCCGGCCCTGATGCGCGACAACCTTGCCCGGATCATCAGGATGTGCCAGCAGCGCGGGGTGCAGGTGCTTCTGGCGGGCATGCGGGCGCCGGGCAACCTGGGCGTGCAGTATGCCGAGGCGTTTGATGCCGTTTTCCCCGCGCTTGCCCGGGAATATGGCGTGCCCCTGTATCCGTTTTTTCTCGACGGGGTGGCTCTGGACCGGGCACTGAACCAGGCTGACGGTATGCACCCCAATGCAGAAGGGGTGCGGGTGATCGTGAGCCGTCTGCTTCCGTATGTGGAACGGCTTCTCAAGGCCAGATAGCGTACGCGTCAGCAGGTCTGGGAAAGAAAGGCTGACTGATACGCGACAAGTGCAGGGCACCCGGTGATGATACTGTCTTTGCCTTGATTTTTTCCCTTACGTCCTGTATTGCTTCTACCATAGGCGATATGGTCCGGAACATGATACGTCCGCCATCGCTGCACTTCATATCCAACGCCATCGCAGTTCATCTCTGCTACCCTTCCGCCCCGTGCTGTCGTGCCGGGGTGCCTGATTCGACTGAATTGTCCGGCTCTGTCCGGTTTCGTTCGGCTCATACGATTCGCCCGTGACGCAGTGTGTTGTCCTCCCGGGCTGCGTTGGATTGCCTTGTTTTCCTGTCCCGTCGGCCCTGCCGGGGGACCTAACGACAGCCGTCTGGCTGCCGGTCCCGCATGACGCGGTCTCTTGCGCCGTGTCTCTGCCCCTGCGACCGGTTCAACCTTGCACCAAGGGAGAACACAATGTCTGCCTGCTATACCCATTCTCTGGATTCCCTGCCTCTGACCGAGGCCGAGAAGCGTGCCGTGGCACCGGTTATGGAACGCTATCGCTTCCGGGCCAACGACTATTATCTCTCTCTGATAGATTGGGATGATCCCGATGATCCCATCCGGCGCATCATCGTGCCCCATTCTGACGAAGCGCGCGACTGGGGAGCACTGGATCCTTCCGGTGAGGGAGAATACACCATCATGCCCGGCCTGCAGCACAAGTATCCGGATACAGCCATCATGCTGGCCAGCGATGCCTGTGGCGGGTTGTGCCGTTTCTGCTTCCGCAAGCGCATCTTCATGGAAGGGGCGGTGCCCGCCCGCGTGGATGTGGATGAGGCGCTGCGGTATATTGCCGGGGCGGAGGAGATCCGCAACGTACTCATCTCCGGGGGAGACCCGCTTCTGCTGCCCCGCCAGCAGCTGGAGCGGATTCTGGAAGGGCTTGCCGCCATTCCGCATCTGGAATTTCTTCGCATCGGGTCGCGCATGCCGGTGTTCGATCCGCACCGCATCCTGAACGATCCCGAACTGGTTTCCCTGCTGGGACGGCATAGCCGTCCCGGACGTGCCCTATATATCCAGACCCACTTCAACCACCCCAACGAGATTACGGAGCCGACCATTGCCGCCGTGGGCATGCTGCGGCGCGCTGGCGTGGTGCTGACCAACCAGACCCCCCTGTTGCGCGGCGTGAACGACGATCCCGAGGTGCTGGCGGAGCTCTTCTCCTCCCTTGCCCGCATGGGAGTCCCGCCGTACTATCTGTTTGTCTGCCGTCCGACCACGGGCAATCACCACTTCACCGTGCCGGTGGAGAGAGGATACGCCATTCTGCAGCGCGCGCTGCGTCTGTGCTCCGGCCCCGCCAGGCGGGCCCGGTTCTGCATGTCGCACGAATCGGGCAAGATAGAGGTGCTCGGCGTGACAGGGACCCGTGTGCTCTTCCGCAGACACCGGACCCCGGATCCGGTAGAGGCGGGCGAAATTCTGGAATTTCCCCGCAACCCTGCCGCATTGTGGTTTGACGATTACTGCGATGCGGAAGAGGCGGACAGCAGCGATGCCGCAGCGGAGGCTGGCGCGTTGTGCAGCCGGTGCGGCTCGCAGGTGCCGGAACGGGCCAACTGAGGCCGAAGTGATTGACACTGCCTCTGTCCGTGTATAGGCCTAAGGTAGGGCGTGCTCCCCGCATGGGAGCCCCGGAATCACGAATCACGCAACGGAGGAACGGATGCATAAGTACGAATGTCCCTGCGGCTATGTTTACGACCCCATAGAGGGCGATGTGGAGCATAACGTGGCTCCCGAGACAGCCTTCGAAGATCTGCCTGAGGACTGGGTGTGTCCCCTGTGCGGCGCGGAGAAGGAATTCTTTACCCGCGTGGACTAGGCTTCACCTGTGGGTATATGGGCCTCCGCGGCATGCTGCGGAGGCCTTTTCCTATCCGGAGCGGGGAAACCCGGTTGAGTAGTCATGCAGGCCGTGCTACGGTGCGTCCGCATGTGACGGGCATTTCGTGCCTGTCGGAACACTGCGGGGTGGCTGTGTGGCATAACAATGAGGGAGGGGCCGTGTTCGGCATCATCAGAGGCATTCGCATGCCGCTTTCCGCCAAGATTGCGGGAGTGGCCACCGTTCTGTTTGCGTGCGCGGGAATCGGCGTTCTCGGAGCGCTGCTGATGCTGTCCGTCAGTGCCCCGCTCACGCCGGTAGACATTGTGTGGCTCATGGCCTGCTGCGCTGCCCTTTTCATGCCGCTCTACTACTTTGTGCTCAACCACATTTCCCGGCAGCTTATCTCCCGCCCCCTTGAGGACCTGACCGAGACGGCCCGGGATCTCGGCAGTGCGCCCCTGCCCACGCAGATTCCCGTGGAGGACGAGCTGGATGCGCTGACGGTGGCGCTTGTCCGTTCGGGCGAGGCCCTCTCGGAGCGGTTGCGCGTGCTCCGTTCCTCTTCAGAGACCCTGCAGGCCCTTATGGAGAATCTGCCTGGCTTTGTCAGCGTGCAGGATCGGTCTTTCCGGGTCATCCACTGCAACAAGGCCTTCAGCACGACCTTCCAGACCCGGCCCGGCGAGTCCTGCCGCCGGTTGTGCAACCGTGCGGCCCCCGGGGGAGACTGCCCGGTTGCGCAGACCTTCGCGGACGGCCAGCCGCGCGTCATGCAGGAAACCGGTGCCTACCCTGACGGCACCGCCACCAGATGGCTTGTCGCCACATCCCCCCTTTTCGCGGAAGACGGTGCGTGCGTGCATTGCATCGAACTGCGTCTTGATGTCACCCATCTGACGACAGGCCTTTCCTGATTTTCGGGCAGAATCCCTGCGTATCCTCCTTTCTTCTTCGTCCTGTACGTCTGCGTGGTGCATTTCACGCGGTCACGGAAGCTGTTCGCGGAGAAGAAGTGTCACTTCACTCCCATCCTGAATCAGATCATTATAATTGCGGTATAGAGTTGCAACCTGTTTGAGGGAAGAGTGCGATCAGGTCGATCCTTCCGCGTCTGCGGCGCAGTCGGACCCTCCGGCCCCCGCAGAGGATGGCCGATCGTGGGGCTGTGCTGCCGAATGGCAGCACGGCAAACAGGTATCAACCATCTGTTTAAGGAGTGAGGAATGTTCTATTTCTTTCTAGCTTGCGCAATGCTGATTGCTGGGTACTTCGTGTACGGCAAGATTGTCGAAGCCAACTTTGGTGTGGACAACTGTCGTGTAACCCCTGCCTGCCGTCTTGAGGACGGTGTTGACTACGTGAAGATGGATCCCAAGAAGATCTATCTGATTCAGCTGCTGAACATCGCCGGTCTCGGCCCCATCTTCGGCCCCATCCTCGGCGCCCTGTACGGCCCTGCGGCTCTTGTCTGGATCGTGCTGGGCAGCATCTTCGCCGGTGCCGTGCATGACTATTTTGCCGGCATGCTGTCCGTCCGCTACGACGGCAAGTCCATCCCCGACGCCGTGGGCTACAACCTTGGCGCATTCGCCAAGCAGTTCATGAACGTGTTCTCCATCGTGCTGCTGCTGCTGGTGGGCGTGGTCTTCGTTCTCGGACCGGCAAAGCTGCTGGCCAACAAGATCGGCTTTGAGCTGGACAAGCCCACTGCCGTGGCCATCTGGACCGGCATCATCTTCGCCTACTACTTCCTGGCCACCATCCTGCCCGTGGACAAGATCATCGGCCGTCTCTATCCGCTGTTCGCCGTCTGCCTGATCATCATGGCTGTCGGCCTGACGACCATGCTCATCGTGGACGGCTACGACTTCTTCCCCAACGGTGTCGGCCTGGCCAACGTGCATCCCAAGGGGCTGCCCCTCTGGCCGCTGATGTTCATCACCATTGCCTGCGGGGCCATTTCCGGCTTCCATGCCACCCAGTCTCCGCTGATGGCTCGCTGCATTCCCGATGAAAAGTGCGGCCGTCCCATCTTCTACGGTGCCATGATCGGTGAAGGCATCATCGCGCTTGTCTGGGCAACCCTGGGCATGAGCTTCTACAAGACCCCCGAAGCCCTGCAGGCCGTTCTGACCGCCGGTGGCCCCGCCGCCGTGGTCGACCAGGTGGCAACCACCCTCATGGGCCCCATCGGTGGCTTCCTCGCCATCATCGGCGTTATCATTCTGCCCATCTCCTCCGGTGATACCGCCTTCCGTGCGGCCCGCCTGATCATTGCCGACTTCTCCAAGATCGCCCAGAAGGACGCCATCAAGCGCCTCATGATTGCCGTGCCTCTCTTTGCGGTCGGCTACATCATCACCAAGCTGCCCTTCTCCGTGATCTGGCGCTACTTCGGGTTCTCCAACCAGCTGCTGGCCACCATCGTGCTCTGGGCCGGCGCCATGTATCTGGTGCGGCACGGCAAGTTCCACTGGATTGCCTCCCTGCCCGCAGCCTTCATGACCGCCGTGGTTGCCACCTATAGCTGTGTGGCACCCGAGTTCCCGCTGCACTTTGGGACCAACATCGCTTATCCCATCGGCGTTGCCGTGGCTGTTGCCTGCTTTGTGCTCTTCATGCTCAAGGCGCGCAATACGGCAGTGGTTGCTGATGCCCCTGATTCTCCCGGCAGCATCGGCTAAGCCGAACGACCGAGAGTCTGTGAATGTGAAAGCCCCCACCGGAAGGTGGGGGCTTTTTGTTGGCGAAGGCATTGTCTACAGGGCAGCCTGCAGGAATGGATTCGGCTTTCCGCGCTGCGGTACCAGATCGGCGAGGCGGATGGCGTCGAGTTCGCGTTCCAGTATGGCGGAAACATGTCTCCATGCCGGTCGGGTAGGGCAGTCGGCATTGCGCGGGCACTGGTCCGCGGAACCGTCATTGCAGCATTGGGTAAGGTCAATGTCCCCCTCAATGGCCCGGACGATGTCTCCCAGGGAGATGTCTGCCGGGGGGCGTGCAATGGCGTGCCCACCCGCAACCCCTCGGGTGCTGGCGACAAGGCCCGCCTGTTTGAGAGGGCGGATGATCTGCTCGATGAACTGCACGGAGACGCCTGTCTGTTCCGAGAGGCCTGTGGTGTTGACGATGGCATCGCGGTGCTCCGCAAGGATGACCATGATCCTGGCAGCGTAACGCGCGCGGGCGGAAAGCTTCATGACTCGCTCGATGCAGGGTTGAGGGTTCGTGCGGGTTGGTCGTCGGATTGAATGAGGGTATGGGAACCGGCGGTAATGGTCAATAGCATACTCTGTGGGTAGGCATTCGGGATGCCACGAAAAAGGGCCGGAACATGTCCGGCCCTTGGGGGGTGCAGTCCGCGCAGGAATTCGTCTAATGCAGCAGCGCCCAGTCGCCCTTTTCGATTCGGACGACCTCGAAGGCGGTCTTGTCGAGTCCGTTGTGGTCGGTGGGTGAGAAGTTGAAGATGCCGGCAGTGCCCACGAGTCCGGTCACGCTTTCAAGGGCATCGCGCACGGCCTTGGGCTCGTCGGTGCCAGCCTTTTCCATGGCGGCCTTGAGCAGAAGCATGGCATCCCAGGCATGTCCGCCGAAGGTGGAAACCGCACTGCCGTATGCGGCGGTGTAGCGTTTTGCGTAATCCGTAAGCATGGCTTTCTGGGGATGTCCGTCAGGCAGTTGGCCGGCCACGATGAGTCGGCCTGCGGGCAGGATGAGGCCTTCAGCCGCTTCACCGGCCAGCTCGATGAATTTCTTGGAGGCGACGCCATGGCTCATGTAGAGGGGGATGGTCATGGCGAGCTGGCGGTGGTTGCGGGCGATAACGGCCGGGCCTGGGTTGGTGCCCCAGCAGATGACCGCATCGGCGGAAAGGCCGCGAATCTTGGTGAGCTGGGCAGTCATGTCGGTATCCTTGGGGCCGTATACCTCGTCAGCCACAAGGGTGAGTCCGGCCGCAGGGATGAGGGACAGGAGGGCTGCACGTCCGGATTGCCCGTAGCCATCGGAAACGGTGAGAATGGCGACGTTGCGGGCGCCTGCGGCGAGCACAGTGTCGAGGAGCGTCTCAATGGCGAAGCGGTCGGACGGGGCAACCTTGAAGACCCACGGATTGACCGGCAGGACGATCTTGTCGGAGGAGGCGCAGGAAATGAGTGGAATGCCGTAGCGTGCCATGTTCCGCATGACGGCCAAAGTGTTGCCGGAGGTGGTGGGGCCGAGGATGGCGCTCACCCGGTCCTTGCGGGCCAGTTTTTCCACGGCGAGGACGCACTTGTTTACCTCGGTTTCATCATCGTACTGGATGACTTCGACGGGACGGCCGAGGATGCCGCCCGCAGCATTGATGCCTTCAACCGCCATGGCAAGGCTGTTGCGCTCCGGTTCTCCCAGAAAGGATGCGGGGCCGGTGCTGGAGAAAACGGCGCCGATGCGGATGGGCTCCGCTGCGGTCGCCTGGCTGACCAGCAAAAAGATGAATGCAAGGAGAATCAGGCAGGTACGTTTCATGGCACATCCTTTTATGGAGTTGGCAACGTGTGCTCCCCGTGGGGTGGGAGGAAAAGGCTGCGGAGAGCGTGCGCCGCAGCAGGGCAACATCTTGGGGGACTTTTTCGAAATGCTACGAAATTGTCAAGTGGTGTGGTGGAGAGGCCGGGCGTTGCATAGAAGAGGGCCTCCGGTGGTCGGGGGGGGATGACCGGCCGGAGGCCCAGATAGGTTGGTCTGAACAAACGCCCCAAAACGCAACACATATGACGCCGGAGGGGGGGGATTCCGGTCGCCGCGTTGCGAATTGGTATTCAGATCCCGTTGCAGACATCAGTCAGAATTATTGGGGGGGGTGAACGCCTGATCGCTGGCATCCTGACTGATATCCGCACAGAAGAATATAGCAGGACTCGTGCCATGATGGGCTAGTTTTGGATTCTTCGTAGTGCGCTGAAATTATGAAGATTGTTATGGAGCACTCAATGAAGGGAAGGGCAGTGGCATGCGAACAGGAAGATGTGTGCGATTACGCTCGTGCGATTGCGCACATGTGTGCGTAATCGCACGCTAGTGCGGCAGGCGTCTGTGCAAGGCAAAACGTGAAATGCCCAGATAGGCGGCTGCGCGGCTTTTGTTGCCACCGAACCGGTCCACGGCTTTCTGGATGATTGCCGTGGTCAGGGCCTCAAGGTCGATGGGGGCTTCGGGTAATTCGAGATTTTCAAGATCCAGAGGCATCGTGTGCCGGTTGTCTGCGGGGCTCGGCGCCAGTTCGCGGGCTCCTGCGAGAAAGCCGATGTGCTCCGGGGTGAGGATGTCTGCGTCATGAACCAGAACGGCGCGTTCGATGGTGTTTTCCAGTTCGCGGACGTTGCCCGTCCACGGGTGGCGCAGCAGGATGTCCATTGCCTTGCGATCGATGGACGAGAACCGCTTGCGCTTGCGCTCAGCCTGCCGGGCGAGGAAAAGGTGGGCCAGGACGGGGATGTCCTCGCGCCGCTTGCGTAGCGGAGGAATGATGATGTGCCCTACCTTGAGGCGATGGTACAGGTCGCGGCGGAAGAGGCCCTTGGCCACCTGTTCCTCCAGGTTCTGGTTGGCGGCGCAGATGACCCGGGCGGTGAAGTTTCGCTTCTTCAGACCGCCCACGCGGTAGTAGGTGCGGTCTTCCAGCACGCGCAGCAGCTTGGGCTGCAGCATGAGAGGCATTTCCGCCACTTCGTCAAGGAAAAGCGATCCTCCGGCGGCAAGCTCCAGTTTGCCGGCAGCCCCCCCGGCGCGGCTGCCCGTGTAGGCCCCGGCCTCATGGCCGAAGAGTTCGCTTTCGAACAATTCCTGCGGAATGGCGGCACAGTTGATGGCCACAAAGGGAGTATCGTTCCCGTGTTCGCCAAAATGGATGAGGCGCGCGACGATTTCCTTGCCGGTGCCGGTTTCCCCTTCAATGAGGACGGGGACGCTGGGATCGTTGTGGAACATCCGGGCGTCGTTCATGACCTGCTCCGTTGCCGGAGACTCCGAGACCACCTTGCCTATGCCGGAAACCATGCGGAGGCGTGTGCGGGCTTCTTCAAGGTCGCGGTGCAGGTCTCCGGCAACTTCCTTGACCCGTGTATCCAGATTCTGGCGCAGGTCCTGGTTTTCCGTGATCAGGGCCTGGTGCTCGGCGCTGCGTTCCACCACTGCCGCCAGTTCTCTCGCGTTGATGGGCTTGTTCAGATAGTCGTAGGCCCCGTGGCGCAGAGCGCCCACCGCAGTCTCCATGTCGCCGTGGCCGGTGATGAGTACCACGTCGCACGTTGCTGTTTCCGGAGAGGACTTGAGCGTGCGCAGGAGGTTCAGTCCGTCCATGCGCGGCATGCGGATGTCCGTGATGATGAGAGGGAAGCGTTGCTCGCGGGCGGCCTCAAGGGCAAGGACCGGGTCGGCAAAGGGAGTGGGATCATGGCCGAGATCGCTGAGGACGATCTTCAGGCTCTGCAGGCTGGTGGGGTTGTCATCAACAATCAGAATGCGCATCAGCATCTCCCGTTGTGCTGTCGGCTCTGCGCAGCGAAATGATGAATGTGGCCCCTGTACTCCCGGCATCCCGTTGCTCCGTGCCGGTGCCAGAGGAGTGGGCCGAAATTTCTCCCTTCCATGATTCCACAAAGGCATGGACGATGGAAAGGCCCAGCCCCATACCGGAACCGGCCTCCTTGGTCGTGAAGAACGGGTCGAATATCCTGGTCTCCAGTCCGTGCAGGCCAGGGCCGTTGTCTGCAACCACGAGCTGGACGCTGGTGTCGTTCTCCGTCCGTGTCTCTATGCGTATGCATCTGGCAGCGGGAGAGGATGCCTCGATGGAGTCGAGCGCATGCATCGCATTAACTACCAGATTTATCACAACTTGCTCCAGTTGTACAAGGTTTGCAATCGCGTCGGGAAGGTTCGGGGCAAGGTGCAGGTCCAGCCGGATGCCATGCGCTTCCAGCTGGGCTCCCACAAGGCTGAGAGCCCGTTCAACGGCCTTGTTCAGGCTGGCGTTGCCGATGGGGGGGGCATCCTCCTGCAGGACCAGCGAGCGCATGTGGGCGATGATTTCCTGAATGGTGTCGGCTTCCCGCAGTATCCATGCAAGGCGGTCGAGCAGGGTCTGCCGGGAGACGGGATGCTGCTGTTCCACCATCAGTTCCAGGCCGCTCGTATAGAGGCGCAGGGCCGAAAGGGGCTGGTTGATTTCGTGTGCGATGCCGGCAGCCAGAGTGCCCATGGCTTCAAGCCGCCGGGCCCGGTTGAGCCGTTCCATGACCCGCTTTCGCTCCGTGACATCCTCAAGGAGCAGAATGACGGATCCGGCCTTGTCCGATGCGCCCCGTATGGGGCAGGCCGTAATGCGGAAAGTGCGCTCGGTGCCGTCCAGGCGGCAGGAGTATTCCTGCTCATGCACCTTTCCGTCAGCAAAGGTTTTCCGTGCCGGGGTGAGCGGATCGTTGTCCGGCGGGTTTTCCGTGTCGTCGTGCTCAGTTCCGCGGCGGGCGTTGCGGAACAGGTTGCGGAACTGCTGCAGTGCGGTCTCGTCCGGAGGGCCAAAGCTGAGAGGAACTCCGAACCATTCGGCAAAGAGAGGGTTGGCAGCTGTCATCTGCATGTCTTCGCCTATGACTGCAATGCCCACGGAAAGGTTGTCCGTAATGGAGCGGTAGCGGGCCTCGGATAGGGCGAGAGCCTCCTGTATCTGCTTGCTCTGTGTGATGTCCATGCCCAGCTTGAGAACGAGCGAGGCGTTGTCGTCATCCACAAAGGGATAGGAATAGATGCGGAAGCAGCGGCCAAGGGTCGGGCTCTGCCATTCGCAGATGGAGAGGCTGCCCGTATCGAACGTATCGAACGGAGCGCATACGCTGCAGGGGGTGTTCTTGCCCTTTATGATGCTGTAGCAGGGGGTGTTGCCCGGTTCGCCGAACAGTTCCCGGAACGCCTGGTTGACGTAGCGCAGAGAGTGGTCCGGGGCTGTAAGGGCAACAAAGGCGGGCAGCCTGTCAAACAGTGACCGCAACCGGTCGCGTTCCGCGGTGACGGCTCTTTGCTGCTTGATGTCCGCCGGGGAGAGGTGCAGCGTGGCCATGATGACCTGCGTGTCGTCGGGCAACAGGATGTCGCGCGGGCATACCTGCACGTCCACGATGGTGCCCTTGGCTGATGGCAGGGGCAGAGTGTACGGCTCTATGATGCCGCGTCCCTGCAGCGCCATCTGGGTGTCGAGAATTTGGAGCAGATGGGGGCTGGAGAGTGTTTTGGTCAGAAACGGCAGGAGGGTATGCCGGGTACAGCCGAGCAGGGGGACAAGGACACGTGCCGCATACCCGAGTTCGGGGGCAGTTCCGGGCTCGGCGGCATCGCTGATCTGCTGCAGAAAGCGGAGAATTGCTGCAGGCGGATCATTGTCCGTGGTGGCATGAGGCTGCGGATCTGGGGTCATCATCACTCCATGGGAAAGACTGCATCTCTTGTGATGATGCGGTTTTTCCCTGCAGCGGTCAAAGCAAAAAGCCGGATGGGGGAGCGTTGTCAGGAGAGGTTTTCCTAGGGGCCTGGCTTGGCGACGGGCTCTGGCATGATTTCGGGCAACGGTTCCGCCAGCGTCTTGGAGCTGGTGTCCATGATGCTGAGGGTCTGCATGAGCATGGATTCCAATCGTTCAACGGCTCTGGCAGCCCGCTCTCTTTCTCCGTAGCGCAGAGCCTCTGTGCAGTGCTCCGCCTCCGCACAGAGTGCCATGGCGCCCACGTTGCGGGCGGCTGTCTGCAATGCCAGCGCATTTCCCAGACCCACTTCCGTCAGGGCAAGATCCAGCCGTGCCTGGGTGCCGCGCAGCACCTCCCGGATGTGCCGCATCTGGTCTTTCGCATCGGCGCGGAAGGCTTGCCATATCTCACGGACAAGATCGATATCGCCCTGCATGCGGAGCAGCACTCCGTTGGTGTCCAGGAGAAGCAGGCGTTCCTCACCATGGGAGTACGGCAGCACCTCTTCTTGCGTCTGGCGCTCGTTCCGGAAGACCCGTTCCAGAACCCTGTAGAACTGTTCCGTGTGCAGCGGTTTGGCAATGTAGTCGGTCATGCCTGCTTCAAGGAACCGTTCTCGGTCGCCCTTGAGGGCATGCGCCGTGATGGCGATGATGGGGATGTCCGGGAGCACGCCGTCCACCAGTCCTGCCCGAATCTTCCGCACGGCCTCTAGGCCGCCCATGCGCGGCATCTGGATGTTGGTCAGGACAAGGTCGAATTGCTCCTGACCGAGATGAGCGAGCATTTCCAGGCCGTTGCTGGCCGTGACGCAGGTGTGGCCGCGCTTTTCCAGCAGCATGCGCACCAGGCGGCGGCTGACCAGGTTGTCATCGGCGGCCAGCACATGGAGAAGACGTTCCGGAGGTTGCACGGGATGGCTTTCCTGCGGGGCGGCCTCCATCACGGCTGCAGGGATGAAGTTGGCGGTGAAGTAGAAGGAACTGCCCTGGTCCACCCGGCTGCGGACCCATATCTTGCCGTCCATCATTTCCACAAGGTCCTTGCAGATGGCCAGGCCGAGGCCAGACCCGACCTGCTCGTGCGGCGTGTCGCGGTCGACCTGACGGTAGCGCTCAAAGATGGTTGCCTGCCGGTCCTCGGGGATGCCGATGCCCGTGTCCCTGACGGAAAAGAGCAGGTGAACGTTCTGCATGGGCGGCGGCGTGCCGTCGGGCCGGAAGGGGGTGAGAGCGCTTCGTATCCAGTTCACCTCAATGTCGATGGAGCCGGCATGGGTGAACTTGAGGGCATTGCCCAGCAGGTTGAGAAGAATCTGACGCAGACGTCCGGGGTCGCCCCTGAGTCGTCTGGGCGCATCCGGACTGATCCGGCAGGAAAGGGGGATGGATTTGCGGTCGGCATCGGGACGGACCGTGCGTAATGCCTTGGTAATGACATCCTCAAGGTCAAACGGCTTTTCCGCGAGCGCGAGCCGGTGCGCTTCTATGCGCGAGATGTCCAGCACGTCGTTGAGTATGGAGAGCAGGTTCTCCGCGGATTCCAGTGCTGTGGTCAGGTAGTCGCGCTGGTCGGAGGAAAGGTCCGTATCCAGGGCGAGGTCGGTCATGCCGATGATGCCGTTGAGGGAGTTCCGTATCTCGTGGCTCATGTCGGCAAAGTAGCCGGATTTCGCCAGGTTCTCCTGCTCGGCCTTGCGGCGTGCCTCATCAAGACGGCGCTCGGCGGAATGCTTGAGCAGGGCGATTTCTATGGTGGAGTGCAGTTCCCGTTCGTCGAAAGGCTTTATGAGGAAGCCGAAGGGGTTTGAGGCCTTGGCCCGCTCAAGGGTGGCGCTGTCGGAATAGGCGGTCAGATAGATGACGGGAATCCGGAGTTTTCCGGTGATGATGCTGGCCGCTTGGATGCCGTCCATCTCGCCCTTGAGGCGGATATCCATGAGAACGAGATTCGGCTGCAGTTCCGACGCCTTGCTGATGGCCGTTGGGCCGTCGGGGACAATGGCGGAAACCGTATAGCCCAAGCGCTCCAGCGTTCGCCGGATGTCGAGTGCGACGATCTGCTCGTCGTCCACAACAAGAATGTTCAGCGTGGCCATGGATACTCCGTAGGGGGCGGACGGCAGGGCGTCGTCTTTCCAGCAACAACCTATGCCTTAAAGAAGGGGCTATTTCAAGTATTTCTGCGTGATAAAGAAGTTAGGATGTATTGACGTGTTTTTCGGGATGTGACACTCTTATCCGCAATATCAAAATAACGACGGGGGCGTTTGTGAACCAGAAGATTTGCTGCCTAGTTGCTTCTGTAATCGTGGTGCTGGCGGGATGCGGTGTTGCCTCTGCCAAGGGCCTGTCAGATCTGTTGCCGGATCTGGTGGAGAAGCATGAGCGTATTCTCGCCAAGAAGAGCCAGACCGAATCCGCAGCCTTTGGCGTGGATGTCAGCCGTTCCCGGTGGTTTCCCCGGCTGGATCTGACAAGCGACGTGTCCAGCGAGCATATCGGCAAGCCCGGTAGCCAGACGGACGACTACACCACGCGCGAGCGGAACATGCAGCAGATTCGCGGCACGCAGTTGCTGTATGACTTTGACGCCACAACGCTGCAGGTGGAACAATCCGAGAGCATGCTTGAGCAGAGCAGGATGGATACCATAGCAACCCGGCAGGATCTGCTGCTGGAAGGCATAGGGGTCTATCTTGACGTATTCAAGGCATACCGTCGGCTTGAGTATGCGAACCGTTCCGAGGAGCGCATCAAGCAGCAGACCGGCATCGAAGAAACCCTGGTCAAGCGCGGGGCCGGTGTCTCCTCCGATGTGCTGCAGGCCAAGCAGCAACTGCTGGGGGCCATGGCGCTGCGCGTGAACATTGAGGGGGAGCTCGCCAAGGCAAGAGCCCGCTTCCGGGCTGTTTTCGGGTATGCTCCGGCGCTTGACGAGATCCGTGATTTCGAAAAGCCTGCCCTGCCCGACGACAGGCTGCCTGCCTCTCCTGACGAGGCCGTGAATGTGGCGCTTACCGATAGCCCCCTGATCAAGGCCGCTGATGCCAGTGTGGTTGCCTCTTCCAAGCAGGTGGAGATTGACCGCACGCGCTTCTATCCGAATTTCAATCTCTTTGCCGAAGCGCGACGCCGGGAGAATGATAACGGCGACCTCGGCATACGGGAAAACTCCGCCTTCGGTGTCGAGATGGCCTGGAACCTGTTCTCCGGATTCGGCGATGAGTCGCAGGTGCACGCCTCGCGTGCCGCCGTTGCACAGGCCCGTTATTCGCAGGCGGACCTTCGGCGTACCGTGGAGCAGAACGTGCGTACCGCCTGGCAGGACCTGCGCACCAACAGGCGCAATGCCAAGCTGCTCCGTGAACAGACCGATATTCTGGGCGAATTCATGGACATAGCGAAGCGGGAGCGCAAGTTGGGAACCCGCTCCCTTCTGGACGTGCTGGTCGCGGAGGTGAACTACATCAACGCCGTCAGCGCGGCTCTTGCTGCCGAGGCTGAGGCCATCCGCTCTTCCTATGCCGCTCTGCATGCCATGGGCAAGCTTGAGGTGGACCTTTTCGCGGCGGCACAGCCCTGATTCGCTGGGCTGGACCGGCCCTTTGTACGCCATTACAGGGAACGTCCTTCGGGACGTTCCTTTTTTTGTTCCTGCTGTGGGGGAAACAGGCGGGCTTATTGATCGCTGCAATCAAGGGGCAGCAGCAGGGAGGCTCCGCCCTGGAGCAGGGCGCGGGAAAGGTCGGTGAGCAGGGGCGTGTTGAGGTTCCAGTGGTGCCAGTACAGGTTGGTGCGGATGGCGTGGTCGGGGACAAGCTCGCACAACGTGCCCGCCGCGAGAAGGGGGCGCGCCTGCGGGTGCGGAACCATGCCGTAAGCGACGCCGGCGGTGATGAACTCCACGAAGACCTCGGAAGAGGGTACGTAGTGGGTGGGAAAGGTGCCCGCCTGTACATCCCATGCCGCGGCAAACCGGCAGTGCAGCAGATCCTTGCGGTTGAAGGTGACGGCCGGAGTCTGCCGGATGGCCTTGGCCGTGACCCCGTTGCCGAACCAGCGTGTGCGGAATGCCGGGGTGCAGACACAGCGGTACTCCATGCTGCCAAGCGGGGTGCAGGCGCAGCCCTGTATGGGGGCCGGACGGGTGCTGATGCAGCCCGCCACCCTGCCTTCGCGGAGCAGGCGATGGGTCTGTTCCTGATCATCGGTGCATATGTCCACAAGCAGGGCGCGGTCCTGCAGAAAGGGGCGCAGGGCAGGCATGAACCAGGTGGCGAGGCTGTCCTCGTTCACGGCAATGCTCAGCATGGCCATTCCGTCCGCCTCTGCCGGGTGCAGGTCGGCCAGCAGATCCGTTTCCAGGTGATGCACCCGGCGAAAGTGCGCGAGCAGACGTTGGCCAGCCTCCGTGGTTCGCACGGGACTGGAACGCACCAGAAGGGCCTGCCCCATGGCGTCCTCAAGGGACCTGATGCGCTGGGATACGGCGGACTGAGTAATGTGCAGGCGGCTGGCCGCCTTTTCAAAGCCGCCTTCCTCCACCACAACGGCCAACGCTTCCATCTGTCGGTAGTCGAGCATGGTGTTTCATTAGCATAACTAATCAAGGAGTAAAATAATTAGTTTTACTGCTATTGTGGGGAGCGATAGGGTTGCCCGGTACCGGCGGCACTGCCGGATACCTACAAGGACGGAGTGGATATGCTGGGAACCTACCTGCAGGGAATGGGAGTGGGCGCGGGGCTGATCGTGGCCATCGGCGCACAGAACGCCTTTGTCTTTGCGCAGGGCGTGCGGCGCAATCACCATATGCTGATTGCCCTGATGTGCAGCCTGTGCGACGCGGTGCTTATCAGCATCGGCGTGACAGGCATCGGCACGGCGGTTGCGTCCAATCCCACGCTGGGGCGTTATGCGGCGCTTCTGGGAGCCGGTTTTCTGTTCTGGTACGGGGCCTGCGCGCTCCGTTCTCTGGTACGGGGAGGAAGCCTTGAGGAGGATGCCCGCATTGTCTCCTCCCGGCGTTCAGCCATCATGACCACGCTCGCCGTTACCCTGCTCAACCCGCATGTCTATCTGGATACCGTGGTCCTGCTCGGCTCCGTGAGCGGGCAGTATGCCGCGCCGGCACGGCAGGCGTTCGGCGCAGGGGCCGCCAGCGCCTCGTTTCTCTGGTTCTTTTCATTGTCCATGGGCGGGCGGGCGCTGTCCCCTCTCTTCCGGTCGCAGAGTGCATGGCGGCTTCTGGACGGCATTGTCTGCCTGACCATGTGGTCCATAGGATACGGCCTGCTCATGCGGGGGCTGACAGTGTGAGGGCTTTGAAAA
The DNA here is from genome assembly GCA_003252375.1 of Halodesulfovibrio sp. GTDB lineage: Bacteria > Desulfobacterota > Desulfovibrionia > Desulfovibrionales > Desulfovibrionaceae > Halodesulfovibrio. The sequence goes on from QKEJ01000120.1 coordinate 48,164, forward strand.
GAACGATGCAAAAATGGCAGGGGCCTGCGAAACGGATTTCGCAGGCCCTTGTTTTGTGTCACGGAATCAGGTTGCTCAGGCGGTCTTGGCGGAGGGTGTTTGGGCTGCGGTCGCCTTGGTTGCAGCGCCCTTCCGACCGCCCTTTGCGGGAGTGCCCTTTTTGCGGTTCCCTTTGCGGGCGGTGCCAGTGCCGGTGCGCCTGGGCGTGGTCTTGGTTGCCGGGGTGTCGGCGTTGTCAGCAGTCTGTGCTTCCTGCACGGGGACGGATGAACGCGACTCCTGCGAGGCAGGAGGTTCGGGAGTCGCGGCTACCTCAGAGGAGGCAGAGTCCTCTTGTGCAGCGGGGCCTGCGTCTGCGCAGGGGACTTCGAAACAGATGCAGGGCATCTGGCCGCATGCGCAGGGCACATCGAGCGACGGTTCTGCGGGAATCTGCGGAACGTCGGGGCTGATGCTGACGGATGCCTTTTCGACAGCCGGGGGATAGGTCCAGGCGAGTTCAAGGCTGAATTTCTGCTTATCCTTCTTTGCCTTGGCTTCCACGGTCACTTCCACGTGTTCGCGGGGTGAGAGGGTGACAAATTCACCGTCCTGCTCCACGACGATCTGGCCGGCCCGGAAGCTGGCCAGCAACGCCTCGAGATACGTGACGGCATCGGTATACGCCAGTTGCTGAGTCACGCTGAGTTTTGTCTTTTCCATCAGAGACTCCGTAAGTGCGTTCTGGTTGTCCGTGCTAGCAGAGGGAGAGCAGCACGGGGTTGAGCAGTTTTTCGTCAATGTACGGGGCACTGGTGTCACTGACGAGTCTGGTGTCGATGATGCGTACCCCTTCCGAGGCCAGGGCTTCCATATCGACGCCTTCGGGCTTCAGACCCTTGCGGCTGTCGATGATGATGAAATCCAGCACGTCCCTGATGCGGATGGTGGCCGGCGCATCCTTGCGAAGCTGGTGCAGCAGGTGTTCCAGCTGCATGCCCAGAGTGTGCCCGAAGAGTTCCGGGTCCTTCCCGGTGTTGGGAATGAAGACCTTGGGCTTGCCCGTCCGGGCGATGGTTTCGCCGACGCCGGAGGGGAGCAGGGTGGCCAGCAGGCTGGAATAGAAGCTGCCCATGGGGTAGCAGATGAGGTCCGCGCCTGCGATCAGTTCCCTGGTCTTGCTGCGGATGCTGATGTGGGCAGGGTCTGCGGTCTCCTGTGATTCCGTCAGCCAGATCTCCTCAATGGGACTGCTGATGGGGGCGCTTTCCTTGCCCGTGAACTTGTGCTGACCGACAATGACCTCACCGCTGGCAAGGCGCACGGCCAGCTCGCCATTGCGGCTCACCATGGGGCGGACAATGCCCCGTACCTCGACCAGCTTGGAGAAGAGATAGATGACGGGGTCAAGGTGGCGACGGCTGGTCAGGTACCCGGCCGTGAGGACGAGGTTGCCGAGGCTGGCGCCCCGAAGGTCGAAATCGTCCGGCATCTGATCCGCAAAGATGTGGAAGTGGTTGCGGATGATCTTGCGCATGGGGTCCGGTATGCGCCGGATGAGCCGGTGCCTGCCCGAGGCCAGCTCGGCCAGTTCCGCCACAAGTGTTTCCCGCGGCTGGTTCTTGTCCATGCGGTAGGCGAAGAGATCGTAGATTTCCGGGTTCCCCTGAATGGACTGATCGGCCAGCGCCATGAGGCGGTTGCGCACATCGCCCACGGCGGGCATGTTGAACGCCCTGCGCAGCACGGCAGAACTGCCTCCCGAATCAAAGGGGGTGATCAGGTGTATGGAATTGTGCGTGTACTGGGTAATGTCCTGCGAGAGCCCCTTGAGCGCTGTCCCGCCACTGAAGAACAGGACCTTGGGGCCCAGCTGCGGGGCATGACGGAACCGTTCCAGCTTGACCGGATCGGGGAGCAGGGTTTCCCGGGTGACCGGGATGCGCTGATGGCGTTCCATGGAACCGGACATCCTAGAGGGTCCCGCGTTCCATGAAGCGCAGGCAGGCATCGGCTGCGGCATCGAAGTCCACGCCGCCGCTGATCTCGATGAGTGCGGTGCGGGAGAGCATGGCGGCGTATGCATCCTCGTCAGGGTCGGCGTAGTTGGGCGCATCGGCGCGGTAGAAGAGCCCTGTTGCCTTCATGAAGGCGGGCAGCAGGTCGCGGCGGGCATGCGGGTCCACCGCGCGGACGCTGATGGGATCGCCGTTGCGCGACCAGTTGAGGATGACCAGCGCGTGCATGGGTGCCTCAAGCACGAACCGGCCCTTGCCGTAGCAGTCGGCAATGATGGCGTCGTATTTGTGCTCCAGATTCCAGAGCTCCATGGTGGGGAGCGCCAGGAACCGTTCACGGTCTTCTTCGGAAACGATGCGCTGCAGGTCCGGGTTGTTCAGGGCGGTGCCGGGGTTGATGCGCGGCTGCTTGGGGATACCGTACATGGTGGGCAGACCGCCGCCCTTTGCTTCCACGAGCACCCTGTCATTGCTGACGAAGGTGGTGCCCTTGCTCATGAGATGGAGGGCCAGGGTGGACTTGCCCATGCCGGAGAACCCGGCAAGGGAAATGCCGCGTCCGTTATGCATGACCCCGGCGGCATGGCCGAGCAGGCAGCCATGGTTCAGCTTGTATTCCAGAAAACGGTTGTTGATGAAGTTGACCACCTGATTGTCATTGGCAAGGCAGCGGCCAACGGCGGCATTGCCGGAGGGGCCGAACAGGAAGTGCATGCCGGTCAGCCGCTTGCGCACGATGCGCCCGTCGGCGAGATCCAGCCACTCTTCCTTGATCTTGGTCTTGCCGGGGTCCGGCTGCTTCACCAGAAAATCACCGGGCAGGTCAAAGGGCAACGCGTCATCGGCTGCTTCATGGGCCGAGACCACAATGTCCGCGGGGGCTTCCAGATCGGCGGCCAGAAATTCCTCGAAGTAGTGGCGCAGTTTTTCCGTAAGGGCGTCGCAGTTGGTTTCAAAGGCGATGCACAGATCACCCAGCGCGAGACGCAGGCCGGAAGTGGCCGGGTGACGCTGCCGCAGGGCGGCTATGTGGTCGGCAACGGAGGGCTGCCGTGCGTGTACGCTGCTCATTTGCGGATCTCCTTCATGACATGCTCAAGATACAGCCCCGCCGCGTCCATGCCGCTGGAGTCTCGAATGCCGCGGAAGCCGCCGAAGGCGGAGACTTCAAACACGAACGGGCCGTCATTGGTCAGGGCCACGTCCACGCAGGTGAAGTCCAGCCCGAAGAGGGACTGGGCCTTGCGGGCCAGCTCGATGATTTCCGGTTCCGGTTCATACAGGGCGTATTTGCCCCCGTTGACCGTGGTGGTGTTCCACGAGTCGTTGGTCTTGCAGCGGGCGTAGGTGGTCAGATACTCGCCGCCGAGGAAGACCACGCCCAGATCCTTTCCGCCATCAAGGTCGATGGCTTTCTGGATGTACATCAGGCGGTATTCCTTGGCATATTTCTCTATGATGGGCCGGGCGTCCTCGCTGTGCTCCAGCAGGAACATGCCCCGGGCCTTGGACGTGTACAGGGGTTTGAATACGGCCCTGCCGTATTCCTTGACCGTCTGCAGGGCAAGGTCCACGTCTTCCGTGATGGTGGTCTGCGGCATGGGAATGTCGCCGGCCTGCAGGGTGATGGTGCAGGACAGCCTGTCCAGCACGCGCAGTATCTTGTACGGGTCCGAGAAGATGGGAAGCCCGCGTTCCTTGAGCAGGCGCAGCATCTCCAGCCTGTCGAGCAGGTCGGGTGAGTACCATGTGCCTATCTTCTTGATGATCAGGCCATCCAGGGAAGAGATGTCCGTTCCTTCGTACCAGCATTTTCCGGAAGGAAGATCCAGACGCACCTTGTCCATTTCGATCAGCAGCCGGTAGCCGGTCTTTGCCGCAATGGTATCGGCGAGCAGCTCCGAGGACCAGCCGCCTTTGGTCCCAACAACACCTATCTTCACCTGCATATCCTCTCGATGGTCGTTTCGTTAGTAGTACAGAACGTCCTGCGGCAGCACGAAGTGGTGCCAGGGTGAGTCCCGGTGCGCGATGATCTTTTCCATGAGGAAGTGTGCCCGCAGGTACATCTCCTTGGCAAAGGCAAAGTTCATCTCGTATCGGGTGGACGTGTAGAAGGACCGGGCCAGCGCGAAAGCCATGCGCGCCTGGAAGGTCTTGTCGTCGTTCTGGAGGGCAAACGTCGTGCAGAATCCGTAGAATTCCTGGATGGCCCAGTTGAGGCGCTGGCGCAGGTTCGGTTCGAACACGGGCATGCGAAAGTTGGATACCATGAACACGGACGCATCCTGCACGTAGTCGAAGTCGCGGGAGCGGTACAGGTCTATGTAGCGCACGGCCTGCTGCACGTGGTCGTAGACGATGTTGTTCACGTTGAAATCACCATGGGTGAACACCGTGAAGGGGGCCTCCAGCTCAACTTCCAGAGCCGAGCATTCGGCAAGCAGTTCGTCCGTGGAGGGGACGCGGGCCGGGCCCACGTCCATGGGTTCGCGATACAGCTCCGGGTGCACCTGCCGGACCGCGGGCAGGCGCGAGCGCAGCTGCGACACGTAGTCCGTATGCATGGGCGCATTGGTGCGGGTCTTTTCCCATATCTCGCGCAGGGTCTGCAGCAGGATGAACAGGGCGTTCTGGGAGAGTTCCTCGCTGCCGGTGAGCAGCACCTCATCCATGGTGCATCCGCGGAGGAATTCCACCAGCAGGGAGGCGTTGTTGCCTTCCTCGTGGTACCCGTAGACCTGCGGCACGAGGTTGGGGAAGATGGTGCTCCAACGGTCTATGTTGGCGCGTTCCTGCTTGATCTTGTTGATGGAGCCTTCCTTGTAGATGGACCCCTGCGTGTCCACGCCGCGTCTGTCTTCCCCTTCCTTGCCGGGAACGGCGTCCACCTTGCCGATGCGGCATCCGGAACGCGAGCCCCAGATGGCCTGAAAGTCGATATCCTGCAGCGAGCCCTGAAAGCCGGAATTGCTGAGGGTGCGCTGGAGCGCGTCAAATTGCGTGATCTTGATCTTCTCGCCGAGGGTGCTGAAGATGAGCGCCTCGCCCACGTTCAGGAGCGAATCACCAATGCGCTCAAGGTAGCGGAAGATGAAGATGACCGTGATATGGCTCTGGACATCCCGGCCGGTGCCCAGCTCGGTGAGCACCCGTTCGAACACGTCCTTGTACATGCGGTCCAGCTCGTATTCGGCCCGGCATATGGCCAGCGCCCACGGCAGGTCGTCCCGCTCGAAGGCGGGCAGTATCCGCTTCAGCGCGTCCTGAATTTCGGCGAAGATGGGCAGGTAATCCGATTCGTGCAGGAAGGAATGGTCTGTAAGATACCCCATCTGCCGCACGATGTTCACGCAGTAGTCCGCAATACGCTCAAGATTGACCGAGATGGTGTGGATGGCGCGGATACGGTTCACCTCGCGCTTGTCCAGGTGCTTGTCCGTGTGCAGGCGGGAGTAGCACTTGTTCTCGATGATGGTCTTGAGGTTGTCTATGTAGTCGTCACGCGATTCGATCTTCTCGAAGAGAGAACGGGAGGGTGCCTTGAGGAACGTCAGGGTGGCATTAACCTGCCCTTCAACCTCCAGGATGATGAACTTGAAGTTTTCGCTGAGACCTTCAAAGGTAATCATGACTTATTCTGTGCTCACGGAGATGGCGTTGTCGGTTACGTTGAGCTGCTTGCGGTTTTCCTTCCAGGCCACCTTGATGCTCATCTTGCTGGCATCGCCCTTGCGGCGTGCCTTGACGGAGAACTCCAGCAGGCCAGTGGGCGTCAGCTCGATGCGGTCGCCGTTGGAGGCAAGCACGACCCGCTCGTTTTCAAATCCCTGCATGAGGGATTCGAGAAAGACCTTTATGGACTGTGCGTCCTGCATGGATTCAAATATGAACTTTTCTTCGGCCATGGTGGTGTTCTCCAGAAGAGGTTGTGCCGTTATCCGGCGAGTCGTTCCTTGTAGTGGCGGATGACAGTGGGGCGGTCCACTTCGCCGATGATCAGCTTCTTGCGGATGTTCAGGTCGTCCCACGCGGGCTGCAGGCCGACCTCACGGGCGCCCTTTTCCGGGTCCTGCTGCTCAAGGGGGCGGGTTTTCTCGCCCAGATGGCAGTCGTCGCCCATGAAGATGAGCAGCTCGCGCTGGGAGGCGCGTCGCGTGCGGTTATGCTCGTTCACGACCTCGATGAGGAATTCCGTGTAGCGCTGGGACTGGGGGTTCCATACCTCGTAGCCATCCACGTCGTACCCGCGCAGGAGGATGGGCCAGAATTCCTCGGGATGGGGAATGACGACGCCGCCGCCAAGGGCGCGCGTCTCCTCGATGACTTCCGAGGCCCGGTAGAAGTAGTCGAGGGAAAAGTCCTTTTTCACCAGTTCCTTCACAGCCTTGAGATACGCCTGTGCCCGGTCGATGATGAGGTCGCCCAGCTGCGGGCGCAGCCCGTCAAGGTAGTTGCGCAGCAGCTTGTTCTTTATGGACATGGGGGGAATGCTGGACCAGTGGTCGTCCAGCAGCTTTTCCACCTTGCCCACCACGGTGCAGGCGAAGTGCACAAGCTGCTCGTCGGCGCCGGTGATGCGGGCTGCCCTGTCCAGACGGGGCTGCACGGGCTTGGTGAAGCTGTGCATGAATTCGAAGAGCTGGCTCGAGCGATACTTGAAGGTGTGCACGAGCATGGACTTGAGGACGTGCGCATCCTCCACCCGTTCGTTGGTAAAGTGGAGCAGCAGCTGCACCTTCTGATTGAACCCGCTGGAATAGCAGTCCACTTCCACCCCGGAATAGGCGCCGTAGCTGAGCAGCTCGTTGTGCTGGGTGGGGATGATGAGCTTGTCGCGCATGTTGGGAAACATGGTCTCGATGCGTGCGCGGCACATGTCCATGGGAACGAATTCGGGGTGCCAGTGGCAGGCGAGCACACTTTCCTGCCGCTTGTGCACGGTCTGCGGTTCGAGGATCTGGCGTTCTTGCCAGTCCTCGAGGTCCGTGGAAACGACCTGGAAGAACAGGCGGGTGTCCTCTTCCGTAATGTGGGCGGGATAGGCCTCGAAGAGGGCGTCGATATCCTCGCACTGGCGCGGTGCGGTCTTGATGAGCTTCATGTTCTGCACCACCTTATTTGTACCGCTGATGGCAGTCGGTCTTCAGGTGGTTCAGGGCATCAACGCAGCCGTGCAGGGCGGCAAGGTCCCTGCGTTCCCAGGCCAGGACGAAATCATCCACGGCCTTGTCGTAGGCTGCATAGTATTCGTCACCAAAGCCGGGGTACTGCACCATGAGCCGGGATTCGCCGATGAAGGCTTCCACGGCGGTATCGGGGGGCAGCTGTCCGGCATGCACGGCCTGATAGACGGCTTTGAAGCTTGAACGCATGCGCTTCTTGAGGGATTTGTAGCTGGGCTTGCCATCCTTCTGGGCACCGCCGCAGGCGCATTCGGGCGCATCGATATCGCCGAGATCGGTCCGGAATTTCAGCTTCAGGCTGACCTGTCCGTACTCGTCCTTGATACCGATCTTGAGCTTGCGGAACGCCTCCAGCGAGGGGATGGTTCCGTCGGTGGACGGAGTGCCTTCAAGCGCGTCGGCAAGGGTACGGAATACGGAGGAAAGCTCCTCCCGGGTGCAGGTGACGAATAACTTGTTGCTCATGGGTACCTCTGTGCCGTTTCTAAGCTGTTGCGATCTAATAGGGTAACTATACATACTAGCTAAAGACAATAAAGTGTCAATTTGGTGTCGTCACCCGGAGCGGGCAGGGCGGAGCGTAAAAAAAAGCCCCCGCAAGTGCGGGGGCTTGGTGTGCTTTGTTACGAACGTGTCGACTATTCGTAGTAGCTGTGGGATTCCACGAGCAGGGGGCTGTCTTCCAGTTCCTCAAGGAACTTGTCGGCGCGCTCTTCCTGATCCGGAACGTCGATGTCGCAGTGCACATACTCGCGGTAGCCGGTACCGGCGGGGATGAGGCGACCCACGATGACGTTTTCCTTCAGGCCGCGCAGGGCGTCCATCTTGCCACGCAGGGAGGCTTCGGTGAGCACCTTGGTGGTTTCCTGGAAGGATGCTGCGGAGATGAAGGAGGACGTGGTCAGCGATGCCTGGGTAATGCCCAGTACCAGCGGCTCTGCCTTGGCAGGCTGCAGGCCTTCGCCGACGAGGCGCAGGTTTTCCAGACGGAATTCCTGCTTGTCCACCTGTTCGCCCACAAGGAAGCTGGAGTTGCCGGTGTCGATAACGGTCACCTTCTTCAGCATCTGGCGCACGATGATCTCGATGTGCTTGTCATCGATACCAACGCCCTGGAAGCGGTACACGTCCTGAATTTCTTCGCACAGGTAGTTGGCGAGATGCTTCTCGCCCTTGATGCGGAGAATGTCGTGCAGTTCCGGGGAACCTTCGGTGAGCTGCTCGCCCGCTTCCACGAAGTCGCCTTCGGTAACGGTGATGTGCTTGCCCTTGGGTACCAGGTATTCCTTGGATTCGCCGATTTCAGGCGTAACCTTGAGCTTGCGCTTGCCCTTGGTTTCCCCTTCGAAGGACACGACGCCGTCGATTTCGGTGACAACGGCCAGGTCCTTGGGCTTGCGGACTTCAAAGAGTTCCGCAACGCGGGGAAGACCACCAACGATGTCCTTGGTCTTGGACGTTTCGCGGGGCTTACGGGCGATGATGTCACCGGCGGCCAGTTCCTGACCGTCGCTGATCATGAGGATGGCGCCCACGGGCAGCTGGTAGACTGCCGGGATGCTGGAATCACCGCGCATCATGGGCGTGCCGGTCTCATCGCAGATGGACACGGCGGGCCGCAGGTTCGTGGTGCGGTATTCGATAATCGTACGGGTGGCCATGTGCGTGGCTTCGTCGATCTTTTCCTGGAAGGTCTTGCCGTCGATCAGGTCGCTGAACTTGACGGTACCCTGCACTTCGGAAACGAAGGGTTCGTTGAAGGGGTCCCATTCGGCAAGAATGGTGCCCTTTTTCACTTCTTCGCCGTCCTTCACGTTCACGCGGGAACCGTTGGGCAGGATGTACTTTTCGCGTTCGCGGCCCTGCTCGTCCACGATGGCCAGCTGGCCGGACTTGCCGAGGACCAGCATGTAGCCGTCGCGGTTGGTGACAGCCTTCATGCGGGACATCACCACGCGGCCGGTATGCTGCGCTTCGATGCTGGAACGTTCGATTTCACGGGATGCGGTACCACCGATATGGAAGGTACGCATGGTAAGCTGCGTGCCGGGTTCGCCGATGGACTGGGCGGCGATGATGCCGACGGTTTCACCGGTGTTGACCAGCTTGCCGCGGGCAAGGTCGCGTCCGTAGCACAGGGCGCACACACCATGTTCGCTGGCGCAGGTCAGCGCGGAGCGGATGGTGATGCTGTTGATGCCGTATGCGTCCAGCTTGGCCGTCACTTCCTCGTCGATGAGGGTGTTGGCGGGGATGAGCTCTTCCTTGGTCTCGGGATCAAAGACGGGGTAGAGCAGAACGCGGCCGAGGCAACGCTCGGTCAGGCGCATCTTGATTTCGCCGCCCTTGATGAGGTGACCCAGCTCCAGACCGTCAACGGTGCCGCAGTCGTGCTCACCGATGATAACGTCCTGGACAACATCCACGAGGCGGCGGGTGAGGTAACCGGAGTTGGCCGTCTTGAGTGCCGTATCCGCGAGACCCTTACGAGCACCGTGGGTGGAGGTGAAGTACTGGAGCACCGAGAGACCTTCACGGAAGCTCGAGGTGATCGGGGTTTCGATGATTTCACCGGAAGGCTTGGCCATCAGGCCTCGCATGCCTGCCAGCTGGCGCATCTGGTCCTGGTTGCCTCGGGCACCGGAGTTGGACATCATGAAGATGGAGTTGAACGTCTGGTTCACTTCCTGCTTGCCGGTCTTGGGGCAGGTCAGGGTTTCCGTGGAAATGGACTTGATCATTTCATTGGAAACGTCCTGGGTGGTCTTGGTCCATACGTCAACGATCTTGTTGTATTTTTCCGTACGGGTGATGATACCTTCGCGGTACTGGCGTTCGATATCGTCCACCTCGTCCTGCGAACGCTGGATGATCCCCTTCTTGCTGGCAGGAATTTCAAGGTCCTTCACAGCAATGGTCACGCCGGCGCGGGTGCCGTATTCGTACCCGAGGTTCTTCAGGCTGTCGCAGAGCAGGACGGTGGCCTTGATGCCTGCCGTGCGGTAGGCGCTGGACACCAGCTTGGCGATGTTCTTCTTGGTCATGACGCAGTTCACGTTCTCGAAACCGATGCCTTCGGGAAGGATATCGGAAACGATGACGCGACCGGGCGTGGTGGCCACCAGTTCGCCGTTGGGCATGCGCACGTTGACGCGGGCATGCAGCGAAACCTGGCCGTGGTCGTATGCGGTGACCACTTCCCACGGGTTGCAGAAGTACATGCCTTCGCCCTTCTCAAAGGAACGCTCAACGGTCATGTAGTACAGACCGAGAACGATGTCCTGCGAGGGAACGATGACGGGCGAACCGTTGGCGGGCGACAGGATGTTGTTGGTGGACATCATGAGCACGCGTGCTTCGATCTGCGCCTCCACGGAGAGGGGCACGTGCACGGCCATCTGGTCACCGTCGAAGTCAGCGTTGTACGCGGAGCAGACGAGGGGGTGCAGACGGATGGCCTTGCCTTCGACAAGGGTAGGCTCAAATGCCTGGATGCCGAGACGGTGCAGCGTAGGAGCACGGTTCAGGAGGATGGGGTACTCGCGTACCACTTCTTCCAGGATGTCCCACACCACCAGCTCTTCACGCTCAACCATCTTCTTGGCGCTCTTGATGGTGGAGGCCAGCTCCCTTTCTTCCAGCTTGGAGTAGATGAAGGGCTTGAAGAGCTCCAGCGCCATCTTCTTGGGAAGACCGCACTGGTGCAGCTTGAGATTGGGACCGACAACGATAACGGAACGGCCGGAGTAGTCGACGCGCTTGCCGAGCAGGTTCTGACGGAAGCGGCCCTGCTTGCCCTTGATCATGTCGGACAGGGACTTCAGGGGACGACCGTTGGTACCGGTGATGGCGCGACCGCGACGACCGTTGTCGAAGAGCGCGTCCACTGCTTCCTGCAGCATGCGCTTTTCGTTGCGGATGATGATGTCGGGCGCACCCAGTTCCATCAGTCGCTTCAGACGGTTGTTACGGTTGATGACGCGGCGGTACAGGTCGTTCAGGTCCGAGGTGGCGAAACGGCCGCCGTCGAGCGGAACGAGGGGGCGCAGTTCCGGCGGAATGACCGGAATGACTTCCATGATCATCCACTCGGGCTTGTTGTCGGATTCGATAAACGCTTCAACGATCTTGAGGCGCTTGGTGATCTTTTTCTTCTTGGTCTGGGACCGGGTGGACTGGGACTCCTCGCGCAGCTCGGCGCGCAGGGTTTCCAGGTGCATCTCTTCCAGCAGACCGCGGATGGCTTCGGCGCCCATGCCCACGGTGATGGCGTCTTCGCCGTAATGGTCGAGTACCTGGAAGTACTGGTCCTCGGAGATGACCTGCATCTTGGTGAGCGAGGTCTGGCCGGGATCGAGCACGATGTAGGAGTCGAAGTACAGCACCTTTTCAAGGTCGGCCATGGTCATGTCGAGCAGGGTACCGATCTTGGAGGGCAGGGTCTTCAGGAACCAGATATGGGCAACGGGCGCGGCCAGTTCGATGTGGCCCATGCGCTCGCGGCGAACCTTGGAGGCGATGACTTCAACGCCGCACTTTTCGCAGACAATGCCGCGGTGCTTCATGCGCTTGTACTTGCCGCAGTTACATTCGTAGTCCTTAACGGGACCGAATATCTTGGCGCAGAACAGGCCATCGCGCTCAGGCTTGAACGTGCGATAGTTGATGGTTTCCGGCTTTTTCACTTCGCCGTAGGACCATTCGCGGATGCTCTCGGGCGAAGCGATGGAAATCTGGATTGCCTTGAGATTGCGAATGTTCGTGGTCTGGGTGCTCGTGCCCCGGACAGTGAAAAGATCGTCTAACGTCATGGTTGATACCCCACCCAAAATTGGTTTGTATGCGGGTTTTGGGAACCTGTTTCTGTATATTCAGAATCGGGCCCGCGGCTGTTGGGTGCCGCCGCGGGCCCGTGAGGTTACTCGGTAATGAAGCCTGCGCGCTTGGTGCGCTTCTTGCCTTCTTCCTGATGCAGGGTGACGTCCAGACCAAGGGACATCAGTTCCTTTACGAGAACGTTGAAGGATTCGGGCAGGCCTGCTTCCAGGAAGTTGTCGCCCTTCACGATCTTCTCGTACATCTTCACACGACCGGTCACGTCGTCGGACTTGACGGTCAGGAATTCCTGCAACATGTAGGCGGCGCCGTGTGCTTCCAGCGCCCAGACTTCCATTTCACCCAGACGCTGACCACCGAACTGGGCCTTACCGCCGAGAGGCTGCTGGGTAACCAGCGAGTAAGGTCCGGTGGAGCGTGCGTGGATCTTTTCATCAACAAGGTGGTGCAGCTTCAGGATGTACATGACACCCGTGGTGACGCGGTTGTGGAACGGATCACCGGTGCGGCCGTCGTACAGGACCGTCTTGCCGTCATTGGCAAGGCCGGCCTGATCAAGCCATCCCCAGATTTCCTCTTCCGAGGCACCGTCGAAGACCGGAGTCTTGGTAACGATGCCGCTTTCCAGCTTCCGCACGGACTTGACGAATTCCTCGTCGTCCATACCGTCCACCATCTCGTCGATCATCTTGGACTTGTAGACGGCCTTGACCTGTTCGCGCACCTTCTTCAGGGGCTCGCCGGATGCCATGAATTCGGCAAGCTGCTGCCCGAGCTTGAGTGCGCCCCAGCCAAGGTGGGTTTCCATGATCTGCCCGATGTTCATTCGGGAAGGAACGCCCAGGGGGTTCAGCACGATGTCCACGGCGGAGCCGTCGGCAAAGAAGGGCATGTCCTCAAGGGGAAGAATCTGCGAGACAACACCCTTGTTACCATGGCGGCCTGCCATTTTGTCACCCACGCTCAGCTTACGCTTCACGGCGATGTAGCACTTGGCCATCTTGATAACGCCGGGGGGCAGATCGTCCCCTTCGGTCACCTTCTCGCGCTTGTTGTCATAGATGCCCTTGATGAAGGAAACCTGTGCGTCGTAGCCTTCGATGACGGCGTCCAGCTGCTCGTTCACGTCCTTGTCCTTGAAGATGCCTGCGAGCTTCTTCACGGGGACCTGACGCAGAACGTCTTCAGCGGGAACGTGTCCGGCTTCGGCCAGCACTTCACCCTTCTTCTTGCCGGCAATGTTGGTAGCCAGCTGACGGCCGGAGACCAGTTCGACGATCTTGTCCATGGTCGTGCCGGTGAGGGCGTCTATGTGGTCCTGTTCCTTGCGGTCCAGGCGCGCGAGTTCATAATCTTCGATATTGTGGGTACGTTCATCCTTTTCACCGGAGCGGCGGTTGAACACCTTCACGTCGATGACGGTACCTTCGATTCCCGGAGGAACCTTCAGGGAGGTGTTCTTCACGTCGCGCGCCTTGTCACCGAAGATGGCGCGGAGCAGCTTTTCTTCGGGAGTGAGCTGGGTTTCACCCTTGGGCGTGATCTTGCCCACGAGGATGTCATCCGGCTTTACGTTGGCGCCGATGCGGATGATGCCGCTGCCATCCAGGTTACGCAGCATTTCTTCGCTGACGTTCGGGATGTCGCGGGTGATTTCTTCGGGTCCGAGCTTGGTATCACGGGCCACCACTTCGAATTCCTCAATGTGCACGGAGGTGAAGACGTCTTCCTTCACCATGCGTTCGGAGATGAGGATGGAGTCTTCGAAGTTGTAACCGCACCAGGGCATGAAGGCGACCACGAGGTTCTTGCCGAGCGCCAGCGCACCGTCTTCAATGCCGGGACCGTCAGCGAGGATGTCACCGCGCTTCACGATCTGGTTGGGCAGACAGGTGGGCTTCTGGCCGAAGCAGGAGTTCTGGTTCGACTTGTGGTACTTCAGCAGGTCGTAGTTCCGTACGCCGCCGGTCTTGGGGTACAGCTCTTCGGATTCGTAGCTCACGATGATGCGGTCGGCGTCCACGTAGCGGACGATGCCGGCACCTTCGGCGATGATGCATGCGCCGGAGTCGCGGGCCACGTCCACTTCCATGCCGGTACCGACGATGGGCTTGTGGCAGCGCAGCAGCGGCACAGCCTGACGCTGCATGTTGGAGCCCATGAGTGCGCGGTTGGCGTCGTCATGCTCCAGGAAGGGAATGAGCGCTGCGGAAATGGAAACCATCTGGCTGGGCGAGATGTCCATGAGCGTCACTTCCTCGCGGGGGGACATGATAACGTCACCGTTCACGCGGGTGGTCACGAATTCGTTGATGAAGCGGTTTTCTTCATCAAGCGGTGCGTTGGCCTGTGCCACGACCTGTCCGGCTTCACCCGATGCGTCCATGTAGTGAACTTCGTCGGTCACCTGCGACTCGCGGACGATGCGATAGGGCGTTTCGATGAAGCCGAAGTCGTTCACCTTGGCGTAGGTGGTCAGCGAAACGATGAGGCCGATGTTCGGACCTTCCGGCGTTTCGATGGGGCAGATGCGGCCGTAGTGGGACGTGTGCACGTCGCGCACTTCGAAGCCGGCGCGTTCACGGGTGAGGCCGCCGGGTCCGAGAGCGGAAAGACGACGCTTGTGCGTCACTTCGGACAGAGAGTTGGTCTGGTCCATGAACTGGCTGAGCTGGGAGGTTCCGAAGAACTCCTTGAGCACGGCGGCAACCGGCTTGGGGTTGATCAGGTCATGGGGCATGAGGGTGGCCACTTCCTGCAGGCTCATGCGTTCCTTGATGGCGCGCTCCATGCGGACGAGACCGATGCGGTACTGGTTTTCCACCAGTTCGCCCACGGGGCGCACGCGGCGGTTGCCCAGGTGGTCGATATCGTCGGCGGGGCCGTGGGAGTCCTTCAGCTTGCAGAGCACGGAAATGGCGGTGAGGATATCATCGTCATCCAGGGTGCGCAGCTCCAGGGACTGCTTGACGGCCAGGCGCTGGTTCAGCTTGTAGCGGCCAACGGGAGAGAGATCGTAGTAGTCCGCGTTGCGGAACAGGTTCTCGAAGAACGAGGATGCAATCTCGGGCGTGGGCGGCGAGCTGGGACGCAGGCGGCGGTAGATTTCCACGCGGGCGCTGTCTTCATCCGTGGTCTTGTCCATGACCAGCGTGTCACGCATGGAGGAAGAAACGTCCGTCCCCTTGGTGTGCAGGATGGGCAGACGGGTCACGCCGGCATCACGCAGGCGTTCGACGGTCTCGGCAAAGATCTCGTCGGCGGCTTCGGCAAGGACTTCGCCGGTGTTCTCGTCCACGATGTCTTCGGCAAGGTACATGCCCACGATGGTTTCGGGGGCCACCTCGATGGTGCTGACGCCGGCTTCAACCAGCTGGCGCCATGCGCGCTTGGTGATCAGCTTGCCCTGCTTGGCAAAGACGGTGGTGCCGTCGCCGAGGTCAACATAGGCAGGCTCCTTGCGGTACAGGTCCTTCTGGACATCCCACAGGAGCTTTTCGCCGTCCAGATGGAAGATTTCCTTCTTGTAGAAGTACTCCAGGATCTGGGTGCGGCTCATGCCCATGGCCTTGAAGAGAATGGTGGCGGGCATCTTGCGGCGGCGGTCGATGCGGACATACAGGATGTCCTTGTGGTCGAAGTCGAAATCGAGCCAGGAACCGCGCATGGGAATGATGCGGCAGCTGTACAGCACCTTGCGGCTGGAATGGGTCTTGCCGGAGTCGTGTTCGAAGATGATGCCGGGCGAACGCTGCAGCTGGTTGACGATGACGCGCTCGGTGCCGTTGATGATGAAGGTACCCTTCTCGGTCATCAGAGGCAGCGTGCCAAAGTAGATGTCCTGTTCCTTGATGTCGCGGATGGTGCGGTTCTGGGTTTCTTCGTCCACGTCGTAGACGACCAGACGCACCTTGATGCGGATGGGAGCCTCGTAGGTGAGGCCCTTGGATATGCATTCCGCCTGGTCATACTTGGGTTCGCCAACTTCATAGCTGACATACTCAAGACTGGCAGTGCGGTTGAAATCTTCTATGGGAAATACGGATCGGAATACCCCTTCCAGCCCTTCTTCGGGCAGACGTTCCGTGCGGCCCTCCTGCAGGAACTTCTTGTAGGAGTCCACTTGCAGGTTGAGCAGGTGCGGAATGGGAAGGGTTACTTCGATTTTACCAAATTTCTTTGTAAGCTGGCCCATGTTTTCACCTCAAGGGAGACGGTTTGCCACAGATGCGGTTGGACGGAAGGCCGCATCAATTGGCGACGGCAATTGCGAGACCGTTAGTGGCGGATTTCCGGAACGGATACGTGCATGCTCGATTCTGGTTCATGGCAGAGGACTGCCAGATTGCTGAACCGGACAGGAAAGGGCTGCCTTGCACATGCGAACAGGGCAGCAGAAAGCAGAGCGCGTCCGCCAAAGAGCGCTCTGCGCTAATGCAGAAAATTCGGGGTGATATGCGTCCAGAAAGGCTGTGCAACGTGTCGCCCGATATGGATTTACGTTAGGTGTATGGAGAGGTCGACCAAAATTTGCAGAGTAGTTTGCCCAACGCAAAAAGGCAAGAGGTTTTTCGGCTTCCTGCCATGATTTTTTAAGTTGAAGAAGCGCGGGCAGGTTTCCCTGCCCGCGCCTGCAATCGCGTTGTACGCAGAGCGAAATTACTTAACTTCGACTTCAGCGCCAGCTTCTTCGAGCTGCTTCTTGGCTTCGGCGGCGTCGTCCTTGGACACGCCTTCCTTCAGGGTTGCGGGAGCGCCGTCAACCTTGTCCTTGGCTTCCTTCAGGCCCAGGCCGGTCAGAGCGCGGACAACCTTGATGACAGCGATCTTGTTGGCGCCGGCGTTCTTCAGGATCACGTCGAACTCGGTCTTTTCTTCAGCTTCTTCAGCGGCACCGCCAGCTGCGGGAGCAGCGGCAACGGCAGCAACGGGAGCGGCAGCGGAAACACCGAAGGTTTCTTCCAGTTCCTTGATGAACTCGGAGAGCTGCAGGACGGTCATGTTGGAAATAAATTCTACAACCTGTTCTTTGGTAACGGACATGGTAATCTCCTTACAATCTTTGGCTTAGTGCGTTCGGGTTAGGCTGCTTCTTTCTGGTCCTTGATAGCATTCAAGGCGTACAGGAAGGTGCGCAGGATGTTTGCGAAGAGGCAAACGAAGTTGGTGGGTACGGCGTTCATTGTGCCAAGAGCCTTGGCAAGCAGTTCCTGCTTGCCGGGCAGCTTTGCCAGTTCGCCAAGCTGCGCTTCGTTCAGGAAGGAACCTTCCAGGGAAGCGAACTTGATCGCAAAGGTTTTGCTTTTCTTGGTGAATTCAACAAGCGCCTTAGCCACGGATACGGGATCTTCGAACCCAAGGGCAACAGCGCAGTTATCTTTCAGCTTGGGAGCGATAACTTCATGCTGTCCGCCAGTGAATGCGATGCCTGCCAGCGTGTTCTTCACAACGTGGTATTCACCACCGCTGTTGCGAAGCATGTCACGCAGTTCAGTCATCTTTTCCACCGGCATACCCTTGAAGTCGGTCACAACTGCAATGCTTGCGGTGTCGGCTTTCGCCTTCAGGCGCTCGATGATCGCAGCTTTTTCGGACCTGTTCACGGTGAGTCTCCTTGGACTAAGGTGTGCCAAGTGGAAGCTAAGCCAATCGTCTCGGCAGGGCTTGCGCAGTTATGCTGCCTGCTGTCTGCGACTTAGATTCCAATCCTCTTGCCAAAAAGGCTTGGGTGGCAAAAACCACCCAAGCCGAATATCGTTCGAAGGTTCGCGGGCTAGCCTTCGAGGAATTTCTTGATCAGGGTCGGGTCAACCTTGTAGCCGGGGCCCATGGTGCTGGATACACACATGGTGCGCATGTAGGTACCCTTTGCAGAGGAAGGCTTGAGGCGGTTAACCGTTTCCAGCAGGGTCCGCAGGTTGTCGAGAAGCTTCTCGGCACCGAAGGAAACCTTGCCGATGGGGGCATGCAGAACGCCTGCCTTGTCCACCTTGAATTCAACGCGGCCAGCCTTCATTTCGGCAACGGCAGCGGCGACGTCAAAGGTGACGGTGCCGGTCTTGGCGTTCGGCATAAGGCCGCGGGGGCCGAGTACACGACCAACCTGGCCAACAAGGGCCATGCAGTCGGGGGTGGCAACAGCGTTGTCGAAATCCAGCCAGCCGCCCTTGATCTTTTCGACCAGGTCTTCGGCACCAACAACGTCGGCACCGGCTGCGGTTGCTTCGGCCTGCTTTTCACCCTTGCAGAATACGGCTACGCGAACGGTCTTGCCAAGGCCATGGGGCAGGGCACAGGCGCCGCGAACCATCTGGTCGGAGTACTTGGGGTCAACACCGAGGTTGATGGACACGTCAACGGTCTCATCAAACTTGGCGAAAGCGGAGGCAACGGATTTTGCAACCGCATCTTCGATGGGCAGACGATCCAGAAGGGAAGCTCCCTCAACCGCCTTGCGATATTTTTTGCCATGCTTGGGCATTGTCATCCTTCCTTTGTCTTGTTCTGTGATAATCTCCTGCCGCTCAATGCAAAGCGAGTACTGCTGGCCAGAGCCAGCGAACGGCAGTCCGACTGATTTCCAGAAACCTACTTAATGTCAACGCCCATGCTGCGTGCGGTGCCCATGATGGTCTTCTTCGCGGCTTCCAGGGAAGCGGCGTTCAGATCGGGCATCTTCAGCTTTGCGATCTCTTCAACCTGGTCCATGGTCAGGGAGCCGACCTTCTTACGGTTGGGCTCGCCGGAACCCTTCTGCACCTTGGCTTCCTTGAGGATCAGCACGGATGCAGGGGGGGTCTTGGTGATGAAGGTGAAGGAACGATCCGCATACACGGTAATGACGACGGGGATGATAAGACCCTTCTGATCCATCGTCTTCGCGTTGTAAGCCTTGCAGAATTCCATGATGTTCAGACCGTGCTGGCCCAGAGCGGGGCCAATGGGCGGAGACGGGTTCGCCGCACCTGCAGGGATCTGAAGCTTGATTTTTGCTACTTCTTTCTTAGCCATTCCAATATACCTCTATGGCAGTCGCCGTTATGCACGGCGTGAATGCTCTCTGTGCGTTAGCCCTTGTCCACCTGGACAAAATCCAGTTCAACCGGAGTCTGTCGTCCGAAGATGGAGACGGATACGCGAAGTTTGCCCTTGTCAAAATTGACGTCCTCAACAACACCGTTGAAACCGCCGAAAGGACCGTCAATGACCCGGACTTCGTCCCCACGCTCAAAGTTGAACTTCGGCCTGGGTTGTTCCTGTCTGGATTCCATCATGGAGAGGATGCGCATGGCTTCGGAGTCCCGCATGGGAGTCGGACGGTTTTTGCCGCCGATGAAGCCGGTAACCCGCTGGATGTTGGAGACCAGATGCCAAGAAAAATCGGTCATGACCATTTTGACCATGACATACCCGGGGTAGAACTTGCGGGTGGACGTTCTTTTTTCGCCCTTAACAAGTTCAACCACCTTTTCAGTCGGTACAACGACTTCTTCGATCTGGCCCTGTGCCTCGTTGGTGCGGATCATCTGGTTGATGGTCTGCTCCACACGCTGTTCGAAGCCCGAATAGGTGTGAATGATGTACCAACGTGCCTTGGGTGCGGGGATGTGTTCCTCAGTCATGGGACAGTCCAATTTAGGAAAGGATGTATTCAACGAGCTTCGTGAGACCCAGATCAACTACACCCAGAAAAAGAGACATGATAACTACAAGCACCAGCACTGCCACGCCTGTGGTTACCGTCTCTTTTCGGGAAGGCCAGAATACCTTTTTGATTTCAGCCCAGGACTCAACGAAAAACTCTTTGAGCTGAGAAATCTTGCTTTCAACACCCGTTTGGGAGTCGTTGGCTTTTTCAGCTTTCTTCGAGTGCTTATTCGCCATGGTCGCCTCACCGAAAAGGGGTAAGAAGAAAAAAATGGCAGGGGTGGAGGGATTCGAACCCGCAACATCCGGTTTTGGAGACCGGCGCTCTAGCCGTTGGAGCTACACCCCTGCACTATAGAATACTACCTTACTTGGTCTCGCGATGGAGCGTGTGTTTCTTGTCCCAGGGACAATACTTCTTCAGCTCCAGACGGCCGGTAGTGTTCTTCTTATTCTTGTCGGTCGCGTAATTGCGTCGCTTGCACTCGGTGCAGGCGAGCTGGATATTAACGCGCATGACTTACTCCACGATTTCGGAAACGACACCTGCGCCAACGGTACGGCCACCTTCGCGGATAGCGAAGCGGAGACCCTTTTCCATGGCGATGGGGTGAATGAGTTCCACGTTGAAGACCGCGTTATCGCCGGGCATAACCATTTCTACGCCTTCGTCCAGAGCGATCACACCAGTGATGTCAGTGGTACGGAAGTAGAACTGGGGACGGTAGCCGGTGAAGAAGGGAGTGTGACGGCCGCCTTCATCCTTGGAGAGGACGTACACTTCAGCCTTGAACTTGGTGTGGGGCTTGATGGAGCCGGGCTTGCAGAGAACCTGGCCGCGTTCCACTTCGTCACGCTTGATGCCGCGGATCAGAACGCCCACGTTGTCGCCAGCCTGACCTTCGTCAAGCAGCTTGCGGAACATTTCAACACCGGTGCAGGTGGTCTTCTGGTTGGGCTTGATACCCACGATTTCCACTTCTTCACCAACCTTGATGATCCCACGCTCAACACGGCCGGTAACAACGGTACCGCGGCCGGAGATGGAGAACACGTCTTCGATGGGAAGCAGGAAGGGCTTGTCGATTTCGCGCTGGGGCTCAGGAATGTAAGAGTCACAAGCGTCGAGAAGTTCCTTGATGCAGTTAACAGCAGCGTCGTCGGCGCTGTCGGCTTCCAGAGCCTTCAGAGCGGAGCCGCGGATAACCGGAATGTCGTCGCCGGGGAAGTCGTAGGAGGACAGAAGTTCGCGAACTTCCATTTCCACGAGTTCCAGCAGTTCTTCGTCGTCAACCATGTCGCACTTGTTCATGAACACGACGAGGGACGGAACGCCAACCTGACGAGCGAGCAGGATGTGCTCACGGGTCTGGGGCATGGGACCGTCGGTGGCTGCCACAACGATGATACCGCCGTCCATCTGGGCTGCGCCGGTGATCATGTTCTTGATGTAGTCGGCGTGGCCGGGGCAGTCAACGTGCGCGTAGTGACGATTTTCGGATTCGTATTCGACGTGGGCGGTGGCAATGGTGATGCCGCGTTCCTTTTCTTCAGGAGCCTTGTCGATTTCGTCAAAAGCGATGGCCTTACCGCCACGCAGCATGGCTGCGCACTTGGTGATGGCTGCGGTGAGGGTGGTCTTGCCGTGGTCAATGTGACCGATGGTGCCGATGTTTACATGCGGCTTAGTACGAGTAAATTTTTCCTTACCCATGAGTAGTTCTCCCTGGCATTGTTGTTCTCGATGTTACACCGAAAATAAAAAATGGAGCCCACAAGCAGGATTGAACTGCTGACCTCGTCCTTACCAAGGACGCGCTCTACCGTCTGAGCTATGTGGGCTTCTATACTATACTGTAGGGGGGAGAACTCAAGGCAAAGATGGAGCGGGAAACGAGACTCGAACTCGCAACCCTCAGCTTGGAAGGCTGATGCTCTAGCCATTGAGCTATTCCCGCTCTTATGCCGTAGTTCTCCGACCTAAGTCTCCTACAGCTTGTCAGCGAATTTTTGTGGTGGAGGGGGGAGGATTTGAACCTCCGAAGTCGTACGACGACAGATTTACAGTCTGTTCCCTTTGGCCACTCGGGAACCCCTCCACGTGGAGCTGGCGATGGGACTCGAACCCGCAACCGGCTGATTACAAATCAGCTGCTCTGCCAGTTGAGCTACGCCAGCCAACGGAGATGAGTGTTTATACGCGCCTCGAACATTTGGCAAGCGAAAAATGGCGTTTTCGGAACATTTTTTCCTGAACCCTGCATGTTCGGCTCTTCCGGACTGCCAGGGATGCCCCTCGTTTGGCCTGATGGGGCTTGGAAACGCCAATTAGCTGTACGCACTGGCAATTATGTTGCGGTGCCCACGCATCTCGTAGTGGGCGTTGTATACAACGAGGCAGCAAGCCGCAAGTGAAAATATCGTTTCCGGCCGATCTGGGCATGATTAGTTCGTTCCGGCGCTCGGGGGATACCTATATATAATGAAAGAGCCACCCGTGGGGGTGGCTCCAGAAGGCTTGGTTGGTGCGGAACGCTATGCCGTTGCGACCGGGTGGCCTGCATGGGCCTGGGCCGGAGCGCTTTCGGGGTGGAAGGCCGTCAGCTCGACGGTTTCCAGATAGATGGAGGCATTGTCGTTCACGGTGCGCAGGAACTGGTTGTTCAGCGCATGGCCGGAGGCGAAGATCTCGAAGTGGCCCTGCAGGGGGGTGCCCAGCATGGCCATGTCACCGATGAAGTCCAGAATCTTGTGGCGGACGAATTCATCGTCAAAGCGCAGGCCGTCTTCGTTCAGGACGGTGTACTCGTCGAGGACGATGGCGTTGTCGAGAGAGCCGCCGAGGGCAAGGCCGTTCTTGTGCAGGTATTCCACCTCGCGGAGGAAGCCGAAGGTGCGGGCCTTGGCGATTTCCTGTGCGAAGCTTTCAGGGGTGATCTCCATGCTCATGGTCTGACGGCCGATGAGCGGGTGATCGAAATCTATGGTGTAGTCGATGCGCAGTCCGGCGTGGGGGGAGGCCTTGATGTGCTTGCCGTCGCGTTCGAAGTTGATGGTCTTCTTGATGCGCTGCACAACCCGGTTGCGGGTCTGCCGTGCGATGCCCGCATCGCGGAGCATGAAGACGAAGGAAGCGGCGCTGCCGTCCATGATCGGAACCTCTCCGCCTTCGATGTCGATGCGCACATTGTCGATCTGCAGACCGGTGAGGGCTGCAAGCAGATGTTCAACGGTGGCGACGGAGGCGCCGTCCAGCCCGAGCGTGGTGGCAAGGCCGGTGGCGATGACGGAGTCGGGTTCGGGGGCTACAACCTTCACACCGTGGTCGCCATGGATATGGAACACGATGCCGGTGTCTTCCTGGGCAGGGGAAAGGGTGAGCTTTACTACCTTGCCGCTATGTAGTCCGATGCCGGAGCAGCCAATTGCTTTTTTGATCGTAGTCTGTTTCATGCAGCCTCCGATCACACTATAAGCAAAAAGCATGCCCAGCTAGATTTGTGCGTAACATGCTGAAATTACAGATTGCGGTGCTGTTGTGTTTTGTTACAGCTCTGTGTTGTTTCAGCAATGTGTTGTTTTTTTACACTACTCTTCGGTGCGGACCGCAAGGACATGCCGGTCCAGTCCGGCCAGGTCGCGGATGATAATCTGGCTGCGCCAGGTTCCCGGAGCGTCGTCGAACATCGCAAGTACTTCTGCTCCCTGCGAGTATCCCATCTCCATGATAAATACGCCGCCGGGGAGAAGCCAGTCGGCGGCGTTGCGGATGAGAATACGGGCGTGTTCCGTCCCGGCATGGCCGGGAACCAGGGCGCTGTGTGGTTCAAAGCCCCGAACTTCATTGCTAAGTGCATCGTACTCGATCTGGCTGACATAGGGCGGATTGCTTGCGATGCAGTGCAGCGAGCGGGGCGCGATGAGCATTGTGGTGAAGTCGCCGTGCACAGGCATGACGCGGTCGGCCACACCGTGTGTCCGGATATTGACGTTGGCCACGACAAGGGCTCCGGCGTTGAGGTCCACGGCAATGCCGCAGGCGTTCGGCAGTTCGCAGGCCAGGGTTACGGCGATGCAGCCCGTGCCGGTGCCGAGGTCGGCGAACCGGAATGGTCCGAACTCCTTGAATCTGGCGGTCAGCTCCTCGATGATGTGTTCCGTTTCCGGGCGGGGAATCAGGGTGTCCGGGGTCACGGCGAAGTCGCGGCCATAGAATTCCCGAGTGCCGAGCAGGTAGGCGACGGGCTCGCCGAGCCCCCTGCGTTCGGCCAGGCTCTGCAGGGCGAGCCACTGCGCTTCGGTAACGGTCCGGTCCGGTTCGGTGAGCAGGGCGAGCCGGTCGACGCCGAGCACATGCATGCAGATGAGGTCGGCGGACAGGCGCGGAGAATCAACGGCCTTCCCGGAGAGATACTCCGAGAAGGCCGTAATGATGGTGCGTATGGTCAGGTTCGCCGGTCTGGCTATGCCCATGGTTAGGCCTCGGCCTGCGCCTGCAGTGCTTCGGTCTGGTCGTGGGTGATGAGGGCATCGAGCAGGTCGTTGAGCTCACCTTCCATGATGGCATCCAGTTTGTACAGGGTGAGGTTGATGCGGTGGTCGGTGCATCGGCCCTGCGGGAAGTTGTAGGTGCGGATGCGGCCGGAGCGGTCCCCGCTGCCCACGAGCAGCTTGCGCTGTTCGGCCTGCTCGGCGTGCTGTTCGTCCTGGCGCATCTGCAGCAGGCGGGAGGAAAGAATCTTGATGCCCTTGGCCTTGTTCTTGTGCTGGGATTTTTCGTCCTGACAGCAGACCACGAGGCCGGTGGGAATATGGGTGACGCGCACGGCGGAGTCGGTGGTGTTAACGGACTGCCCGCCGGGACCCGACGAGCGGTATACGTCGAACTTCAGGTCTTCCGGGCGAATGTTCATGTCCACTTCATCCGCTTCGGGCATGATCGCAACCGTGGCTGCGGACGTGTGGATGCGGCCCTGCGTTTCCGTGGCCGGAACGCGCTGCACGCGGTGGATGCCGGATTCGAACTTGAGGCGGCTGTAAACCCTGTCGCCCTTGACAATGGCGATCACTTCCTTGAGGCCGCCGGTGCCGGTTTCGCTGGTTTCCAGCACCTCGAGCTTCCAGCCCATGGTTTCGGCATACCGGGAGTACATGCGGAAAAGGTCGCCCGCAAAGAGGGCGGCTTCTTCGCCGCCGGTGCCGGCGCGGATTTCGAGAATGGAGTTCTTCTCATCCATGGGGTCCTTGGGCAGGAGCAGGATTTTCAGCTCATGCTCAAGGATCGGGAGCTGGGGTTCAATGCTCTTGATTTCCTCGCGGGCCATTTCCGCCATTTCCGGATCGCTGTCGCGCATGAGCAGCTTGTTTTCCTCAAGGTCCTGCTGCAGCTTGCGGTACTTGCGGAAGGCGTCGACAATCAGCTTGAGGTCGGCATGGGTCTTGGTCAGCTGGCGATAGCGCTCCTGGTCGCCGAATACTTCCGGCGAACTGAGCTGCTGTTCGAGGTCTTCGAAACGGCGTTCAAGATTTTCGAGCTTGGAAAACATCAGTTTCTCTCCGAAACGGTATACGCGGGGGCAAGGAAGTCCGTATCGGCATCTTCGCCGAGTGCTTCCTTCAGGGCCACAATGGCGACTTCAAGCTGTTGGTCGTCGGGCTCGTTGGTGGTCAGCATCTGCAGCAGCATGCCGGGAGCACTGAGAAGCCGGCCCAGCAGCGTGTCGTTTACCTTGGCGGAGTACTTGATCGCCTCGTAGGCAAACGCGCTGATGGGGGCCATGAGGCCGAGCTTGAGCGCGATGATGAAGCCGTGCTTCACCCACATGCTCTCCGGCGTCCATACATACAGAATGGCCGGGACGAGAATGGTGTGCAGCAGAATGGCTATGGACAGGACAAAGAGCAGAAAGGTGGTTCCGCAACGCGGATGCAGCCGGCTGCGCAGGCTGGCGGATCCGGGGGTTACGCTGTAGCCGTCCTCGTATGTCCAGATGACCTTGTGCTCGGCGCCGTGGTACTGGAATACGCGCTTGATGTCCGGGATGAACGAGATGCCCAGAATGTAGGCAAGGAAGATGCCGAACTTGAAGACGCCGTCCCATACGTGGAAGCTCAGGCCGTCCGCATCAGCGCCCATTCCCAGATAGTTCATGCCTATGGAGAAGAGGTGCGGCAGGACGACAAAAAGCCCCATGGCCAGGATGATGGAGAAGACCAGCGTCATGGCCAGATGCCACGGCTTCAGTTCCCCTTCCGTGGCTTCGTCAACTGCCTGCGTTGCCGAATAGTTCAGGGCCTTGATGCCGTTGACCAGCGTCTCGATAAGAATGGGGAAGCCGCGCACGAAAGGACGCTTGAGAAAGTCCGTGCTCGCAAACGTGAACCAGGGGCGGTTGTCGACAACAATGGAACCGTCGGGTCTGCGCACGGCAATGGCCAGACGGTCCTTGTTGCGCATCATCACGCCTTCCATGACGGCCTGCCCGCCTACGGTGCATCGGGCCGCTGCCGAAAGGGAGGCAATGACGCTCCCCAGCAGATGCTGCTTGTTGTTCACGAATTTCCTCGCTGTAGCAATAGAACGTCCTCCCCGGAAAGACTGGCTTTCCGGGGAGGAAAAATCGTTGCCCGGCGCGCCGGACCACGGCCACTGTCGCTGCGGGAAATGCGCTACTTCTGGAACTTGGCGTACTTCTTGTTGAAGCGGTCAATACGGCCGGCAGTGTCAAGCAGACGCTGCTTGCCGGTGTAGAAGGGGTGGCACTGGGAGCAGATTTCCACGGCCACTTCGGCAGCCTTGGAAGTGCGCAGTTCAGATTCGTAACCGCAAGCGCAGGTTACCTTGGCCAGGTACACATTGGGATGGATATCATTCTTCATAAATATAACTCCTCACGGAAGATGCAGAACGGAAGCTCATACTGCAAACGGAAGTGGATGGCAAGGAATTATTTGTTGTGCCATGAGTTCCGTTGGTGTACTTGATGAGGCCTTCGGGAAGGCCGGGGGTCTTGACGGCCGGAATGTTCCGGCAAGGTCGAGGTATGCTTCCGGGAGCGTATTGTCAAGGGAAAGAGGCATGGCAAGAAAGGAACGGGCGGACCAGCTGGTCCACGAGGCAGGGCTTGCGGAGAGCCGTGAAAAGGCCAAGCGGCTTATCATGGCGGGGCAGGTATACCTTATCCGCAACGGTGTTCCGGAGCCCGTGGCA
Organism: Halodesulfovibrio sp.; assembly: GCA_003252375.1. GTDB lineage: Bacteria > Desulfobacterota > Desulfovibrionia > Desulfovibrionales > Desulfovibrionaceae > Halodesulfovibrio. Next base: position 75,040 of record QKEJ01000120.1, read on the forward strand.
AAGCCCGGGCAGAAGATGGGGGAGGACTCCCTTTTCGAAGTCCGCGGTGTGGAACGGTTTGTCAGCCGGGGAGCTTACAAGCTGCTCACGGCCCTGGAACATTTCGGCATTGACGTCACGGGCAAGGTTGCCCTCGACGCGGGGGCGTCCACGGGCGGGTTTACCGATTGCCTGCTGCAGCACGGCGCCAGCCGGGTCTATGCTGTGGATGTGGGCTACGGGCAGTTGCACGAAAAACTTCGCCAGGATGACAGGGTCGTCAATCTGGAGCGGACCAATCTGCGCATCGCCCCGGCCGATCTCATTCCCGAACCGATTGATCTGGTCGTGGCTGATGTTTCCTTCATTTCGCTGACGCTTATCCTCCCGCCCTGCGTACGCTTCATGCGCGCTACCGGCGAACTGGCCGTGCTTATCAAGCCGCAGTTCGAGCTTGGTCCGGACCGGACGGAAAAGGGGATCGTGCGCGACCCTGCGCTGCATCAGGAAGCCATCGACAAGATCTGCGATTTTGCCCGGGACGAACTGGGCCTTGCGGTTGTCGGCGTGGTGCCCTCCAGCATAAAGGGCCCCAAGGGCAATCAGGAGTTCATCGCCTATCTCCGCCGTGCCGCCGTGGCCTAATTTGTGAACTTTTTCTTGCGCGCTCTAACGCCACTGAGTAACGTGCCGATATGTTTGTACGTTGCATTAAGGGGATGGTTGCGCACATGATCCCATGCCAGTGTACACGCCTGTAGTTGCAGACGTGTGACGTCTTTTCCGTCCGGATGGAGGTGCCGCCGGACGGAGGGTGCGCACAAGCTGTCCCGGTTCATCCATCTTTCGTTGCCGCTGCACGGGGGTTCCATGAAACTGCGGAGCATTGCCACCGAATTCAGTCTTGTCATTTCCCTGCTCATCATCTGCGCCATCGGGGTGCTGGTCTTCTACGTGGGGGCGTCCAGCCGTACGCTCGTCCACACCATCCAGCTGCAGGGCATGGAGTACAACGGGCATACCGCCCGACTCGCCCTTGAGGATCTTGTTGCCACCCAGCGCAATACGGTGCGTTTTCTCGCTGCCGACCATGGCGTCATCAACGGTGCCTGGGCGGAGGATGCCGACGGGTTGGCGCTGATGAAGGCGCAAATGGTGCTCAACAAGGACCTGCGCTATGTCTTTGTCTTCAACAAGGACGGCGAGGTAACCATGGGGACCGACGCCAAGGGCGCTTCACTGCAGGGCCGGAAGGAGCTTGTGGAGGGCTGGAAGACCCAGCTCGTGGACGGCGGGCTCAAGGAGTATATCAACCCCTCCGTGTTCAAGGATCCGGAAGGCGGAGCCCTGCTTCTCGGTGTGGGCGTTCAGCTGCGAGACTTCATCGATGATTCCGTGATCGGCGGTGTGGTGCTGTACACCGATTTCTCCCATTTCGTGGGGCGGTACGTTTCCAAGATCGAGGCCGGGAAAACCGGCTACGCCTACATGATCGACCGGGCGGGCACCATCATCGCCCACCCCAATCCCAAGGTGCTGCTCAAGCCTTCCAGCGTCTTCGACAAGGTCACGGGAACCGAGGCGGCGGGCGCCCATTCCTTCGAGTACCTCTACAAGGGCGCCATGAAGGTCCAGAGTTTCACCAAGGACGAATCGACCGGGTGGTATATCTGTGTCACCGTACCGCTCAGCGAGCTTTCCAGCATGGCCGATCAGCAGCGCAACATCATTCTTGTCATCGGCCTCATCACCGTGCTGGCGGTGGTGGGAGCGGTCGGTTTCGGCACCACCCGTTTCCTTGCCCGGCCCATCGCGCAGCTCGTGGAATTTTCCGGTGCGCTGGCCAAGGGGGAATTCAATGCGTCCCTTTCGGGTACCTTCCGCTACGAGCTCAAGGGGCTGGCTGAAGATCTGGAAGGCACCCGGAGCGAACTGAAGAAGAAATTCGGTTTCGCAAAGGGCGTGCTGGACGGCATGACTCTGCCCTGCGCCGTCACGGACCGGCACAAGAAGATGACCTTCGTGAACCAGCAGCTGCTGGACGTGTTTGAAAAGCAGATGACCCCGGAATCCGTATCCGGCATGGACCCCGGGGAGTTCTATTTCGGCGAGAAGGGGCGTTCCACCCGTTCGTGGCGGGCTTTTGAGGAGGAGCGCCAGATCAGGGAGGAAGCCACCTACACCCTGCCCAGCGGTGCGGTGAAGATTCTGACCGTGACAGCCACTCCCATCTACGACCTTGATCACAACAAGATCGGCGTGCTGACCCTGTATTACGACATGACCGCGATCCGTGAGGCGGAACAGCGCATCCGTGAGCAGAACGAGCGCATTGCACATGCGGCTCAGCGGGCTGATTCCATTTCCCATACCCTGAACGAGTCGGCCAATGAACTGAGCACCCGCGTGCAGGATTCCCTGGACGGCGCGGAAGCCCAGAAGGCCCGTATTGCCGAAGCGGCCACCGCCATTGAGCAGATGAATGTCACCGTGCTTGAGGTGGCGCGCAATGCCGGCAATGCGGCCGGGAATGCCGATGCGGCATCCGGGCGGGCCAACGAGGGCGCACAGGCTGTCCAGCAGACGCTGGACGTGATGGAACGGGTGCGCGGCGAGGCCGATGCCCTGCGTGAGCAGATGCACGATCTGGATAGTCAGGTGCAGGAAATCGGTACCGTGCTCGGCGTCATCTCCGACATTGCGGATCAGACCAACCTGCTGGCGCTCAATGCCGCCATCGAAGCTGCCCGCGCCGGAGAGGCAGGCCGCGGGTTTGCCGTGGTTGCCGACGAGGTCCGCAAACTGGCGGAAAAGACCATGCGTGCGACGCAGGAAGTGGGCGAAGCCATCAAGACCATCCAGCATGCCGCCCATACCGCCTCCGAGGGGACGGAAAAGGCTGTGACCGCCGTACAGAAGGGGGCGGAACTGGCTGGTGCCTCAGGCACTGTTCTGGAGAGTATCAAGCAGATGGTGGAAGGCTCGGCCGCAGAGGTCAGCGCCATTGCCACGGCAGCGGAAGAGCAGTCCGCCACCTCGGAGCAGATAAGCCGCTCCACGCAGGAGGTGAACCTCATCTCCGAGAGCACGGCCGAGGCCATGGAGGAATCGGCGCGGGCCGTCCGGGAGCTGATGGGCATGGCGCAGGAGCTGCGCGAACTCATTGCCGAAATGCGCGCATAGATTGTGTTTCCGATAGCATCTCAGCCCCCCTGCCTCTGTGGCAGGGGGGCTTTTTTTGCGGAGAGGTACTGCGAAATAATCATGCGAGGAGACGCCCGAAACAGGTATACCCCGTTGACCCGTTTTCGGTGGCATAGTAATCAGGAACAATTCCTCATTTTAACTGCCGCGGAGAGGTGCTCGATGCGGCCCGGGAGTCAGCATGACTACACGCAGACAGTTTCTTGCCGGTGCGGCCGTCATGGCAGCAGGCGTTGCTGCCACGGCGATTCCGGCCAAGGCTGAGGTTCCGCAGTTTGCCGGTGTCATTTTCACTGAAGCACAGCCTGGCTACTGGGCCGGCAAGGAAAAAACACATGCCCCGCAGGTGACGGTGGAGGGGATGACCGCCACGGTGCTGACGCCGCATGGCATGAGCGACAAGCATTTCATTGTGCGGCATACCATTGTGGCTGCAGACGGTTCCGTCATCGGAGCCCAGGCATTCATGCCCGCCGATTCACCCTTGAGTACCATCACCTTGCCCGGCAAGGGCACGTACTACGCAACCAGCTTCTGTAATCTGCACGACCTGTGGGTGACAGAGTTTTCGGTCTGATCCGGGTCTGATCGGGACAATATGCAATGAAAAAACGCCCGCCGGATGCGTCATCCGGCGGGCGTTTTGCTTGTGTGGCATGGTCCGGATTATCCGAACCATGCTGCGAAGACGCCGCCATCGGCAAGAATGCGGATGCCGATGA
>QKEJ01000071.1 GCA_003252375.1 Halodesulfovibrio sp.
GGCGATGCCCGCCTCGGCCAGCACCTCGTCGGACGTGGCGTCTCCGGAAATATGCAGGATGCCGGCTTCCTCAAGGAGCGCCACGGCCTTGGAATCATTCTCGATGACCACGATATCCACCCCTTCATCAAGAATTTCCTGCGCCACCACGCTGCCGATCCGGCCGAAGCCACAGATGATGCAATGGCCCCTGAGTTTGCTGATCGTCTTGAGCACCCTGCGCCTCCCGAGAAGTTTGAACAGTCTGCCTTCCACCAGAAGCTGGGAAAAGGCACCGAGAATGAAGGCAAAGTTGCCCACACCGGTCAGAATGACAAAGGTGGTGAGGATCCGCCCCCCGGAGGACAGGGGATGGACCTCCCCGAAGCCGATGGTGGAGAGGGTAATGACCACCATGTAGCTTGCATCCCAGAAATCCCACCCTTCAATAAACATGTACCCGAAGATGGCACCAAACGAGACCAGAACCAGACTGACCTGGCTCAGAACGAGCGGCCAGAAGAATCCCAGCTGGTTCCGCAGCCGCAGAACCCTCGTGAGGAACGGAACCCGCTTGTGTTCGGCCCTGTTGATCATGGATATGCCTTTTCTCAGTCCGCCACCAGCAGGCGCTGGCGCAGTATCTGTATTCTGTCCCGCAATTCCGCCGCCTTTTCGAACTCCAGTTCCTTGGCCGCTTCACGCATGGAGCGTTCCAGTTCCTGGATACGCTTGCCCAGGTCTTCGGAACCAAGGCCCCAATCCTCGGCATGCGCTTCGGGCGAGGCCGCCTTCCCCTTGCCGCGCCCTCTTCCCTTGGGTGCGTCCGCCGCGGCGTACAGGGAATCAAACGACGTTTCCAGCTTCTTGCGAATGGTCTCCGGCGTAATGCCGTGCTCGGCATTAAAGCCTTCCTGCTTCTCCCTGCGCCGGGCCGTCTCGTCCATGGCGGCGCGCATGGAACGGGTCACCGCGTCTGCATACAGGATCACGCGGCCATCCGCATTGCGCGCGGCGCGGCCGAAGGTCTGGATCAGGGAACCCGTGGACCGGAGGAAGCCCTCCTTGTCCGCGTCCAGAATAGCTACCAGAGAAACTTCGGGTATATCAAGACCTTCCCTGAGAAGATTGATGCCGACCAGCACGTCAAACTCGCCGCGCCGCAGCGCCTGCAGGATGGCCATGCGCTCCATGGTATCGATATCCGAGTGCAGATAGCGCGCCGACGTGCCCATGCTGTTGAAATACTCGGTCAGGTCCTCGGCCATGCGCTTGGTCAGCGTGGTCACCAGCACACGCTCCCCGCGGCTCGTCCGCAGCTTGCACTCGCCGAGCAGGTCGTCCATCTGCCCCTTGACCGGGCGGACCTCCACCAGAGGATCAAGCAGGCCGGTGGGCCGGATAATCTGTTCCACAACCAGCCCCTGCGCACGTTCCATCTCCCATTTTCCTGGCGTTGCGGAAACATACACGGTCTGCCCGATACGCTCCAGGAATTCGTCGAAACAGAGAGGACGGTTATCCAGCGCGGACGGCAGGCGGAACCCGAAGTCCACCAGGGTCTGCTTGCGGGAACGGTCCCCCTTGAACATGGCCCCCACCTGCGAGACGGTGATGTGGCTCTCGTCCACATAGAGCACGAAGTCTTCGGGGAAATAGTCGAGCAGGCATGAGGGCGGCGATCCGGGCGCACGGTTGTCGAGATGGCGGGAATAGTTCTCGATGCCCGTGCAGTACCCCATCTCCTCGATCATCTCCAGATCGAGCATGGTGCGCTGTTCCAGCCGCTGCGCCTCCACCAGCTGGTTGCCCGACCGGAATCCGGCAAGGCGCTCCTGCAGTTCCACCCGGATATCCTGCACGGCGCGGTTGAGGTTGTCCCGGTCCGAGACATAGTGGCTGGCCGGGAAGATCACGGTCTTGCCCACGCTTCCCAGCACGTTGCCGGTAATCGGATCTATCTCGCTTATGGCCTCGATCTCGTCACCGAAAAACTCCAGCCGGAGCGCCCGTTCGTGATGGTAGGCGGGAATGATCTCCAGCACATCGCCACGCACCCGGAAGGTGCCGCGATGGAAATCATAATCGTTGCGCTCGTACTGCACGTCCACAAGACGGGTAATGAGCGAATCCATGCTCACCCCCAGCCCCACCTCCACCGGAATGACCAGCTTGGCGTAGTATTCCGGCGAACCGAGACCGTAGATGCAGGACACGGATGCGATGATGATGACGTCGCGGCGCGTCAGCAGCGCATGGGTGGCGGCATGGCGCAGCTTGTCGATGTTGTCGTTGATGGAGGAATCTTTTTCTATGTAGGTGTCGGAAGCGGGCACATAGGCTTCCGGCTGGTAGTAGTCGTAATAGCTGACGAAGTATTCCACCGCATTGTTGGGGAACAGTTCCTTGAATTCGTTGTAGAGCTGGGCGGCAAGGGTCTTGTTGGGCGCCAGCACCAGCGCGGGACGCTGCGTCTGCACAATGGTCTGGGCCACGGTGAAGGTCTTGCCCGTACCCGTGGCGCCCAGCAGAATCTGGTCGCGCACGCCTGTCTGCAGATTGGCCGTCAACTCGGCAATGGCCTGCGGCTGATCGCCCTGCGGGGTAAATTCGGTATTGATCGTAAACGGAGTATGCTGCATGTAAACCTCGCCCGCACTCTATCCTGCGGAACCCGGACGGTAAAGATCGGAAATGAAGACGGCGGGCTCCGGCCCCTTGCCAAATGCGCGTTCACGGTTGCGGACAGGGCAAATATGGACTAGGTACAGAAACCGCAAGACCCTTTCCTCCGGAGGAACCATGCAAACGAATATTTTCCCGGCCGACGACGCCCCCATCGACCGGATATACAGTATCTCCATCACCATCCGCACCTTCAAGGGCCGCCGCAACGTCGAGGCCCACGTCTTCCGCTATCTGCCGGACATGCAGGAAGCCGAGGCCTATGACTGGGCCGACCTTGTGGGCGACCCCATGGACCCGGAACATCCGGGAAGCGTGGAAGATGTGCAGAAGACCCTGCTGGAAACCTTTACGGAATCCGAACGCGATGCCGTCATCGCCTATCTGGCGGAACGCTACGGCAGCCGTCTGGAATGCATCACCGCCTGTCCGGTGGAAGTGCCCATCCCCCTGGGCGTCATGCCGCTTTCGGGTATTTCGGAAGGCAAGACCCTCGGGTTCATCCGCTTTGAAACCGTTACCGGCTACAGCCTGCCCTTTGCCATCCGCGGCTTCTACGACTTGGCCCAGCACGACCCGCTGGTCCGGCAGGACGGCGAACAGGCCTGATACAGAGCCTGACAACTACAGCGGGAAATATCCCTCAGGAATGGTCCAAAGGCCTTGCACCGTCGGCGTGTGCAGGGCCTTTTTCAATTGCTCCAGAAACGTGGAACGACGGACCTCCTGCCCCCCGAAACGACGCAGGTTATGCGTGACCTGCTGGCAGTCGAGCATGGCGAACCCGCCCGCCTGCAGCATGCGGACCAGCCAGACCAACGCCACCTTCGAGGCATTAGGCTCCTGGTAGAACATGGATTCCCCGAAGAACACCCCGCCAAGGGACACGCCGTACATGCCCCCCACAAGACGGTTCTCCAGCCAGACCTCGACGGAATGCGCCAGTCCATGCTGATGCAGCTCGCAATAGGCCTTGATCATCTCCGGCAGAATCCAGGTACCGCACTGGTCCGGCCTGGGTGATGTGGCACACCGGCGGATGACCGTATCAAAGGCGGTATCCATGGTTACCGTGAAACGGCGGGCATTGAGAACCCGGCGCAGGCTCTTGGGTATGTGCAGGCTTTCAGGGTACAGGACAAACCGCGGGTCGGGGGACCACCAGAGTATGGGGCTGTCCTCGTTGTACCACGGAAAAATGCCGCAGGCATACGCTGAGATGAGCCGCTCCACGCACAGGTCCCCGCCTATGGCGAGCAGCCCTTCCGCGTCCGCGAGCTCGGGATTGGGAAAATCCACCCCCTTCTCAGGCAGCCAGAAGACATTCATAGGTGCGGCCGTACGCGCAACGGATCATTCTGCCGGGCATACCAGCCGCACAGAGCCCGCGCATGCCTCTCTTCCACAGCCACTCAACGCTCCTTGGCGGAAAGCGGACTGCAGGTGAAGGTTAGGCCGGAGACGTCCTTGCCTTCCGAAGCCTTGAGCTTGCGGGCCCCCACCTTGACCAGGCCGCCCCGTTGCAGGGCGCCGAAGAGCACCTCGCGGGCGATGTCGTCCTCCAGCCCCCGGCGGATGGCCCGCCGCATGGGGCGCGCCCCGAAGGCGGGGTCATACCCGAGAGCGGCAAGCCGCTTGCGGGCGGCGTCCGTGAGCTGGATGCGCACGCGCTTGTCACGCATCTGGGCCTCCAGTTCGGCCACGAACTTGTCCACGATGCCCAGCATGATCTCCTCGGAGAGGCCCTGGAAGGGAACCAGCGCATCCAGACGGTTACGGAATTCGGGCGAAAAAGCCTTTTCCACTTCCTTGAGTCCGCGGGAGGCAACATCCACCTCCGTGTTGGAACCGAACCCTATGGGCTTGGCCGCCATTTCACGGGCACCGGCATTGGAAGTCATGATAAGGATGACATTGCGGAAATCCGCCTTGCGCCCGGTGTTGTCGGTGAGGGTGGCGTAATCCATGACCTGCAGCAGGATGTTGAAGATATCCGGATGCGCCTTCTCTATCTCGTCCATGAGCACGACGGCATAGGGATGCTTGCGGATGGCGTCCGTCAGCTGGCCGCCCTGATCGAACCCGACATAGCCGGGAGGAGCGCCGATGAGGCGCGAGACCGCATGCTTTTCCATGTACTCGCTCATATCGTAGCGCAGGAATTGCACCCCGAGCGTGGCGGCGAGCTGCTTGGCGAGTTCCGTCTTGCCCACGCCCGTGGGGCCGTAGAACAGGAAGGAGCCCGTGGGCCTGTCGTCCCGTCCGAGACCTGCCCGGCTGCGCATGATGGCGCGGCAGACCACGTCCACCGCGTCATCCTGTCCGAACACCATGCCCTTGAGCGTGGGTTCCAGTTCCGCCAGCTTGAGCCGGTCGCCGGAGGTGACGCGTTGTTCCGGAATACGGGCCATGCGGGCCACTACCCGCTCGATGTCACCGGCGGTTATGGTGTTCCGCTTCCGGTTGGCACTGCGCAGACGGTAGGCGGCCCCCGCCTCGTCGATCACGTCAATGGCCTTGTCCGGCAGGAAACGTTCGTTGATGTAGCGCGCCGAAAGCTCCACCGCCGACTTGATGGCCGGATTGGTGTACCGCACGCCGTGGTGCTCCTCGTAGTAGGGTTTGAGCCCCTTGAGAATATCCAGGCATTCCTCGGTGGTCGGCTCCGGAACGTCGATCTTCTGGAACCGCCGTGACAACGCACGGTCCTTCTCGAAATGGTTGCGGTATTCCTCATAGGTCGTGGAGCCGATGCACCGGATGGCCCCGGACGCAAGGACGGGCTTGAGGATGTTGGAGGCGTCCATGGAACCGCCGCTCGTTGCGCCCGCTCCCACAATGGTGTGGATCTCGTCGATGAAGAGAATGGCTTCGTCGATGTCCTTGAGTTCCTTGATCACGGCCTTGAGACGGGCCTCAAAATCGCCCCGGTACTTGGTTCCGGCAAGCAGCGACCCCATATCCAGCGCATAGACCGAGGCCTCCAGGAAACTCTGCGGCACGTCGCCATCAACGATGCGCAGGGCAAGCCCCTCGGCAAGTGCGGTCTTGCCCACTCCGGGTTCGCCCACGAAAAGGGGGTTGTTCTTGCGCCGGCGGGCCAGTACCTGCACCGTGCGCTCCAGTTCCTCGGCACGGCCGATGAGCGGATCGATCTGCCCTTCCCGGGCCCGTGCGGTGAGGTCCACGCAGAACTGGGAAAGCGCATCGGGCTTTCCGGCAGCACCGTCCTTGGCGCCCTCCTGCTCGGTCCAGTCATCTGCGGAGGAGTGGGAAATGTATTCAAGCACATCCAGACGCGTCAGCCCCTGCGAGCGCAGGAAATAGACGGCATAGGAGTCCTCTTCCTCAAACAGGGCGGCCAGAAGGTCCCCAACTTCCACCTTGTCCTTGCTGGCGGACTGCATCTGAACGACGGCGCGTTGCAGGACCCGCTGCACGCTCATGGTCTGCACCACTTCCGTCGGGACGTCCGCGGGCAGGGGTTCGAGATGGGAAGAGAAGAACACCTCGAGGCGATTGGAAAGTGCGTCGGCATCCGCCCCGCAACTGACGAGGATATGGCGCCCCTGCTCATCCTGGACAATGGCGAACAGGATATGTTCGAGCGTCAGGAATTCATGGTTCCGCTTCCGTACTTCCGTAACGGCGGCCGAGAGAACGGCTTCTAATCTCTTTCCGAGCATGATTACACCTCTTCCAAGCTGCACCGGAGAGGAAAGCCTTCCTTCCGGGCTCTCGAATGCACGATGGCTACCTTGGTTTCCGCCACCTCGGCGGTATAGACGCCACATTCGCCCATGCCCTTCTCATGCACGCTCAGCATGATGACCGTCGCCTCCTGCATGGTCTTGCGAAAGACCTCCCGCAGCACGGCGATCACAAATTCCATGGTCGTGTAGTCGTCATTATGCAGAAGGACCTTGAACCTGCGCGGTTCCCTGACGTCATCCTCCAGCAGCGTGTTCCCGTCCTTGTAGGGACTGGCAAATCTGTCACTCATGTCTATTCCCGGTAGTCTGGTTCATGGATGCACTATACCGCAGTGGGCTCAGCATCAGAGTATAATTCCTCCAGCAGCGCTTGCAACCGCTCCTGCGGGAAACAGAAATTGTCGTCATGGGGCAGGCCCTGCCGGGCACGCCATGCCCTGTTCAGGTCATGATAGGTTCCCGTGCTCGAGCTGTCCATGGAAAGCCCGAGACGCCCGGCGCAGGCAAGAATGGCGTCGCGCTCTCCTTCCAGCTCTACCACATCCCCGAAGGGCATGGTATCCAGACAGATCTCCACACCGTCCAGCCGCCATTCCTCACGCACCTTCTCGTACCGGAAGGCCGCATCATAGCCCAGCCCCTCAAGGATGCTCCGCATGGCGTCAAAATCATCCACCAGCGTTTCCCGCTCGTCGTAGACCTTCACGTCCTGCGGCACGGCATGTCCGGGAGGCTGCTTGAGGGTCAGGACCGACCGACTTCCCTTCCGGCCGATCTTGCTGCGCAGCCGCAGCAACATGTCCCTGCCCTTGAACGAGCGGTCCGGGGTATCGAACACCAGATTCCGTTCCACATGCCGGCCAAGCGGTTCGGCAGCCAATGCCCGCAGTTTCCCACGCAATACCGCAAAATCCGCACCGGTGAACTTCAGTTCCGTTTCAAATCCCATTTCCATATCCTTGAAGCCGCCCGGTCCGGAAGCTGCGCCCCCGTCACCGGAAATCGACCAAACATTCGGTTGTCCGTTTCAGGCAACCCGCTTATGATTACCCATCATTGTGGGTACTCATTTCGCGTCGACATTTCAATGCCATATCCGCATGGAGCATCCGTGACGGAGTGTCAAAGGAGTTTTCCCGTGCAGAAGATCCTTCTGCTCATGCTGGCAGGCGGGCTGGGCAGCCTCAGCCGCTACACGCTGGCGGGAACCGTGCAGCGCCTTGCCGGTTCTTCCTTCCCCATCGGCACCTTTGTGGTGAATTGCCTTGGCTGCTTTCTGTTCGGACTGATCTGGAGCGTCCTGGAAGACCGTATCGGCATCTCGCCGGACGTCCGCGTCATCGTCCTCACGGGATTCATGGGAGCCTTCACCACCTTTTCCACATTCATATTCGAAACAGCCAACCTGGTCTCGGCCTCCCAATGGTTCCTTGCAGCCACGAACTGTGCGGGCCAGCTCGTTATCGGCATAGCCGTGCTCTGGATCGGGCTGCACCTCGGCAAACTCGTCTAGGAGAAACACATGGTATCACTCCCCGAACAGGCGGAACGCCTCTCCATCTACACAGGCGAGAAGGACATGCACGAGGGGCGCCCTTTGCATGAGGTCATTGTCGAACTGGCCCGCAAGCACGGCCTTGCCGGCGCCACGGTCACCCGCGGGGTTTCCGGCTTCGGAGCCAACAGCCGTGTGCACACCATCAAGGTTCTGCGCCTCTCCGAAGACCTGCCCCTGCTGATCCAGATCATCGATACGCCGGAGCGGATTGCCGCCTTCCTGCCGCTGATCGACACCATCATCAAGGAAGGGCTGGTCACGCGGGAGCCCGTACAGGTACTCTTCTACCGGCACAAGGATGGCCGAAAGACCCCCTGAACACACAACAAACAAGGCCCCGCCTCTCCTCGAGAACGGGGCCTTGCCACAGGGTGCTCTTTCTAAAGAACAGCGGCCTTCACGGCGTCGATCCCCACCTTCTCCACAAACTTGGAGACACGCAGGCGCTTGCCGGATTCAGCCCTGTAGAATTCCATGAACTTGCGGATGAGCGCATGAGCTTCTTCCGCGGAAAGGTCCTCGGCCAGCACATCCCCGATGCGGGGACGACCGCCGGAGTTGCCTCCCACGATCACGGTCCAGCCCTTCTTGGTGCCCATCACGCCCACGTCGCGCACATAGCTTTCCCCGCAACACATGGGACAGCCGGACACACCGAACTTGACCTTGGCGGGGAAGGGCTCCTCATGGAACATCTTTTCGATCTCCAGACCAAAGCCCAGGGAATCCTGCACACCGAGCTTACAGACGGCGGTTCCGGGGCAAGCCTGCACATAGTGCACACACAGTTCGGTGGCACGCCCCACACGCCACTTCAGCTCTTCCCAGACAGGTTCCACCTGTTCTTCACGCATCCCCACCAGCGCAATACGCTGACCGGAAGTGATCTTGATGATCGGAATCTCGTACTTCTTGCACACGTAGGAGATGGTATCGAGAATCTCGGGGGTAAGCATTCCCGCAGGCGTGCGGGGCACAATGGCATAGGTCTGCTTGTCGCGCTGCAGAATGGCGCCTTCCAACGGTCCGGGCATATTTCAATCCTCCATTAATCTTTCTGGTGTAACGAACATCAACGGGCATTGCACATGGCGAGCACCTCACGGGCAATGCCGTGCAGGGGCAGCACCTTGTGCACACCACCCAGCTTGATGGCTTCCTGCGGCATGCCGAAGACCACACAGGTGGCCTCGTCCTGCGCAATGGTGTAGGCACCGGCATCAAACATCTCCCGCATGCCCACGGCACCATCGTCACCCATGCCGGTAAGGATGGCGCCAACAATATTCTTGCCGCCGTACCGGGCAGCCGAACGGAACAGGACATCGACGGACGGACGATGCCGCCGGACCAGCGGTCCCTCCTTCACTTCCACGAAATAGCTGTTGCCGTTGCGCTTGAGCAGCATATGCATGTTGCCCGGAGCAATGAGCACCTTGCCCTGCTCCATGCGGTCATTGTCCTCGGCCTCCTTCACATGCATGGCGCAGGAGGCGTCCAGACGCCGGGCGAATGCGTTGGTGAAGTGCTCAGGCATGTGCTGCACCACGGCAATGGGAGGACAGTTCGCGGGCAAGCCCATGAGAAAGGCGGCCAGCGCCTCGGTTCCGCCGGTGGAGGCCCCCACCACCACAACCTTCCCCGTCGCTCCAACGGCCCGTGTGGAGGGCGTAATGGGCGGCAGCATGGCGTCAGCCGATAGCTTCGGAGCCACCTGCAGCTTCTCCGTTACCCGCTTCATGCGCGCCCGGGCGGCAGCCTTTACGGCATCACAGATACGGATGGCCGATTCCTCAAGGAACTGTTTGGTGCTGATACGCGGCTTGGTAATGATCTCCACGGCCCCATACTCCAGGGCCTTGAACGTCGTTTCCGCACCCTTTTCGGTCACGGCGGAACAGATGACCACGGGAATGGGGTGCTGCGTCATGATCTTCTTGAGGAAGGTAATGCCATCCATGCGGGGCATCTCCACATCCAGCGTGATCACGTCGGGCACCACGTTCTCCATGCGCTTGGCAGCCACGAACGGGTCCGAAGCCGCCCCGACCACTTCCAGTTCGGGATCGGCGGAAAAGATATCGTTGAGGGTCTGTCTGACCAGCGCGGAGTCGTCCACGATGAGTACTTTTATGCGGGGAGGCATGCCCTACAATCTCCTGTATATTGTTGGCGCAGCCTGTTCGAGAGGCAGGCTCATACCGGCCAGGCTTTCGGAATGACCAATGAACAGATGTCCCCCGGGTTTGAGACACTCGCAGAACTGTTTGAAAAGGCGTTCCTGCGTGGGCTTGTCGAAATAGATAATGACATTCCGACAGAAAATGATGTCCATGGGATTCCTGAAGCAGAACCGCTCCATGAAGTTGAGCCGCTGAAATTCGACAACCTTTCGAATTTCCGGAGCAATACGCACGAGCCGTTTTGTCCTGTCCTTGCTGCGCAGCAGGTACTTCTTGCGAAGCCGGTCGGGGATGCTGGCAATCCGCTCCTCGTCATACACGGCCTTGGACGCTGTCTGCAGAGCCCGCGAGGAGATGTCCGTGGCCAGTATCTGAAACGAGAAGCCCTGATACTGCTCGGAAAAATCCTGCATGACCATGCCGAGCGTATAGGGCTCCATACCGATGGAACACCCCGCACTCCACAGCGAGAGCGGTCTGCTGCCATTCCTGCGCATCCATTCCGGCAACACGTTACCGAGAAGGTAATCAAAATGCTTGGGTTCCCTGAAGAATTCGGTGGTATTGGTCGTCACAACATCTATGAGGTTGCGCAGTTCCTGTTCCATGCCCTCGTCGGTAAAGACGAAGTCCACATACTGCTCATAGGAGTTGTAATGCAGCACCCGCAACCGCTTCTGCAGCCGCGCCTCCAGCATGGTCCGCTTGCTGGGCGGCAGCTTGATGCCCACCCGTTCGTGTATGAACAGGCTGAGACGCTGGAAGACCTTATCGGTCATGGGAGCAGGCCGGAAACTCGCCGGATCAACCTTGTTCTGCTCTTGCACTGCCGCTGTCTTTTTCATGAGGAACCTGCGTGAGTATTGCCGCCCCCGGCGACCCACCCCGGCTACTGACCGGCAATGGCGGATTGCACAAGTCGGGGAATGTCCAGAATAAGCGCCATGGAACCGTCTCCCTTGATCGTGGCACCGGATATCCCTTCGACATCCTTGTAGACCTTTCCGAGCGACTTGATGACCGTCTGGTGTTCCCCGATGACGTGGTCAACAACAATGCCGTACCGGGCACCGGCTGAACTTACCACAACGATCTGCTCGATGGGAGGTTTGGATCCGGGAACATCAAACTGTTCCCTGAGGGTAATATAGGGCACGATGTCGCCGCGGAGGTTGATAATCTTCTGACGATCACCATTTCCATTGCTGCCGGTGTTCACATGCTCCACGCATTCCTCGACATGATTGAGAGGAATGACAAAGAATTCGCCGCCCACCTGAATCTGCAATCCGTCGATGATGGCCAGCGTCAGCGGCAGTCTGATGGTAATGGTGGTGCCCCTGCCCTCCACGCTGTCCAGCTCAATGCTGCCGCGCAGGGCGTCAATGGAACGTTTCACCACATCCATGCCCACGCCACGCCCGGAAACGCTGGTTACCTGCGCCGCTGTGGAAAAACCGGGGGCAAAAATCAAATTGCAGACTTCCCGGTCGGACAGTTCGGCATCAGCGGATATGATTCCCTTGGACACGGCGGAAGCAAAAATGCGTTCGCGGTTCAACCCGGCGCCGTCATCCGTGATGGAAATGAGCACCTCGCCGCCCGAATGTTCCGCGGCAAGGGTTATGGTGCCTCCGGCAGACTTGCCCGCAGCCGTGCGGATATCGGGTCTTTCAATGCCGTGATCAAGGCTGTTGCGCAGACAATGGATGAGCGGGTCGCCAAGACGCTCTATGACCGTCTTGTCCAGTTCGGTTTCCGCGCCATGCGTCACCAGCTCCACTTCCTTGCCCAGTTCGGCGGACAGATCGCGGATCAGTCTGCGGAACTTGCTGAAGGTCGTGCCTATGGGCAGCATGCGGATGGAGAGCGTGGAATCGCGCAGTTCATTGGAAAGCCGTTCCAGCTCTTCGGAAAGGTTCACAAGCAGGGCATCCGGAGAGGTGTGCACATACTGGGCGATCTGCGCCTGCACGATAACGAGTTCACCAACAAGGTCCACCAGCTTGTCCAGCTTGTCCGCTGCCACACGGATGCTGGAGGCACCCGCCTGCTCGACGGTCCCCTTGTCTCCTCCGGTGCGGGCCTGGCGCATTTCGCGCACGGCCTTCTGTTCGGCGAGAGCGGACTCAACCTGCTCCTCGGACACGAGTCCCGCATCCTGCAGGACCTTTCCGATGGGCTTCTGCTCCTGCAGAACGGCCTGCAGGCTCTCGGGCGTAATGTCGCCACGTTCCAGCAGAATCTCACCCAGCCGCTTGTAGGCCACCTCGGAGTTGTGCCCCTCTCCCCTGTCGATCGTCTGGATCACCAGTTCGCAATCATCCTCCACAAACATGAAGATGTCGCGGATGGCCTCCTCGGACCGCTCGGAAAGCAGGAGAATATCCCACCAGATATAGCAGGATTCCGGGTCCAGTTCCTCAAGTTCGGGAACAGGCTTGATATGGGGGAAGCAGCGGACGGAGCCAAGTTCCGCCAAGTCGTCCAGCAGGTGTAGAGGGTTGGTGCCGGACATGAAGATGTCCTTGGCAGGCTTGAAACGGATGCGGTAGGTGGTCAGCCCGGCAGTGGCAGTTCCCGTGCTGAGAACCGGCGCTGCAGGTGCGGGTTCATCAGCGGGCGCCTCCTCGCTCAGCAGCCCCCGTAACGCCCCGGTAATCTGCTCCGCCGCCGCCAGGTCAGGGTCCTCTCCCGTGACGCTGCACGCAAGCAGATGGGCAATATGGTCCCGGGACCGGAGCGTCAGATCCAGCAGCTCCCGGCTTACCGAAAGCTCGTGATTACGCACCTTGTCAAAGACCGTCTCCACATCATGGGTAAAGGCGGCAATATCATCGAACCCGAACATGGCACCGGAGCCCTTGATCGTGTGCATGGCCCGAAAGACACGATCAACGATCTCCGAATCCCCCGGATCTTCTTCAAGTTCAAGGAGGGCCGTTTCCAGTTCAGCCAGCAGATCCTGAGCTTCCTCGCGGAATGCCTGCGCGTTTACGTCTTCCGCCATAGTCTCGTTTCCTCGAAATGCAGTTCGGGCACAGAGCCAGCCCTCTGGTTCGCTAGCGCAACACCTTCTTCACCACGTCCACAAGCTGCTCCGGCTTGAACGGCTTCACGATCCAGCCTGTGGCTCCCGCGGCTTTCCCCTCCTGCTTCCTTGATGCCTGCGACTCCGTGGTCAGCATGACAATGGGAATGAATTTGTAGGCAGGAACGGCCCGGATGCTTTTGATAAGCGCAATCCCGTCCATGTTGGGCATGTTGAGGTCTGTAATGACCATATGCACGGGCCCGCTCAACTTGCTCATGGCATCCTTGCCGTCTGTGGCTTCGATGACCGAGAATCCGGCCTTCTTCAGTGTAAAACTAACCATCTGGCGAACACTGGCGGAATCATCCACCGTCATAATCGTTTTAGTCACAGGTCATCCCTCACAGCAATTATTTCATGTGGTAACAACGCACCGGAGTGTTTGATCTAAAACAACTCGATATTGTCGTCCAAATCATCCCCAAACAACTCCGCATCCCCCTCCCCGTCCCCGACGAGATGGCTGCGATGGATCGCACGCTCGCTTTCCATGGTATAGCGGTCAAGTATCGCCTGCAGCACGTCCGGCAGCGGAGCCCCTTCCTCATTCCCTTCCTGCGTACAGGTTTCGGCAATTTGCATCAGCTCCCCGGCGGCCTGCTGCAAGGCAGCGCGAACCGGCTCATCCACCCGTATGCCGGAAGCAAGGGCATCAAGCTCCTCAGCAAGAGTGACAGCCTCATTGTCAACGCTGCCCAGCAGGGAATCCGCCCTGCCCTGCACGGTACGCAGCTGTTCCATGAACCCCTGCAGCTCAGCGGTCATGGCGTCAGCCTGCGAAGAATCCAGATACCCCCTGGACATATCCCTGAGCACGTCGGCCGCCCCGGCAATGGACCGCAGCTTTTCTGCGATACTGTCCGTCTGCTGCCTCGCATCGTGCGACAGCGTCTGGATGGAAAGAGCGAGCACGCCAAGGGCTTTGCCCATATCACCGGTATGAGCGGCCTTGATGCTGGCGTTGAGCGCGATAAGCTCGATTTCCGCCCCCACGTCCTCGATATCATCCAAAAAGGACGTCATCTCCGAGACAGTGTCGGCCACAGCGACCATGACATTGCCCACATCACCCCCCTGCTCGGCCAGCTGCCTGAAATGGGCGGAAACGTGCAAGACCGTTTCTGAAATGGAATCAAGAGGAGCACTGCCGTCCTCTCCCTGGCGCGCGGTCTCCACAACCTGCTGCACGTCTCGCACATGCAGTCCAAGGGCCTGCAGTCCGTCACGCAGCACCTGCACGGCCTGGGAAAAACTCGTCTCGGCATACTCAAGCTGCGCAACCTGCATCGTGTTCACCTGCCCAAGCCAATGCGCCATATCCCCGGCATCCAGCTCATCGGTGTGCGCCTGCAGGTAATCAGCCGTTTCGCCCAGCGCCTCCTCCACATGCTCCACCTGCTGGCGGACAATATCGTGAAACTGCATGGAGGAAACGATCTCGCCCATGCTGTTCTGGATCTCGGCGATGGTGCCGGTCAGACTGTCCGAAACGGCATCCAGACTTGTGCCGTACCGCTGCAGACTGGTCACGTTTTCCTGCACCATGACGAACACATTAAGGGAACATTCCTGCTGGCTGGAACGGATGGAGGTCATCCGGCCGTCAGCATCAACGGAAAGCGCATCCAGCCTGGCCGCCTGCTCACGGATATGTGCGGAATATTCCGCAATCTTGAGGCCCAGCTTTTCCACGTCATCGGCAAGGGTATTGAAGCCCCTTCCGTCCGCACCGAGCCGGGCGCTTTCTATACGGGTGGATATGGCCAGCATCTGCAGGGTACGGACAATGCGCCCGTAGTTTTCGAGCAGGCTGAGCAGATCGGCCAGAAAACCACGAATACGGCCAAACTCATCCATCTCCGCCGTATCCGAAACCTGACACATGGAACGCATGGTTTCCATCTTGTCGTCCAGCTGCCGGACCACTTCCTTCAGAATCTCGCCGACAGTGGATTCGACAAGCTCGCGGGCCATGTCGACAAGATTGTCCGCCCGGGACGCAAAGGCATGCAGGGTACTCCCCAATTCGAGGAACTCATCCTCTCGGGCAGCAATGACCCTGCCGAGATTGGCCTGTACCCTGCGCATGCGGGAAAAGAAGGAATCAACCATCAACACTCCGATTACAATACAACGATGTACCGTGGGGACACCCCGGAACACGAAATGCCCCAGTGAGAGAATCGACCCTAACCACGAGCCGACCGTCACAGAGACAGGTCATTCTCCGTCGGTTTCCCGGCCCCCTGCTCCCAAATCCAAAAGATAGGCGGACACGGTAAATTCGCTGGAATTCTCCGTTTCAGGAAAAACCACCATGAAGGGGATAGCCATTTCCTGTGTAGCAAGGTCACGAGCCTTATGCAATTGCTGTTCTGCTCCGAGCTCGGATATTATGTCGGAATATCGCATTGTTGCGATACGCTCTGAAGCAATAGAGTGTCCACACAACTGGCGTGCAGTTGCAATAACACCTCCCTGCTTATCATAGAGGACAACTGAGACACCAACATACGGAACCTCCCCCCCTGCGGCGGAAACAACTTCTCCGTCTACAACAACGATGCGCTCACCTGTTTGCAGGGGAACGACATATTGACGAACATTCCGTAGCAGGAGGGTCTGGTCGGCAAAAAGGAAGGAAAGGGGAGCAAGAAGAACGCAGAAAAGAAGCAGAAGGAGGCTGACAGACTTCATGAGCGCCTGAAGAGTGCGTCCTGCAGAGAGACAATGGTATCAAGCCCGCCCTTGTCCCCGGTACGGGGATGAAACAGGGGCGTATACCCAAGCCGGACAGCCT
The DNA here is from genome assembly GCA_003252375.1 of Halodesulfovibrio sp. Classification (GTDB taxonomy): domain Bacteria; phylum Desulfobacterota; class Desulfovibrionia; order Desulfovibrionales; family Desulfovibrionaceae; genus Halodesulfovibrio. The sequence continues at coordinate 16,013 of QKEJ01000071.1, forward strand.
GGGACAACCGCACATCCTGTCCGGCAACAGGGCGCACCTGCCCGTTCAGATCCACCTCCCCCCAAAAGACGGAGCGCTCCGGCAGGGGGATGTCATAAAAGGAGGAAAGTATGGCCGCCACAAGGGCAAGGTCCATGCCGGGATCCTGCAGACGCATGCCGCCGCCCACCTTGGCATAGATATCCACCTGACCGAAATTCAGCCGCAGGCGCTTTTCCAGAACGGCCAGCAGCAGATGCAGCCGGTTCACATCAAACCCGAGTCCCGTGCGGCGGGGAATGGAAAGATAGCTTCTGCTGACCAGCGCCTGTACTTCCACGGCAAAGGGACGCTGCCCGTCCACGGCCATGACCACGGCCGTACCGGAAAGCTCCGGATCCCGGGCTCCGAGAAAGTAGGTGGACGGATCGTCGACGATCTGCATGCCGCCCTGCGCCATTTCGAAAACCAGCAGTTCCTGATTGGGACCGAAGCGGTTCTTGAAGACGCGCAGCATGCGGAACATCTGCCGCCTGTCCCCCTCAAGCGAGATGACCGTGTCGACCATGTGTTCAAGCATCTTGGGACCGGCCAGCTGTCCGTCCTTGGTCACATGGCCCACCAGCAGCAGGGTCACGCCGCTGCGCTTGCAGACTTCTATCAATTCCGTGGCCACGGCACGGACCTGGCTGACACTGCCGGGCAGTCCGTCCGCCCGGACCGAGGTCAACGTCTGCACGGAATCCACGATAAGCAGATCAGGAGGCGAGGCTCCCTCAAGGGAGGGGAGCACATCATCAAGCCGGGAGGTAGAAACAGCGGTCAACGCCGGGGACAGCGCCTGCAGCCGCTCTGCCCGCCCCTTGAGCTGGGCAAGCGATTCCTCGCCGGAAAGATACAGAACCTGACGTCCGGCACGGGCCACGGCTCCTGCAACCTGCAGCAGCAGTGTGGACTTGCCAATGCCCGGTTCACCGCCTATGAGCAGCGCTGCTCCGGGTACAAGCCCGGAACCGAGAATACGGTCCAGCTGGTGCATGCCGGTGCCAAAGGGCTCTTCACGCTCCTCCGAGACTTCCTGCAACGGCATGATGCGCGGGGCCGCAAAAGAAGAGGGAGCAGCCGCACGCTGCCGGGCCTGATCCTTATGGACAGTCCTGGCTTCAAGCGTGTTCCACTCCCCGCATTTGGTACATTGTCCGCTCCACCGCGGGGCGGAAACCCCGCAGGCGGAACAGACATAAATTTCCCGTGTCTTCATTCTCTGGGCAGCTCTACTTCTTACCCTCCGCAGGCGCCTTCGGCGGATTCTTGGCCTCAATGACCTTTACGCCGAACTCGGCCACATTGGCCGGGGGGTTATAGAAGACAACCATGAAGGGCACTTCCTGCCCGGGCATGATGTTCGTGTTGTTGGTCAGAATCTCGATCTTGTTGTTCAGGGCCGACTCCAGCTCCTGCTGACCAAGCACCTGCAGCTGGAACAAGGATACGGAAATACCGCAGTACTGCTGCTTGCTGGTAATGGTCACATTGCTGGCATCGAAGAGCGTTACCTCAACCTTCACCAGTTCCTTGGGAGCATTGAAGTTGTTGACCACCTTGCCTTCCACGACAAAGAGCTGACCGGTCTTCTCGTTTTCCTGGTAATACTGCCGCACATTGCGCAGCGCCAGATTCTTGATGTTGTCAGTGGCCGCCACATCCTCGGAGGCGTTGGCCATCTGCTTTTCCGGTTCCGGCTCGCCCCGGCCCAGCAGACCGGGCATGAAGAACCACGCTGCAGCACCACCGGCGCCGAGCAGGATGATAAGCAGCAGAACAACCAAGCCTACCTTGCTCTTGGACTTGGACGTGCCCTTTTTCTTCTTGGCGGGAGCATCAAGATCAAACCCGGCATCATTGCCGCCGAGCAGTTCGTCAAGCGAACCATCGTCCAGCACATCCGTTTCCGGCACAGGAGCCGGTTTTGGGGCAGGCTCGTCGGCAAGAGGGAACAGGTGCTTGCACACGGTGCAACGCGCCTTGGCTCCCGGCTTGAACATGGAATCGGGGAGATTGTATTTCGTAGAACAATTAGGACACGTTACGTGCATTTTTCTTCCTGTGGTTTTTCCAGCAGAGATATCACGCAAGCGATGCGGCTAGTCCACTACCGCCTCGTATATGGCACCAAGCTCACGATATTTTTCAGCATAGTCCATGCCATAACCGACAATGAACCCCTTTTGCAACGCAAAGCCGGGGTAATGCACGGCAATGTCCACCTCACGCCGCTCGGACTTGTCCACGATGGCGGCAAGACGGATGCTCTTTGCCCCCCGGGCTTCAAGCTGCTTGAAGAGGAAGGCCATGGTATGTCCCGTATCCACGATATCCTCGACCACCAGAACATGCTTGCCCTCAATGGACACTTCAAGATCCTTGGTGAAGGAGATGGTCTTGGTGCTCGTGGTCCCCTTCCCGTAGCTGGCGCAACGCACGAAATCCAGTTCCGGATTCATGTCCAGCTGCTTCACCAGGTCGGAAAAGAACATGAATGCTCCCTTCAGAACACAGACGACAACAAGATCCTCTCCTGCATAATCCTTATTGATTTGCGCGGCAAGGAGCTTAATGCGTTCGGCAATCTCCGCCTCGCTGTAGACGACATTCAGTGCTTTGATTTTCATCCGGGGGTCTCCGTTTGGCTCTCGGCCTATAGTTCTATCTGCATGGCGATTTCATCGCATTCCGGGAATTTGGGGCAATTGATGCAATCTGCCCAGACTTTTTGAGGCAATACGTCTTTCGACACCTCAACAAAGCCCATCTTCCTGAAAAAGGTGTCCTGATAGGTGAGAGTGAAGACTTTGTAAATACCCAGGGTGACCGATTCGCTCAGACACGCCTCAACGAGCTTGCGGCCAAAGCCGGTTCCGCGCACGGATTCTTCCACGGCAAGGGAACGCACCTCGGCAAGACCGTCCCACAGAATGGACAATGCACAGCACCCGGTGACGGAGGAACCGTCATCGGGATCCACCACAAAAAATTCCCGCAGGTGCCCGTAGAGCTGGTTGAGCGGCCGCGGCAGCAGCAACCCCTGGCCGGAACAGTCCATAAGCAGCTTGTGGATGGCCTTCACGTCCTGCATGCGGGCCTTACGAATATACGGCTTGCCCATCTAGTTGCCCTTGAGTTCTTCGATCTTGGCGGCAAGGGCTGCGGGATCGGCGATGCCGACGTGGTCTATGACCAGCGTGCCCTTGGGGTCGTAAATCAACAGCCGGGGAATGGAGGATATGGCAAATACGCCGGGCAGGTCACCCACGCCCCGGTACACGGGATAATTGAAGGCGACATGCTGCAGCATTGTTCCAAGCTGGCCCGGATCCTCATCCACGGAAACGCCCACGAGGGTCACGTCCTCTTTGGAAACGCTGTCGCGCAGGGCAATCAGGTCCGGAATCTCCTCCCGACAGGGAGGACACCATGAGGCAAAGAAATTGACCACCACAACCTTGCCGCGCTCGGCACGGATCATCCCGAGCAGATCGGCAGCTTCTATCTCCCGGCCCTGATCAGCAGCCTCGGCACCGCCAGCCGAAAGCAGACATCCCAGAGTCAGGGCCGCTGCAACAAGGAAGGCACACAGGCGTTTCCGGTTATGCATGTACTTGCTCCCTAGGCCTCGGAAAGGGTTTGGGCCAGACGCACAGCCGATACGGCATCCAGCGAATAGCCGTCTGCACCAATGGAATCGGCAAAGGCCTTGGTGACGACAGCGCCGCCGATCATGACCTTCACACCGGTCATGCCGCGTTCCTTGAGAAGATCCACGGTATCCTTCATGCGCACCATGGTAGTGGTCATGAGCGCGGACAATCCGATAACGGAAGCGCCATGCTCGCTGGCTGCGTTCACGATGGCTTCCGCCTTCACATCCTTGCCGAGGTCAACGACGTTGAAACCGTGGTTGCCCAGCATGAGGCACACGATGTTCTTGCCGATATCATGGATGTCTCCCTCCACCGTCGCCATGATGACGGTGGGCTTCACCGAGGTGTCGCCCTCCTCTTCCAGCATGGGCTTGAGATGGGCGAATCCGTGCTGCATGGTTTCCGCCGAACGGAGCAGCTGGGGAAGGAAGTATTCCTTGCGCTCGTACTTGTCGCCCACCTCGGTGATGGCCGGAATGAGCAGCGTGTTGACCACATTGAAGGGAGAGACGCCGGCATCCAGCTCCTTGCGGATGAGGGCGACAATGTTGTCCTTGTCCCCCTTCACCACAGCCTCATACGCCGTAGCGGCCGCGCCGCCGGACACCACGCCGCCACCGGCGACGGAGCCTGTTCCCGGCTTCCAATCCGCGTAGCCGGCAATGAACTGCTCGGCGTTGGCATCCCTTCCGAGAAGCACTTCCGTTGCCGCCAACGCCTCACGGATGCGGGCATTGCCGGGGTGGGCAATGCAGGAGGAAAGCCCCGTTGCCGCAGCCATGGTCAGGAAGGTGCTATTCAGCAACCCCCGGGCGGGAAGCCCAAAGGAAATATTCGAAAGCCCGATGGTCGTGGGCAGCCGCAGGGTCTGCGTGCAGTACCGGATGGTCTCAAGGCAGGCCTTGGCGGCCTCGGCCTTGGAGGATACAGCCAGCGCCAGCACGTCCACCATGATCAGACGACGCGGAATACCCAGCGCCTCCGCCTGCGCAAGCAGCTCCTCGATAATGGCGATGCGTTCCGAGGCGGCCACGGGGAGTTTGCGCCCCTTGAGCGGCAGCAGGATAAACGGCGCACCGAAATCCCGGCACAGGGGGCCAAGGCGCTCCATGCGTCCGGGCTCGCCGCTGATGGAGTTGACCAGCGGGGACGCGGGGTACGCGGCAAGGGCCTTTTCCAGCGCATCCATATTGGAGGTATCCAGAGCGAGCGGGACAGGGTGCTGCGCCACAATACGGGAGACGAGTTCCGGCAGCAGCACGGTCTCATCCACCATGGGAGCACCCACGTTCACGTCAAGCACCGGGGCATAACTATCTATCTGTTCCTGCACGAACATCATGCAAGTGGTGAACTGGCCGTTCTGCAGCTCGGCAATAAGCTGCTTTTTACCTGTGGGGTTGATCCGCTCCCCGATGATGCGTACCGGATGCTGCAGCCCGAACCGCACCAGACCGGCACGCGAGGTAATGGCGAGACCGCCGTCCCGCGTGCGCACGGGGGCGCAGGGAACGTCCGCAACCGCCTTGACCAGCGCGGCAATATGATCCGGAGTGGTTCCGCAACAACCGCCCATGCAGCGCACACCCATTTCAGCGAACCGACGCGTCTGATCGGCAAAGGAGACGGGATCAAGACGGAACACGGTGTTACCCGCGGCGTCCAGCTCCGGCAAGCCCGCATTGGGCATGACCAGCACGGGCACCGTCGCCACGGAGAGCATGCGTTCCACCACGGAGACCATCTGTTCAGGACCGGCGCTGCAGTTGGTGGCCACCAGGTCCACTCCCATGTTCAGCACGGTTTCCACAAAGACATCAGGGGCGGTTCCGGTCAGGCTTACGCCGTTCTCGAAGGTCATGGAGGCACCGATGGGCAGGGAACACACAGCACGGGCCGCAACGATGGCGGCGCGCAGCTCGGCGATGTCGAAATGCGTTTCCATGAGGATGAGGTCAACGCCGCCTGCCACAAGACCGCGAATCTGTTCCTTGTACCCTTCCACCAGTTCGGAGAAGGTCAGGTCACCCAGCGGCTTGAGAAAATGACCGGTGGGCCCCACGCTCCCGGCAACGAACACATCGCCCTGCGCCTCTTCGGCAGCAGCGCGTGCAGCCTTGGCCATGGCGGTATTGAATGCCATGGCATCCATATCGGCGGGCAGCTTGAAACGGGTCCCCCCAAAGGTATTGGTGGTCAGCACGTTCGCACCGGCGCGGGCGTAGTCCAGATGGATGCCCTTGAGCACGTCGGGGTTGGAAAGACACCAGACCTCGGGGCTTACCCCGGGCGTAAGACCGCGAGCCTGCAGCATGGTTCCAAGGCCACCATCGAAAAACACAAATCGCCCTTCCTGCAAGGCCTTTCTAAAATCAGCCACCGATTGCTCCTGAATGCAGAACGTTACTGTCATGATGCCCCGCACCAGCCGCATGGCTGGCCACGAAACAGCGTCCACCGAGACCGATCATCTCTACTGAAAAACATTGAAAAGGACAAACAAAAACTATACCATTAAACAGTTACTCCACCCGGAACGGGTGCATTCCAAGCCATGCGCCCGGCTCTGCGACACTTTGCTGCCGGCCATGGTCCGACCATGCTCCGGCAGTTAGTCCTTTCATTCGATTCCAAGATACTCTAAAGATATACCCATGACCAAACCCACTGATTCCAAAGGGGCCAAGCAGCGCCCTACCGATACAGAACACGACATCGAAGTACTGGAACCGGCCGAGGACGAAGACGAAAGCCTCGACCTTGACGACGATGCCATTGACCTTGGCGATGATGACGACACCATAGATGCCGATGCCGACTCGTCCCTGCCCGCACTCACCCTTTCCTCTACGCCGGGCCGGGCAGCCACCAAGGATTCGCTGCATCTCTACCTGCGGGAGATCAGCAAGTTCCCGCTGCTCAAGCCGGACGAGGAATTTCAGCTTGCCCGCAGGGTACAGGACGACGGCGACCAGGATGCCGCTTTCCGCCTCGTGTCGTCGCATCTGCGGCTTGTCGTGAAAATCGCCATGGACTTCCAGCGCCGCTGGATGCAGAACGTGCTGGACCTGGTACAGGAAGGCAACGTGGGCCTCATGCGCGCCGTGCACAAGTTTGATCCCGACAAGGGCATCAAATTCTCCTATTATGCGTCGTTCTGGATCAAGGCGTACATCCTCAAGTTCATCATGGACAACTGGAGACTCGTCAAAATCGGCACCACGCAGGCGCAGCGCAAGCTGTTCTACAACCTGAACAAGGAACGCCAGCTGCTCATGTCACAGGGATTCGTCCCCGATTCCGCCATGCTCTCCGAGCGTCTCAACGTCTCCGAAGAGCAGATCATAGAAATGGAGCAGCGGCTTGACGGGGGCGACATGTCCCTGGACATGCCCGTGGGCGACGAAGGTTCCACCGCTACCCGGATGGATTTCCTGCCCGCGCTGGGACCCGGTGTGGAGGATACACTTGCCAACACGGAACTCGGCACTATTCTCAAGGATCACCTGAAATCCATCGAGCCCAAGCTGAATGACAAGGAACTCGAGATATTGCATGGACGTCTTCTTTCCGAAGACCCCATCACGCTGCGCGAGATAGGCGAAAAATATGACATCACCCGCGAGCGGGTACGCCAGATCGAGGCACGGCTTCTCCAGAAGATTCGCGACCACCTGTTCAGGGAAATCAAGGACTTTTCCCAGGAATGGATCAACCAATAGTCAAGGGAACAACCCTGTATGTCTGCACGCTCCACACGTTTCGCCCATCGTATTCCGGCAGCCGCCGCTGTCATGCTCATTGCCCTTTCCCTTGCCTGTGCCCGGCCGCACACGGAGCAGCCCCCCGTCAAACCGCAGATCCGCATGACCGCCGAGGCCGCCGAGGTCTACTACTATCTCGTGCTCAACGAGGCGGCAAAGAGCAATGACGTACGCCTCGGAGCCGAGGCCATCCGACGCCTGCTCGAGCTCAATCCCGATGAACAGATATACGTGGACGCCGCCCGCTTCTATGGGGCCCGCAAGGATATCATCACAGCCCGCCAGATCGCCAAGCAGGGACTGGGAAAGTATCCCGACAGCTTCGATCTGACCATGCTGGTTGCCGAATCCTATGTCGCGGAAAAGCGCAACCCCGAAAGCATAGCCCTGCTCAAGGAATACATCCGCGCCCATCCCAAGCACGCCGAGGCACGCCAGCAGCTGGCCCAGCTCATGCTCGCCAACGGCATGCACCAGGAAGCCGCCGATCTGCTCAGGGCCAAATCCCCGCACCGCGAGGATCCCGTTACCCGGTACTACCTTGCCAGAGCCCTGACACACCTGAAAAAGTATCATGAAGCCGAGACGGAACTGCGCAAGGCAGTGAAGAGCAGCCCAGAATTCGTCGAAGCATGGGCCGAGCTGGCATACGTGCACGAACTCAAGAAAGACTATGTAGCCGCCGAAAAGACATACGAGCACATTATCGAAATGGGCCAGTCGGGACAGGAGATCTGGCTGCGCCTCATCGCCATCAACATCAAGCTCAACCATCCGGAAAAGGCCCTCAGCATCGCCAAGGAAGGCCCGGAAGAAACCGGTTTCTATCTGCAGGCGGCAACCCTCTTCCTTGATGAAGGCTTCCCGGAACAGGCCCGCGAACTGCTGGAACCTCTGGCTGCGGAGAACAACCCGCCGGCCGAAGTGTTCTTCCATCTGGCGCTCATCGCCTTCAATCAGGACAAGGATCTGCCCCGGGCCATCGAACTGCTGGAAAACATCCCCGACCACAACCCGCTGTGGGGAAAGAGCGTGCGGTTCAGAAGCCACCTGCTGTTCGAACTCAAGCGTCATGATGATGCCGTGCAGCTCCTGTACACGGGCATCCGTACCGACCCGGGCGACCGCGAATTCTGGGACCTGCTCGTCGATCAGCTGGCCGTGCTCAAGCGCTATGACGAAGCCCACGAGGTTCTGGACAAGGCACTCAAGCGCTGGCCCAACGACGGTGAACTGCTATTCTCCAAGGCCTCCATCTATGACCTTGCCAACGAGAAGGACAAGGCCTTCGACATGATGGAACAGGTCATCACCATTGACCCGGAACATCCGCAGGCCCTGAACTACGTGGGCTACTCCCTCGCCGACAAGGGAATCCATCTCGAACGGGCCCTCGTGCTCATAGAGACGGCCCTGAAAAGCGAGCCGGACAAGCCCTTCATCCTCGATTCGCTGGCATGGGTACACTTCAAACTCGGCAACTTTGATCTTGCATGGGACGCCATCAAGCGCACCGTAGCCCTGGGCGCCAAGGACCCCGTCATATGGGAACACTACGGTGATATCGCAGCCAAGCTGGGATATCGTTCGGAAGCCCGCAAGGGCTACCGGAACGCCATCAAGATGACCCCGGACAACATCGACGACATCAAGAGCAGACTGCGGAAGCTGTAGGCCATGGGCACCGATCGGATATTCCGCCGGCATGCCGGCTACGCGTACTCCCTGCTGCTGATCGTGGCATTGCTGGGCCTGACACTTCTGGGAGGCTGTGCCTCGCACACGCCCCAGGTTCCGTCTCACGAGCTTACTCCCTCGCAGCAGACAGCCGCAGCCGGACTCTGGCAGCAATACCTAGATATCTGTGACAGACGGAAGGTGGATGCCCCCTTTCGTCTCTCTGCGGCACTGCGCTATTCCACTCCCGAATCCGGGCACCGGATCGTCCTGCGGGCCTGGGGGAATGGAAAAACGCCCGTCCGAATGGATATTGAAGCAGGCATTGGAAAGACACTTGCCCTCATCCGCCAGGACGCACATTCGTTCACGGCATATGATCCGCGCAACGCCAAAGCATACGTGAACAACAACAGCAGCAATGCCCTGCTCCGTCTCGGATTGCCCATTCCCTTTGGCATCAACGACCTGGGCGATTTGCTGGCGGGCAGGTTCACCAGCGTGTTCCCGCCAAAATACATAGCAGTTGCTCTTGTCCCTGAAGGCGGGTTTGCCTACACTCTTGCCCCGGACGCCGCGCATGGATGGAATAACTCCACCCTCACGCTGAACATGCTGGGACAGCCCCAGCAATGGTCCATCAGCGGAAAGAACGGGCGCATGACCATAACATTCAACAGATATGACGCTCCGGCCGAATCATTGCCGGGAAAGTATACCATTGAATCCGGGGATGAGAGCAGCGCCGTTCTCATCATCAAGGAGCGGGTCCGACCG
>QKEJ01000154.1 GCA_003252375.1 Halodesulfovibrio sp.
GGGCGTCAATATTGGTGCCGGAACCATCACCTGCAACTACGACGGGGTGAACAAGCACCGCACGGTCATTGAAGATGGCGCCTTCATCGGCTCCAATACCGCGCTGGTGGCGCCGGTGACCGTGGGGAAGGGCAGCCTTGTGGGAGCAGGTTCCGTGATTACAAAGGACGTGCCGGAGAACTCGCTTGCCGTGGCCCGGGGGACGCAGAGAAACCTGCCACGGAAACGGGAGTCTTGATTTCACTTGGCAAAAAGGATACGTGTTTGTCATGGAGCTTATAGACCAGTTGGAACAACGCATCGACTCCCTTCTGGAGACGGTTACGACGCTGAAGGAAGAGAACAGGCGCCTCAAAGAAGAGGTGGATCTGGGGCTCGCTGCGTTGGAGGACGAAAATCGTGCGCTCAAGGATCAGCTTGAGCGGGAGCGGAGCACGCAAGAGACCGTTCGTACACGCATTGACGCCCTGTTGCTTAAACTCAAGGACCAGACCGGCGGGTCATAGTTGCCATGCGCAGCTATAACCTCAATGTTTTGGATCTGGAGGTCTCCTTCAAGGCAGAAGCAGACTCTTCCCGGGTGGAAAGCGCCAAACGGCTGGTTGAGGAACGTTTCAACAAGCTCAATTTTCCAGGAAGGCAGATAAGCAAGGAGAAGCTTCTGACATTTCTGGTGCTGGGACTGGCCGACGACCTTTTGCAATCCGACCGCAAGCTGGACCTGTTGAATCAGCGACTGGAGCAGCTTGTGGAAAAGATAGATAGCGGGACTCCCTGACCCGCAGCCCACGGGCATGATAGACATCTCTCCCTGGGGTGTGCGTGATGACGAGCCAATGCTGACCTCACAACCGTTTCAAAGGGAACCTGACTGGCACTCTGGTGTGCATGCCCGGACCTCCGGGAAGCCTTAAGGAGTACCCAAGGAGCCCACCTAAAGAACCTTATGGTTCTGCATTTGTGAGTCACACGGCGCTTCGGGGTTCCTCGTCTCAAGCCGTTCTCGTCCCGTCCGCGTTTATGAATGATGCGCGGAGGGGCGGACATAGTCCGGTATCAGTTATTCTCCTGCCACCACTGCTTTCCTGTTGTAGCAGGCGCAACATCGCGTCATAAACACTGCACCATTCGGAAAGGGGCTTCCGAATGCAATGGGAGAACAGCATGAGTCTGATGTCCATCGGGCTCGTCCTGCTGGGCGCCATCATCGGCGCTGCAACCGGATACGCGCTGCACAAGGTCGTTTCCACCAAGCGTCTCAACGACGCACAGGAACTGGCCAACCGCATTATCGAAGAAGCGCGCAAGGAAGCACAGGCCCAGAAGAAGGAAATCATCCTTCAGGGTCAGGACGAGATATACAACCAGAAACGCACTCTTGAACAGGAGTTCAAGGAGCGCGAGGCAGAGATAAAGAGCCGGGATCACAAGCTGCAGGAACAGGCGGACAGGCTGGACCGCAAGCGTGAGCAGGCTACCCAGAAAGAACAGGAGCTGATTGCTCAGGAAAAGGATTTTACCCGCAAGGAGCGCACGCTCGAAGAACAGGCAGGACTTCTGGAAGAGAAGCTGCAGGAGCAGGAAGCACGTCTGCAGGAGGTCTCGGGCCTGACCGCTGACGAGGCCAAGGAACGTCTGTTCGAGGAAATCGAGGCCCGCACCAAGCATGAAGCCGCCAAGATGATGCGGCAGATTGAGGCCGAGGCCAAGGAAACCGCCAGCCGCAAGGCCAAGGAAATCCTGGCTACCGCCATCCAGCGCTATTCCGGAGACTATGTGGGTGAGCAGACGGTAACCGCCGTCACCCTGCCCAGCGAAGACATGAAGGGCCGCATTATCGGTCGTGAAGGCCGCAACATCCGTGCGCTGGAAGCCGCCACCGGTGTTGACCTGATCATCGACGATACGCCTGAAACCGTTATTCTTTCCGCCTACAGCCCCCTGCGCCGCCAGATCGCCAAGATGGCCCTGGAGCGTCTCATCAGCGACGGCCGCATCCACCCCGCCCGCATCGAGGACGTTGTCCGCAAGGTGCAGCAGGAGCTGGAAGTGCAGCTGCGTGAAGTGGGCGAGCAGGCCACCTTTGATGCCGGTGTGCACGGCATTCACGCCGACATCATCAAGCTGCTCGGTCAGCTCAAGTACCGCACCAGCTTCTCGCAGAACGTGCTGCAGCACTCCCTTGAAGTGGCGTCCCTCTGTGGCATGATGGCCGCCGAACTCGGGCTCGACGTCAAGCGCGCCAAGCGCGCCGGTCTGCTGCACGATATCGGCAAGGCCGTTGACCACGAGGTGGAAGGTCCCCACGCCATCATCGGCGCGGACATCGCCAAGAAGTACGGTGAAAGCAAGGAAATCATCCACGCCATTGCCGCGCACCACGAGGATCAGCCGCCCAAGTCGGCCCTTGCCGTGCTCGTGCAGGCCGCGGACTCCCTGTCCGGCGCCCGCCCCGGCGCCCGCAAGGAGCTGCTTGAGAACTACGTGAAGCGTCTTGAGGACCTGGAAGGCATTGCCACCGCATTCGACGGCGTTGCCAAGGCCTACGCCATTCAGGCCGGCCGCGAGATCCGCGTCATGGTCAATTCCGATAACGTGGATGACGACACCACGTATCTGCTGTGCAAGGACATTGCCGAGCAGATCGAGAAGAATTTGACCTATCCCGGCCAGATTCGCGTCACCGTTATTCGTGAACGCAGGGCGGTTGGATACGCAAAATAGGATTTCACGTTGGAATGAGTATCAAGCCGCCCCCACAAAGGGGCGGCTTTTTGCTTTCATGCCCTTGGCAAAGAATGCTACATGAAAGTTGATCGCCACAGGCTCCCTGCGTAAGGGATGCCCCGGGCATAACAGATGGACGCGGGCCGCCATGGGTGAAAAGGATTACGTACTGGGTATTGGAGAGCTCGCGGTTTCCGCAAGGCCCGAGGCGGTGCTGAAGACTTTCGGTCTTGGTTCCTGTGTCGCGCTGGTGCTTTTTGATACCGACAACAGAGTGGGGGGCATGGTGCACGTGGCCCTGCCGGACTCGACCCTGCATGACCCGCAGCGGGTGCAGGCCGTTTCCCCCGGGTATTACGCCGATACCGCCATAGAGGCGCTGGTGCAGCATATGGGCAGGTTGCGTGGCGGGAATCGCAAGGGGCTGCATGCCTGTCTTGTGGGAGGCGCGAGCGTGCTGCCCAACAGCCGCCGTTTCTTCATTGGGAAGCGGAATGTCGAAGCCCTGAGGCATGGCCTTGATAGGCGGAGCATTCCCATTCGCAGCGAGGATACGGGGGGGGCCATAAGCCGGACCGTCTTTCTGGATGTGGCTACCGGGTGCGTGACGGTGTTTTCTCCCGGCCGCAGCAGCCGCACCATCGTGCTCTGAGCATGCCTTCTTCATCCCCATGATTGACAAGACTGCCTTCATCACAACCGTCTTGCAGCGTGCCGCCCGGCTTGCGCCGGGACACTGTCTGGATCTGCGGACCTTCAAGCGGAACCGTTCCGTTGTCATTGTGCGGTCGGCAGAGCCGGTGCAGGACGACGATCAGGGGTACTATACGGTCATCGAGGACGGATTCGAGCAGAACAGGTGGGATGCAGTGCCAGCCGATGCATTGCGCCGGTTGCTGAAGGTTCTGCTGAAGCGGGAATTCCCAAGGAGCCACAAGGTGCGGGTATACACGGCCTCGTCTCTGGAAGAGGTCGACGTGAACCGGATGGGGCATGGGGCGGGCAGGTTTGGCGGCCGATCAGTGTCCTGAATATGCCATCACCTGGTTCAGGCTTGCCGAGCTGGAGCTGACCAGTCCGTCCTTGATCCAGAAACGGGTCAGCGTCCACGCATCCATCTCGATATAGTCGATGCGCCCTTCGCATCCTCTGGCTAGGTGGGGGGCCAGCGCCTCCATGAACTCCTCGATCATGAAGTACATGCCTTCGAAACTCACCAGCAGCATGGTGCCTTCCAGCGCAACCGCGTCGTCGGCAATAGGGCGCACCGCGTCGAGCATGCTCTCGCTCGCCGGGCTGACATGCCCGTATACCTTCACAATAATCTGTTCCATAGGGGGCCACCGTGCCGTTTTTCGGCTCGGGAGGCAAGTGCCGCAGCAAAGTCTGCTGGACATTCGGAAGGGGTGTTTCTAGATTCCCCCTATGCGCGTATCAGTTGTTACCGTCATCCTTTCGCTGGTATCCCTCCTGCTGCTTCCCCTCTCCGGGGCTGCGGGGCAGGATGGCGCCAAACCCCTTCCCGTTGTGCTGTACATCGGCACCATTGAGGACGGGGCCTACAACGAACTCGTGCATCAGGGGGTGGAGCTGTTCCGTTCCTCCACCGGACAGACATGCGAGGAACGGCAGGCTGTCGGACGGAATGACGCATATGACGCCATGGTCCGCACGCTGGCGCGGGCGGGCTTTTCCCCCATCATCATTCCCTACAACACGGCAGCGTCCTCCATACCCGAACTCGCGTTGGCCTTTCCGACGACACGGTTCGTGGTTCTTGGAGGAACTTACGACCTGCCCAACATCTACTCCTTCTCCTTTGATGTCCACGAGGGCGCATTCCTGGCCGGAGCTCTGGCCGCCATGAACACGCATTCCGGTCTTCTGGGATTCATCGGGGGGGAGAATTCCCTGACGGTGAACCGGATTCTTTGTGGCTTCAAGCAGGGGGCCCGGTATGTGGATACAGGGACGCATGTGATCGAGGCGTTCATAGGGCATGACGAGAGCGCATGGCACAACGGGACGGCCGGGGCTGAGCTGGCTCGCGAGCAGATCGCGGGCGGAGCCGACATCATTTTTGCGGCAGCGGGCGAATCCGGCATTGCGGTCCTGCACGAGGTGGCTGCGGCCGGGGGGCTGGGTATAGGCATGGCCCGTAACCAGAACGGGCTTGAGCCGGGGCATGTTCTCACGTCTGTGATGAAGCGGGTGGACAAGGCCGTGTTCGCGGCGCTGATGGTCACCTACCGCCGCGGGGGCTGGCAGGAGAACCGGAAGCGTCTCGGGCTGAGTCAGCAGGCCGTCTCCCTGGCCTTTGACAGGTTCAATGCGGCGCTGGTGTCCGAAGAGGACAGGCACCGCATCGATGAGCTTGTGGAGTCGATCCAGCTGGGAAACATCCGCGTGCACGATTACGCAGATAACAACTATTGTCCGGTCTGGTAGGAAGCGATGAGTGCATCCCCGGTCAGCCGACACGTATACCGCGTCTTTCTTGCAGGAATTCTGTGCGGTGTGCTTCTGCCCATGTGTCTGGGAGGGGCGCTCTGGTTTGTGCGTCTGCAGTCGGAAGCCGAGGAGCAGCTCCGGCAGCGCCATGCCGAACTTATCGATGACCTTGCGGAAAACATGCAGGAACCGTTGCGCTTTTTTCAGCCTGATACGGCAGCCCGACAGATTACGTTGCTGGCCAAGGATCCGATCATCTACGGCGTCCGCGTGCATTCCGTCCTTTTCGACATGGATCTGGCCCGATTCTCCCGGGTGTATCCGCCCGGGGCTGCGGAGCGGCCTCTCTTTTCCGCCAGGCGGCACGTCTTTCACGGGGGAGAGGTGCTTGGGTTTGTGGAGCTGGCTTTTTCCTCTTCCTTCCTGCGTAACAGAATCCGGCATCTGGGCATGGAGGTTGTAATGGCGATGCTGTGCAGCTACCTCTTCTCCGTTGTCGTGCTCTACCTGCTCTATAGACGGCAGATTGTAAGCCCCCTGCTGCATCTGGAACGTCAGGTGGATCTCATGGCCGAGGGCGACATGGCCCAGCCCGTGGGGCCCTTGCCGAGCGGAGAGTTCGCGGAGTTGTTCAGGCGGATCGAACAGCTGCGTTCCGGATTGCAGAAAAGCCGGCTTCAGGTAGACCTCATGGCCACGCGTGATCCGGAAACCAACCTGCTGTACCGCGAGGCCCTGTTCGAAAAGGCTCTGCGGGAACTGGAGCTTGCCGGGCGATACGGTGTGCCGCTCTGCATGACGCTGTTTGCCTTTGATCCGAGCGCCTTGTCCGAGACATCGTTACCCGACATCGCCCACGTGGGGAACAAGAGCGAGCGCATCCGGTTGGCTGCGTGCCTGCGTCGTCTGCTCGGGCCGTTGCAGATATGTGGCCGGTGGGATGATCGTCTGTTCATCGTCATCATGCCGGAATGCACCCCAGCCGATGCCGTGTCGGCAACGGAAGACCTGCGGGCGGCCATTGCTCAGGAGTTTTCCGAGGCTGGGCTTACATGCAGTTTCGGAGTGGTCGCGTACGGCGGCGGAGATACGCTCATGTCCATGTATGGACGGGCGGAAGGAGCCTTGTGTCAGGCTGCTGAGGCCGGTGGCAACAGAGTGGTTCGTGCCTAGTCGGCCAATGGCCTATAGTCTGAATTCGCCATCTTCGTAGATGGTCTGTCGCGTGCCGTCCGGTGCGGTGGCTGTTGCCCGTTTCCTGTCCGTATTCACGAGATCCCAGTGCAGCTGGGAGCTGTTGAATCCCAGTGAGCGACGTACCGCATCCGAGAATGTGGCCATATCGCCTGCGTACGTATTCGAGTAGGAGTTGCCGAGGGCGATGTGCATGGAGCCCCATTCCCCGCCGTGGTTCTCGTCGTAGAGGGTGTTGGCCATGAAGTGCGTAATGGGAGAAAACCGTCTGTCCACCAGGGCAAATTCCCCCACGCAGGACGCACCGATGTCCATGTTCAGCTGCTTCACCACGAATTCCTGACTATGCTCCGCTGAAACCTGTGTGACCCGTCCGGCACGGAATTCCAGCCGGACGTTGCGGACGATGTTGCCCGAGCGGAAGGAGGGGAGGTCGGCGTGATAGGTGCCTTCCACTGTCCGGCTGTCCGGGGAGACGTAGAGTTCGAAGCTTGGCAGGTTGCGGCCGGTCAGTCCGGCCCACGCCCGGTGTTCCCCCACCTTCAGCAGCAGATCCACGGTGTCCGATTCCACCCGGATGGTGCAGTTGCCGAAACTGTTCAGCCAGGTGCGCAACTCCTCAATGCGGCGGGCCAGCAGGCTCCACTTGCGGGTGGGCGTACCGGCATCCAGGTAACAGGCCCTGCGAATCTGGTCCGCATAGGCTTCTACGGCAAGCCCGGCCTGTGCAGCCAATGGCCGTGTGGGATACATGCACAGGGTCCAGCCGAAGCTGCCCATGTCTTCCCGTGTGTGCATGATGCTGCGGATGGGGCTGCGGGCGCGTTGTGCAAGGCCGATGAGCTCGGGATCCACACCGGCAAGGTGGGTCAGCGAGGCCGGCGCCAGCAGGGAGATGGACCCGTTGAGGTGGTTGTAGAGATCCTTCTCGCCGGGGATGAGTGTGGAAAGCCGTTTGTTGTTGGCTCTGGTGAGCTTGTCGTATTCCATGCGGGGCGTGGCCGTGGCGCGGGGAACGGGAATCAGGCCCCGGTCATGCAGCTGCATGCAGACTTCTTCGGCAAGGGGCAGGGCATCATGGTCGTACTGCACCAGAATCAGGTCACTTTTGCGGAATGTCCCCTTCCGGCCCCGGTACAGGCCCCAGAGAATGACCTCGGCGTATTTTTCCAGTGTCAGGGTGTCGAACATGGTGCCTCCTGCCTGCATACTGGCGCAAACCTCCCGAATATTCAAGGTGGTACGCTTCTCAGCAGTGGTTGCCTTATTTTGTGTCACAGTCTATCCTCTGGCATCACTCAGCATGCGCCCTTGTCACGGGCTGCAGCTGCGCAGGGCCGGATCAAACCGACTGGAGTATGCGATGATCATACGCTGCTGGGGAGCCCGGGGCTCCATTCCCGTCAGCGGGAAGGAATACGTCCGCTATGGCGGTTCCACCACCTGTGTCGAAATTCGTGCTGACGACGGCAGCATCGTGATCGTGGACGCCGGTACGGGGATTCGTGGTCTCGGCAATGCCCTGTTGAAGGAACAGCGCAGGCAATACACGCTGCTGTTCACCCATGCCCATTGGGATCATCTGATGGGATTTCCCTTTTTCCGGCCCATCTACAGGGATGACTGCAGCATCACCATCTATGGCTGTCCGCTGGAAGACGGGGGCATGCGGAAGCTGCTGGCCGGACTCATGTCACCTCCCTATTTTCCGGTGCCCCTGAACGAAATCCGGGCCAGCATCGACTGGATGGAAAGCTGTGTGCCCGGAACGGTAACCGGTATCGGTTCTCTTTCCGTCTCCAGTATCCCCATCAACCACCCCAACCGCGGGCTCGGGTATAAGTTTGTCGAGAAGGGCAGGACTTTTGTCTTTCTGACCGATAATGAGCTTGAGGGGACACACCCCGGCGGTGCGTCCTATGACGAGTACGTGGCCTTCTGCAAGGGGGCGGACCTGCTCTTCCACGATGCGGAGTTTCTGGACGCCGAATATGCCCACACGCGGGGATGGGGCCATTCCACATGGCGTAAGGCCCTGCAATTGGCCATGGATGCGGGGGTGGCGCAGTTCGGGCTGATTCACCACAATCAGGAACGCACGGATGACGCAATGGACGAGATTGTGGTTTCCTGTCGGAGTATTCTGTTGTCCCAGGGCGTGTCCATGCACTGCTTTGGCGCGCGGCAGGGAATGGAGATAGACCTTTCATGAGAAACAGGCGGTTCAGGACACTGTCCATTGCGATGACCGGGGGCCTTCTTCTGCTGGGAATGCTGTGTGTTCCCGGACGGGCGGAGGTCATCGAGGTCGAGCATGTCTACATGATGGGGGATAATGACTCCCGCAGCGAGGCCGTGCGCATGTGCTATGCCGAAGCGGAACGGCAGGCGCTGGAACGTGTTGGCGTGTATATGGAGGCACGGACTGAGATGTCGAATTTCACGCTGGCTGCAGACGAGGTACGCAGCTTCTCGGCTGCCATTGTGCAGGTGGAGCATGTGAGCGATACCGTGCAGCTTGAGGGCCAGCATCTTTCCGTGCACTGCAGGAGCAGGGTGCATTTTGATGCCGGAGAGGTCCGTCGCACCCTGCAGCGCATAGCCGAAAACCCGTCCCTGCGGCAGGAGCTGAAGCAGACGGGGGACGCCATTGATACCGCCCGCACGACTGCCACCCGTCCTCCGGCCCCGCAACCCGGGACCCCGCCGCCTCCGCCCGGTGCCCGTCCTGAGCGTGATCGTGCATTGCATGACCTGGAGGCGCTCAAACGGAAGCGGGAGGACATTCTGGAGCGCAACAGGGTGGTGACCCGGGCTGGCCGTGTGGCTGTTGCCCGGGGCATGTCCCGCGCGCAGGTGGGCGAGCTGCTAGGGCCTCCGCAGGCCGTGCACTCCGCCAGACGGGGCGGTCATGACTACCACTGTGAACGATTTGGCGGCATATGGGTCGTCTATCAGGATGACGCGGCCATGTGTGTGCGCAACAGGCTTGAGAACAGGCCGGTGGAAGGACTGTGCAACTGCGCAGGCACTACGGATACCTTTGTGTGGCGCTGACCGCCTGCTTGATCCACCAAGGATGTTCGCCCCCGCTCTGCGGGGGCTTTTTTTGTCCCGGGGGAGGGCTTGGCGTGGCTCGGTGTGAGTGCGGCGCGCAAAAAGATGCGTATATACGCAGAAAAATATAATGGCTGCTCTCTAATGTTGGTGTATGGTTGCCATATGGATGTTTGTTGTCGAACGTTTTCGACGACAACAAGGATCGATGGACCGGAATAGCAGCACCGGTCGTTGTGCGGTTTTGCAGCGAACCGCACCTCATCATCCTCCTCCCTTGCAGCGTCGGCCGCGTCTATACCCCCAGACGCGGCCGATCTTTTTGTGTGCTCCGGAAGGGGCGGCTGTTATTGGGCGGGCACGGTCGGTACGGCCGTGCAATGGCCCCGGCTGACGGCCCAGTGGTAGTTTTCGCAGGTTCCGAGGCTGCAGGCTGTCTGAAAGTCCCGGCACATGGCGTTGAAGTCCTCAAGGACAAGATGGGCGGAGCCCCGCGATCGGAAGAAGTCGGCGTTGCCGGGCTGGAGGCTGATGGCCGCGTTGTAGTCTTCGAGGGCAAGGTTGGTGAGATGCAGGCGTACATAGGTGGTGCCCCGGTCATGCAGTGCCAGGGCGAAGTCGGGAATCTTTCTGAGAGCCCTGTCCAGGGCATCAAGGGATTCCTGCATGTGCTGCAGCTGGAATTCCGCCGTGCCCCTGGCGTACCAGAGCAGCGGGTTGTCCGGAGCAAGTTCCAGCGCCCGTGCGGCTGCCTCGACTACGCCGGATGGATTCTTCCACATACCCTGATCATAGTCGTCCAGCATGTCCCGCAAAAGCGTCAGCGCATGCAGGCCATTGACAATGTGGGTGAACTGCGGGGTCAGGTCCTCATGCAGGGCGGAAGGCTGTGCACCCTGAGCGGGCAGGCTTGCAGAGACATGGACAAACTGCCTGAGCAGGCCTTGATCCATATCCAGCGCCTTGCGGAATAGCGTCAGACGGGCGGGATTGAGTAGGGCTTCCTTGATGCGGACTTCAAGTTGGGGAGGCGTGACAACGGTCACCGTCGTGCGTACCCCAAGGTCCCTGGCCTTGCCGATCTGCTCCTGACCGGTGACGATGGGTTTGCAGATGGCCCAGGCAAGAGCCTGACCATCACGCAGAATATCCGGGTCGATTCGTTCGTACCCCTGCTTGGCTACCTGAAAGGCCGGATTCTTCTCCAGCAGCAGCGCTGCACGCTGCATGGCACCGATACGGGCCATGGATTCGGAAACGCGGATGGCCGTGCCGAGTCTGAGTTCTCCTCCGAAGGCAACCGCGACTGTATGCTTGAAGGACGGTCGTGCGGTACCGGCGGCGAAGCATGGTGCCCCGTGCAGGAGCAGGACAAGGCACCATGCCATGAGAACTGCTATGCGCATTATTCCGATGCGTACTGAAGTTTTGCGGTGATATCAGTGACCGCACCGCTCAGCAGGGTGCGCAGGGTTTCTGTCAGCTGCGTTT
Organism: Halodesulfovibrio sp.; assembly: GCA_003252375.1. Taxonomy (GTDB): domain Bacteria; phylum Desulfobacterota; class Desulfovibrionia; order Desulfovibrionales; family Desulfovibrionaceae; genus Halodesulfovibrio. Next base: position 10,921 of record QKEJ01000154.1, read on the forward strand.
CCGTGACGCTGCTTGTCGGGATGTTCAGGAATTCCTGTTCCGCGCGGTAGTTGACGGGCGGGTTGTCATCAAGAGTCAGCGCCATTTCCATGGCCACGGTGTATTCGGACATATTCTTCTGGCGTACCCAGACCTTCTGCACGGCGCCTGTCACGACGTGATCACCGGGAACACGGTTCTCCGCCGTTTTGGCATACCGGGTGTTCAATCCCTGCCGGCTCAGTTCCTCCTTGAGGGCTTCACTGACCCAGGCCGTGACACTGGAGACTGGAATGAAGGGGGTCTCGTCGCTACGGATGCCCACATCCTGCTCGGAGCGGTCATCGGTCAGTTCCACCACGGTAACGGTGGGAGCATTGGGCTGGATATGGGCGGGGGTATGCTCGGAGGCATAGTGCAGACGGACGTAGTTGGTGGGGCCGCATCCCACCAGCATGAGCAGGGGAACAAGAAGCAGGAGCGGATTTTTGGGCATGTGCAGGGGCATGGATATCCTCCGGGGGAAGGCGAATCTAGATGGTGGTCAGGGGGAGATAGAGCCGGGTAACGAGGTCCTCCTCGGTGTCGAGGTAGGGATCACTCAGGTATTGCTCGATGCGCGGCCCCTCTGCCGGGATCCGGCTGCTGGCGGGCAGCCAGTCCCAGAACAGGGAGGCCCACACGTGCGCCAGGGTCACATAGGGGCCCTTGTGCACGGTAACGGCATATTCGCAGCTCGGAATGGTCTTGGTATACACGAAGTCGTCGGGAGTGAAGTCGTCGGGAACCGTAACGGCAGCATCGTAGCGGATGCGCGCAGGGTCCGTGATGTTGGGGTCGTCGTGACACAACCCCAGAAAAAGGGTCCGTGAGCTCATGATGTTGTGCCGGGCGATCCAGGGGGTAAGCATCTGCCACGCCTCCGGGCCGGATTTCTCGTAGGGACCGTACGCTCGGATGGTAGCAATCCGTAATATGGGCAGCCGTTCAATATTCACATTCATGCAGCGCTACTCCGGTCTGATACTGTACAATCCAGGCCATCCTATACATGAGAAGAGCTTTTGTCCATGAACGGCCCGTCGGGACGGAGTGGAAAATAATACTGAAAGCATTGTGGAAAAGGTAACTTGGCATGCCGTAGGGAATCTGGACGGACAGGGTATGGAATGCTATGTTTTACAGGTGGTTGAATGGGCACTCGAGGTGTCCTGAGAATGTCCGGGAAGGCCGATAAGGCTGGGAACCCCCGTCAGTGGCCGTTTTTTAACATTGCAGTGGTTGACAAAGCACACAAGCTTTGCCATTTGTCGTGCCTCACTTGCAGTGAAAAAACGTGGCGTCCACTCGGTGGAGCCACATAAACTATGTCAGTGTCACGGAGAGAAGTGAATGACCAAAGCAGAATTCGTTGAGAAGATTTTTTCCAAGGCCAACCTTGCATCCAAGACCCAGGCTGAAGCCGCTCTTGATGCAACCATCGCAACCATCGTTGACGCTCTGAAGGGTGGCGACTCCGTCGTGTTCACCGGCTTCGGCAGCTTCAAGGTTGCCGAGCGCGCAGCTCGCAAGGGCCGCAACCCCCGTTCCGGCGAAGAGATCGTGATTCCCGCAACCAAGGTTGTGAAGTTCACCCCCGGAAAGATGCTGAAGGATGCTGTGAAGTAGGCGTTGTTTCTGCTGATGTTGAAAAGCCCCCGTGCGGAGTCCGCACGGGGGCTTTTTCTTGTGGATGCATCCTGTCTATCGTCCGGAGGCCTTGCGTCGTTTTGACCACCAGAACCAGTTGCACTGTTCTGCCGGAAGGGCCGGATTCTCAGCCTGGGCAACCGCACAGGCAAACACGTCCAGAACGCAGATGTCGTGGACCGCGCCCGTGCGTTCGCACAGGCTGGCGTACAGGGCTTCCGGCGACTGTCCGCAGAGCTGGTCCACGCGTGTGATCCCCAGAAGGGCAAGGTCCTGCACCGCGGCCGGGCCCACCGAGCGCAGATCGGTCAGGCGTCTCTCGTTCATCGGTCTGCCGTGGGGCAATCCACCAGAACCAGCGCCAGGTCCATGACGTTGGTCAGGGTGGGGCCGGTTTTCAGCAGGTTGTCCGTCTGTTCGAGGAAGCAGTAGGCATTGTTGTCCGCAAGGTAGGCATGCGGGTCAAGCTGGCAGCAGAGGGCCTTTTCCACGGTTTTGGAGCAGGCGAAGCCGCCCGCTGCATCCGTGGGGCCATCGGACCCGTCGGTTCCGGCGCAGAGCATGGTAATGTGGTCGCAGTCCTGCAGGTAGAGCGAGGCGGCAAGGGCCATTTCCTGATTGCGGCCGCCAAGTCCCTTGCCCGTTATGGTGACCGTGGTTTCACCGCCTGCGAGCAGGCAGAGCGGGCCTGCGACCTTTTTGCCGTCCAGGCACAGGTTCATGGCGGTATCCACAATTTCCCGGGCCTTGTCTCGGGCCTCGCCCGTCATGGTCGAGGTAAGGATGCGCGGGGAGTATCCCAGCCGGAGCGCTTCTGTGGCGGCCGCTTCCAGGGCCTGCGCATTGGTCGCCACCAGCACGTTCTGCACGTTGGTAAAGACGGCGTCGCCGGGCTTCGGGGTTTCCTGAATTTCGCCCCGGGCCCCCGCTTCAAGGCGGGCCAGAATGTTGGCGGGCATGCGGTCCCGGATGGCATAGCGGTCCACGATCTCCATGCATTGCCGGAATGTGGAAGGGTCCGGCGATGTGGGGCCGGAGGCAATGACATCAAGGTTGTCCCCCACCACGTCCGAAATGATCAGGGCCACAAGGCGGGCTGGGTGGGCGGCGCGGGCAAGGTTGCCGCTGCCGAAGATGGAAAGATGCTTCCGGATGGCATTGATCTCGTGGATGGTCGCGCCGCATTCGAGCAGCAGCGAGGTCGCCGCCTTGCCGTCCTCCAGACTGATGCCTTCCACCAGTGCCGGGGTCAGGGCGCTGGCCCCGCCGGTGATGACGCAGATGACCAGATCCCGCTCCGTGGCCTTTCCCGCTATGCCGAGAATGAGGCGTGCAGCGCGTTCGCCGTTGGCATCAGGTACCGGATGCGCTCCTTCATGCACGACAACGGTCCGGGTGGGGACGGCATGGTCGTATTTCACGCAGACTGCACCATCCGTTATGCGGTCTCCGAGCAGGGATTCCAGGGTCGCCGCCATGGGGGCCGCGCCCTTGCCGGCTCCCACGACATAGACGTTTTCAAAGCTGTCGAGGTCGTACGCCTTGCCTGCGATGGTCATGCGCGGGCCCTCTACCTGAACGTGCCGAAGGACGGCCCTGTCCGGTGCCACGGCACCAAGTGCGGCGTCGAGAATGGTCCGAAGGGTTGTACGGCGCTGTGCGGTCATGCTTGCTCCTCTCTGATGATCGATGCGCGCATGGTAGAGGCAGAAGGGCGGGAGGGTCAAGCGGGAGGGGGCGGGAGTATGCGGAGCGTGTGGCAAAAGCCGGAAACGCGGACAGCCCGGAACCGTCATTCCGGGCTGCCAGTACCGCTGACAGCCCGGGAAATCACGTGCGAAACCGGACTGTCATACCACGTACACTATAGGGGATGAGAGAAAGGCTGCATAGTAGGGTTTTCCCCCATTTTGCAGGATGCGAAAAAGCCTCCCATGGGGAACAGGAGGCTTTCGCGTGGCCGAGGGCAATCGGCTGAAAAGGGCTATGAGAAAAAGGACGATATCGGAAGTTAGTATATATTTACTCTTATGGCAAGGGGGGGACCCCATTGTCTGTCGTTCCGTATCGAAATTTTCCTATTACGCTTCAGGCGCAAACATGGCTGCGTTGTACGAGGAGCGTACCAGCGGGGCGGCGAACATGTGCTTGATGCCCTTGCTCCGTCCATACTCCGCGTAGGTTTCAAACACGTCGGGGTGGACGTATCGCAGGACAGCGGGGTGCTGGCGTGAAGGGCGCATGTACTGGCCGATGGTCACGATGTCGCAGTCGATGGCGGCAAGGTCGTCGATGACGCCGCGGACCTCGTCATCGGTTTCGCCCAGGCCGACCATGAGGCCGGACTTGGAGCGATGGCCCGCAGCCTTCACCCGCTGCAGCAGTTCCAGGCTCTGGGCATAGTCCGCCTGCGGCCGGATGCGCGCGTAGTGGGCCGGAGGGGTCTCCACATTGTGGTTGATGATGTGCGGGCCTGCGTCCATCACGGCCTGAAGGGCGGGCAGTGAGCCCTGGAAGTCGGGGATGAGCACTTCGATGGTGCACGTGGGGAGCACCGCCCGGATGGCCCGGATGGTGGCCGCAAAGTGGGATGCCCCGCCATCGGGGAGGTCGTCGCGGGTGACGGAGGTTACCACCACGTGCTTCAGGGCAAGGCGGCGCGCCCCTTCGGCCACGCGGGCGGGTTCATCGTCATCCAGCGGGAGCACCGCGTCGTTGCCGATGTTGCAGAATGCGCAGTTCCGGGTGCAGGTGTTGCCCATGATCAGGAAGGTGGCCGTGCCCGCCGAGAAGCATTCAAACTTGTTGGGGCACTTGGCGCTCTGGCATACGGTGTTCAGCCGCAGATCGTCCACGAGGCCGTTGGTGGCGGAAAAGTTCGTGTTACAGGGAATCTTGACCCTGAGCCACGGGGGAATCCTCAAAGAGGGTTCGGAATTGTCTGGTAAGTTCATCCTTAACTTCCTGCATGGTAATGTCATCGCGGTCCAGCTCCTGCGCCATGGAGGAGGGCTCCGCATCGGAAAGTCCGCAGAGCGTGATCATGCGGAACAGGTTCACATCGCGCTGCACGTTGAGCGCAAGGCCGTGGTAGCTGGTCCACTTGCGCATGGCAATGCCTATGGAGCAGATTTTCCGGTTTTCCACCCATACGCCGGGGAAGCCGTCCCGCCGGACTGCGGTGAGGCCGAAGGCGGCCACGGTGCGGATGACCACTTCCTCAAGGTCGTGGAACAGCCCCCGCATGCCGCCCGGTTGATGGGCCACCCGGAAGACGGGGTAGGCGACCAGCTGGCCCGGGAAATGACAGGTGATGTTGCCGCCGCGCGAGGAGTGCACAAGGTCTATCCCCTGCGCCTGCAGATATTCGTCGCTGACGTGGAGATTTTCGCGGCCGCCGTTGCGCCCGAAGGTGATGACCGGCGGGTGTTCCAGAAGGTAGAGCGTGGGTTCGGCACCTGCCGCGACTTCATCAAGTTTCGCCCGCTGCAGGGCGTCCGCTTTGGCATAGCGGATAAGACCAAGATCGATACACTGCATGAGGGTTACCGCTTGCGGGGAGAGACTTCCTGTGCCCGTGACTTGGCGTCGACAACAGGCGTTTCGGGCCAGTCCACTTCCACGGCGGCGCCGCTGGGAAAGCGCAGGGCCTTGTGCAGCAGGGTCAGGCCGCGCTCGGAACAGGCGTAGCGTGCGGTGTCCACCTTTTCCGGCAGGCGGATGGGGTCGGAGAGCACGCGCACCTCGTCACGGTCGTAGGCGGGCTTGGTGCGGCCCGCATGCACAAAGCTCAGGCTGACGTTCTTCCGGTCCATGCGGGCCCGGTTGGTCAGCTCCATGAGCCAGGCAGGCGCATTGTCGGCCGGTGCGTTGAAGTGGCACCACCCCGTGCTGCCCTGATCGAGCATGGGGCACATGGCGTCGTGGGTACAAGGCGCATAGGGGAACATGTCGTGGTCCAGCAGCCCGAGGCGCAGCAGCGAGATCATCTTGCCGCCAAGACGGGTCCCCGGTTCCACAAACAGGATTTCTCCATCGTCTGTGCAGGCGTCGGTCATGGCCAGCGCCAGCTCCTCCATGCGGTCCTCGAGGGTCTGTCCCCTCCCGGCCCGCAGCTCGTTGAGCATGTTGGCGCCGCATACCAGCCGGGCCTTGCCGAAATTGTTGCGCAGGGCCTTTTCGAGGGGCGCACGTTCCAGCATGATATTCCAGTTGCTCTGGGAGCTCTTCTGGCCCATCAGCGCTTCCAGCAGCAGGCGGCCCGTGTCCAGCGGTTTGGGGGCGATGTCCGAGCAGATGAAGGTGAGCTTGCGGTCGCGCAGCTCGGGGCGGGTTAGCCACAGGGCCTGCACAAGGGTAAGCGGGCCGGAGCCGAGATCCAGAATGGTGTCCCCGTCCCTGAGGTCAAGCTGCAGGCTCGGCAGCAGCCAGGCAAGGCGGTACAGGTTCCACGGCAGGTAGAAGTGGAGATAGGCCGAGGCGTTGCGGGGGGTGGACCAGTAGTTCACCTTCATGCCGCCCCGTTCCGTGGTCAGGGCGCGGGAAAGATCGGCAACGGCGTAGTGCAGCTCGCGCTGGTGGGCGGGCTTCAGGCGCAGCACGCTGCGCAGGGCCGTGGCGTAGCCGGAAAGGTCTTCGCGCAGGGACGGCGCGGGAAGGGTAAGGCAGTTGTTCATGAATGAATGAAGCGCATGTGGCGCATGAAGTTTTGGGTGAATGCCGGGTCCGTGGTCAGGTCCACATGTTGGGTGGCGGCGGTCCAGACTTCTGCCACGGTACGTAGGGAGGGGTCAACAAGGAATAGTTCCGCCCCCCGCAGCGACGTGTTGCCCATGCCGTGCAGACGGTCCCCCGCCCCGGCGGGGATGAAGCCCAGACCTTCCAGTACGTCCGCCTCGATATGGCTGCCGAGCGCCCCGGCGATATGGATGCCGCCAAGCTCGCTGGAGGTGATGCCCGCCTCGGCGAGCAATCGTTCGAAGGCGAGGGTGAAGGCGGCCTTCACCTTCAGCAGCTCCTCCACGTCTCCGCCGGAAAGATGCAGTTCGTCGGTCAGCCGGAAGCGGCGTTCGCCGCAGGTCTCAATCAGGTCCTTGGCGAGCCTGGCCGCCAGAGGCGCGTAGGGAGGACGTGCGAACCGGCCGTCGGGCTGGATGAGTCCGGCCTTGAGCAGGGTGTGCACCAGCGAGAGGTAGCCCGTGCCGCTGATGCCGGTGACCTCCTGGGGAGCGCCGGGGGCGTCGGAGTTTCCCTGCATGACAACAGGGACCAGACCCGTGGGGGTAAGGGAAAACCGGGTAATCACGCCGGGCTGGGCTACCGTGCCGAAGGTGAGGCCGATGCCCTCAAGGGCGGGGCCGAGCGCCACGCTGGTGACCAGCGCCCTGTCCGGGCCGAGGGCAAGGACGAATTCCCCGTTGGTTCCCATGTCCGCCAGCAGGAAGGGATAGCGGGGGCCGGATTCCAGCACAGCGGCCATACCCGCGGAAAGATCGCCGCCCACAAAGGGCGCGGGCAGGGGCGGCACATAGATCGGCGCAAGGCCTTCCACGGTTGCCTCGCAGCCGCCCCGGAACTCCAGCCGGTAGGGGGCCGCAGCCAGTCCCGCCGTGTCCAGGCCCAGCAGCAGGGCGGTCATGACGGAGTTGCCGGCAATGCAGCATTCGGCGATGGGGGCACCGGCGCGGTGCTCCAGATCCGCGACAAGGGCGCGCAGACGGTCCTGCACCAACGATCGCAGCGTGGCTGCGCCCTCTGCGGTGCGGGCAAACGCCAGGCGGGACATGACCTCGCTGCCTGCGCCCATCTGCGGGTTCAGTTCCTGTCCGCTGCACAGTCTGGTGCTGCCGGACAGAAGCGACCAGTGCAGGGAGGTGGTGCCGAGATCCACGGCAAGGCGGAGCGGGCCGGACGAGGGGCTGAGCCGCTGTTCGCCGGACATCCGGCGCGGTGCCGGGGGCAGCATGATTTCCATGCCGCCCTGCGGAAGGTGGTGGCATCCCAGCCGCCAGCCGTCCTGCAATTCCTTTTCGTCAAAGTAGAGCGCATCCTCTCCCCTCGGAAGCGGGGCTCCGGCCGTGATGCGCATGCGGCATCGTCCGCAGCGGCCGAGTCCGGCGCACAGGGCAGGAGGCGGGAAGGAGCCGTGGGTGTAGATGCATTGCGCCAGCGTGCGCTCCCCGGCTGCGGGCAGCGTGGGGTCAATGGCGATGCGTTCGGTCAGGCCCTGATCATTGGTGACGATGATATGCTGCATGATAGGCACGGTATGCCAGAAAAAGGCGAAAAGGGATAGCCGGGGAGCGATTTCTCCGGGCACAAAAAACGCCGGGACCGCGCAATGGCGGACCCGGCGTGCAGAGTTGTGCTGCGGCGGCTAGCCCAGAAGCAGCTTGTCCGACCCCATGGCTTCGCCGCGCAGGGCGTAGAAGCGCTGCAGCAGGTCCTCGACGGTCAGGTTGCGCTTCTCCTCGCCGCCCACGTCCAGAATCACCTCGCCCCGGTCAAGCATGATCAGGCGGTTCCCGAAGTTGAGGGCCTGATGCATGTTGTGGGTGACCATGAGCGTGGTCAGCTTCTGGGTTTCCACGATGGTGTGGGTGAGTTCCAGAATCTGGTTGGCGGTCTTGGGGTCCAGTGCGGCGGTGTGTTCGTCAAGGAGCAGGATATCAGGGCGCTCCATGGTGGCCATGAGCATGGTCAGGGCCTGTCGCTGGCCGCCGGAAAGCAGGCCCGCCGTATCCTTGAGGCGGTTTTCCAGTCCCAGCCCCAGCGTGGCGAGCTGTTCGCGGAACCACGGACGGTCCTTGTCCTTGACGCCCTTGGACAGCCCGCGGGGCTTGCCGCGGCGCAGGGCCAGGGCCATGTTCTGCTCAATGGAGGCCGAGGCGCATGTTCCCTTGAGGGGGTCCTGGAAGACGCGGCCGATAAAGGCCGCACGCCGGAACTCCGGCCAGTTGGTGATGTTCTCATCCTTGATGCGGATGGAGCCGCTGTCCGGCGTGAATCCGCCCGCGATGCAGGTCAGGGTGGTGGACTTGCCCGCTCCGTTGGAGCCGATGACCGTGATGAAGTCTCCCTCGCGCACGGAGAGGCTGAGCCCGTTCAGGGCCAGAACCTCGTTGACGGTGCCGCGGTTGAAATACTTGGTGACGTTATCGATTTCCAGCATGGCTTACTTCCTGAATTTGCGCTTCAGCTGGGGCGAGACCAGTGCGGCAATGACCAGAATGGAGGTGATGAGGTTGAGGTCGCTGGGCGTGAAGGAGAAGCTGCCCAGCTTGAGACCCAGCGCCAGGGCGATGGCCAGACGGTAGGTGACCGAACCGAGGATGGCGGCGATCATGGCCCGTGCGATGGTGCGGCTGCCGAAGACCGTTTCGCCCACGATGACCGAAGCCAGGCCTGCGACAATGGTGCCCACGCCCATGTTCACGTCTGCTGCGCCCTGGTTCTGGGCGATGAGTGCGCCGGACAGGGCGGCAAGGGCGTTGGAGAGACCGACGCCGAAGATGATCACGTTGTGCGTGTTCACGCCCTGTGCGGTGATCATCTGTGCGTTGTCCCCTGTGGCCAGCAGGGTGAGGCCCATTTCGGTGTGCAGGAACCAGACAAGCACGGCCACGGCCACAATGCAGAAGCCTGCAAAGAGCATGGGCGAGGCGATGAAGGGCGGCAGGCCGAGGCCGCTGACCGAATCAAGCACCGTGTCCGCCCCCAGCAGGGTAAGGTTGGGCCTGCCCATGATGCGGATATTGATGGAGTAGAGGGCGATCATGGTCAGGATGGAGGCCAGCAGGTGCAGGATGCGGAACTTGGTGTTCAGAATGCCGGTGACCATGCCGGCAAGGAATCCGGCGCCCATGGCCAGGATCAGCGACAGGTAGGGGTTCACGCCCGAGGTGATGGCGACCGACGAAACGGCGGCCCCCAGCGGGAGGGAACCGTCAACGGTAAGATCGGGAAAATCAAGTACGCGGAAGGTCAGATAAACGCCCAGCACCAGAAGGCCGTAAACGAATCCCTGCTCCAGAGCGCCATAGAAAGCATACCAGGTCATTGTCTCATCTCGAATAGCAAGGCGGGAGCATGTTGCCACGCTCCCGCCTCGCCGTTGTGGTTCAGGGTTACTTCAGCACCTTTTCGGCGCGGGAGAGCACGGATGCCGGAACGGTCACGCCCATGGCTTCGGCCGCGGGCAGGTTCACGTGCAGGGAAAGCTGCTCAAGCGATTCCACGGGCATGGTGGAAACATCGGCACCGTCAAAGAGCAGGCGCTTGGCCATGGCCCCGGTCTGGTAGCCGAGCTTGTAGTAGTCGAAGGCGAGGGCGGCAATGCAGCCCCGTTCCACCGAGCTGTTGTCGGCGGCGTAAAGGGGCAGCTTGTTCTGGTGGCACACCTTGACCACGGATTCCAGCGCGGAGACCACTGTGTTGTCGGTGGGGATGTACACGGCGTCGGCGCGGCCGACCAGGCTCTTGGCTGCCTGGTATACGCCAGCGGAGTTCAGAATGGTGGCTTCCTCAAGGGTGATGCCCCGTTCCGCGCAGGCGGCGCGCAGGATGTTGACCAGGGTGACGGAGTTGGCTTCACCCGAGTTGTAGATGACGCCCAGCGACTTCATGTCGGGATGGAATTCGCGGATAAGATCCAGCTGCTTGGCAACAGGCAGCATGTCGGACGTGCCGGAAACGTTGCCGCCGGGGTGTTCAAGGCTTTTGACGAGCCCAGCGCCCACATGGTCGGTCACGGCGGTGGCCAGGATCGGGATGGTGGTGATCTTCTGGGCGCAGGCCTGTGCGGACGGGGTGGCGATGGCCACGACCAGATCGGGGTTTTCCCCGAGGACCTGGGAGGCAATCTGTACCGTGGTGGCCATGTTGGCCTGTGCATTATGCACGTTGAAGGTCACGTCCAGCTTGTTATCCTTGAAATAATCCTGCGTGCCCTTGAGAACGGCATCGAGGGCGGGGTGCTCCACGAACTGGTTCACGGAGATGACCTTGCCTGCGGCGGATGCCGAGATCGGGGCAAAACACAGGGCTGAAAGCATAAGGGCAAGAAGAAGGCGTTTCATGCGTATTCCTCCATATGCCGACAAATAATGGGAAAACGCGCTTCCCGCTGTCGGAATTGACAAAAAAGGGGCAATTCGAATTGTGATCCGGTCGCAATGGTTTACCGTATTTGCCGGGGGGGTCAAGCGCAATGTTGCCGGCCTGCATCCGGCCTGTGTCGAACCGGCAAAACACTGTAATCCGGTGCCCTGCTGTGGGAACGGGAACCGCAACAGCGGAGAATGTGCTTGCTCAAGTATTCCGGTATCTGATAATTATTTAGCGTAGGTATGGAGTGAGGACCGTGTCGCGGAGGCGATTGCGGTGTCGCATGGCCGGAGAGGAGAGGTTGCATGTCTGCGTTGGTGGCTGTTTTTTTCATCTTTCTGCTGATTGTCGGCGTCGTGGCTTTTGGTCATCAGGTCACGACCGGCTATCTGGACAAGATACAGAAGCAGCGCAGCCGCAAGCAGCAGCTGCAGATGAACTACCGTGAGCTGAAGCAGACCGTGACCGAACTGCGGGAACAGGAAGTGACCCTCACCCGGCAGGTGGATGGGTTCGTCGACTTCAGCCTCGGCGCCCTGACCGAAGGCAACGACCTGATAACCGGCATCGCAAAGCCGGGAGCCCGCCGGGCGACCACGGCGCATCACACGGTGGTGGATGTGCTGCTTGCGGAAAAACTGCTCTCTCCCGAGGACCTGATGAAGGCCGAAAACTACAAGCAGCAGTCCAAATCGCCCTACGCCATTGATGAAATACTTTCCCTGCTCGGCTACGTCAGTGCCGACGTCATAGAGCGCATCAAGCGCCGCTATCCAAACCTTTCATAATGGTTCCGGCATGTTGTGCGTTCCGCGCTGGTCGGCAAAACTCGCCGCTGGCATTAAACGTGCATGATGATTACGGTATCCGTCCCGGAGTCAAAAAACCGCCCGGCCGTTGCGGCTGCGGTTCCGTTGCTTGACCGACAGGACCGACACGCTTACACGTAGTATGTATTCACAGTTACGGAGTCCAAGAGCGTATGAACAAGATACTTGCCCAGGATGAAGTGGATGCCCTGCTCAGGGGGTTATCCGGCGGCGAGATAGAGAGCGAGACCGATATTCCGGAGGATGACTCCGGTATCGTGGCGTTTGACCTTGCCAACCAGGACCGCATCATCCGCGGGCGCATGCCCGTTCTTGAAATCGTGAACGACCGGTTCGCCCGGTTGTGCACGAATGCGCTGTCCAACACCATCCGCAAGCGCGTGGAGCTGAACCCCATCTCCATCGACATGACCAAGTTCGGCGACTTCATGCGCTCCCTGCCCGTGCCCACGAGCATCAACATCTTCAAGATGGAGCCCCTGCGCGGCAACGCCATCGTGGTGGTCGACTCCCGGCTCGTATTCGCCCTGGTGGAAAATTTCTTTGGTGGTGCAGGGTCGCAGCCCAAGATCGAGGGCCGCGAATTCACCCGCATCGAGCAGGCCATCGTGGACCGGGTGATCAAGATCACGCTGGACAACATGGAGGAATCGTGGCGGCCGGTGCACGAGGTGAACCTCGAACTGGTCCGTTCGGAGATCAACCCCCAGTTCGCGGCCATTGTGCCGCCCAGCGACGTGGTTGTGGTCATCACCTTTGAGGTGGAACTGGAAACGGCCATAGGTTCGCTGATCATCTGTCTGCCCTATGCGACCATTGAACCCATCCGGTCCAAGCTGCATGCCAGCTTCCAGACCGAACGACTGGAAGTGGACCATGCCTGGGTGGCCCGTCTCAAGGAACGCCTCATGGAAACCCCGGTGGAAATGAAGATCCGCTTCGGGGAGACCAAGATCACCGGCAACCAGCTTCTGCGCATGAAGGTGGGCGACGTGCTCCTGCTGGACACGGATACCGATGACCTTCTGGAATGCACCGTGGCCGGGGTACGCAAGTTCTGGGGCATCAGCGGCACGGTGAAGTCCAACAAGGCCTTCCAGATCATCAAGGAAGAGGAACCCAATTACACCTAGGGTATTGCTGTTTTAGCATGCAACGAGCCCCGCAGCCGAAGTCGGCAGCGGGGCTTTTTCTATGCCAAAAGGGGGCAGGGGCGGCTAGTCGTAGAGCACCCGGGTCATGCTCAGCCCCTGGGCCGGGGCCGTGGAGGGCGCCTTGCTGCGGTCGCAGGCTTCCAGAATGGCCGGAACGGCGTCCGGCGAAAGCTTGCCGAGCCCGCAGGCCACAAGCGTGCCCATGAGGTTGCGGACCATCTGCTTGAGGAAGCCGTCCGCCTCGAACTGCCAGTCAAGACACAGGGGGGCTTCCGTTGCCGGAACGTCTGTCTCGGGAGTGCGGGAAATGCGACGGAGCGTCCGCACCGTGCTTTCCAGCTCCGTCCCCACATTCTGGAAACTGGCAAAGTCATGCGTGCCCAGCAGGTGCGTTGCGGCGGCATCCATGGCCGCCACATCGAGCGGGCCTGTGGTCCACACGTAGGGGAACAGTCTGGGGGGCGTATACCGGCGGCTCAGCCAGAGCGAGTAGGTATAGATCTTTCCCGTGGCGCTGATGCGGGCATGGAAATCGTCCGCAGCACGCGCCACGTCAAGCACGGCAATGTCATCGGGCAGCATGGCGTTGAAGGTACGCTGCCAGTCCATGTCCGCCTTGTCCTCGGGCACGTCGAAGTGGGCAACCTGCCCCTCGGCGTGGACGCCGGAATCGGTGCGCCCGCTGCCATGCACACGGACCTGGGTGCCGAGCACCTTTTCCACGATGCGCTCCAGCTCTTCCTGAATGGTGGGCTGGGGGCGGCGGTATGCATTGGTCTGAATCTGCCAGCCGCAATAGGCGGTGCCCACGTAGGCAATGGTCAATCTCAACCGGGCCATGCGCACTACTCGAAGGGCAACTGCATTTTGGTGAGCGCCTCGGAAAGCCGTGCGGCCTTATCCGCCTTGACGAAGGTCAGGACTTCACCGGCCTGGCGTCCGCGCATGCCGGCCAGAATCCTGACAGCGATGCTTTCGTCCAGCGAGCTCAGCACTTCGGCAGCCTGCTTGGCCTTCATGTTGGAATAGACGTCCACAAGGTGGCGCATCTTCTTGTCCTTGGCTTCCTCGGCCTGCTTGAGCATGGTCTGCAGCCGCATTTCCAGATCCTGCAGGTTCTGGATCTTCTGATTCACTTCCTGCTGCACCCGGTTCAGTTCCTGCTCCCGCCGGTTCAGCTCTTCCTGCTTCTGCTGCAGGGCCTCACGGGTCAGGGAATCCTGCGGGACAGCCGCAGGGGCTGCAGGCTGCGGATTGGCGGCAAGGGCAGGAGTGGCCGCAACGGCTCCGGCAACGGCAAGTACCTGCTGCGGCGCCTGCTCTGCCGGTGGCTGTTGGGTGGCTACGTGGGCAATGACGTCCTTGCCGGAAAGGAAGGGAATGTAGAGGCCCTGTGTATCCAGCATGATGGTGGCCAGAACCACCAGCTTGAAGAGCACAGCCAGTGCGAGGAGCTTGCAGATCCTAAAAAGCTTGAGGCTTGTACCGAAGCGTGGCTGTTTCGTCGAATTGCTGCTGTTCTTTGAATCGTTCTTCCTGCGCATGTCGCTTGGCCTGCGTTTCCTTGAGTTTTTCGAGGAGCTTGCGCTCCTGCGATTTCTTGACGAGAAGTTGTCGCGCCTTGTTCAGCGCCTGTGCCAGTTGGAGCAATCGCTCTTCAGCTTTTGCTATATCAGCTTTCAGCGCCTGAATAAAGTTGCGCAGCAGCCACATCTCGGACTGCTCCTTGCTCCGGTACAGCCTGGGTTCGTATTCTGCAAGCCTTTCACGCAACAGGGAGACCATGTTCGTCTGGTCGTCATACATTCGTTGCGCACGGGCGAACTCCATCTTGGCCTGATCCTCAAGCTGGGCGCGGTATTCCAGAACCTGCTGTAGTTTGAACCTGAATGGAGCCATGTCGTCTTCTCGGGTTGCGGGCTGCATGGGGCGGGCGTCAGGGGGCTGACGGTGCGCCCTGTCGCTAGACTAGATAGCACGTATCGTGCCGAAGTGGACGATCCCCGCGTCCCTTTCGCTTACGTCCAGACGAGGACGGCGCCCAGCATGGCCGACAGTTCGCCCCAGATGATGGTGGCGCCGAGGAAGTCGCCGTTCAGCCCTCCCTGTCTGCGGGAAAGGCGCACCAGTGCAAGAATGCCTACTCCTGCAAAAA
>QKEJ01000034.1 GCA_003252375.1 Halodesulfovibrio sp.
GAACTGCATCTGGAAACTCCCGGGACCGGCAGCGCTCTCAGCAGCCATGCCGCCGGCGGTTGCCATGACGCACAGGGCGCACACCGTGCCGAGCAGGGCGAAATTCTCCACGCCTCCCTGCGCAGCCAGAGCCGAAACATGGGCACCGACAAGCGCCGACGCCGTGCAACCCATACCCGTCACCCGGGCCATCAGGGGGCTGCCCCCGGTAATGCCGTAGGTCTGCGTCCCGTCGGTCACCACATCCTGCGCACCGGTAACGGCCACGACGCAACCGTATTGGCGGGCAACCACCATGGCGGCATCGACGGCGTCGGTTCCGTCCAGCATCGAATCCACCCCACGCGTCATGCCCCCGGCACCATTGATGGCCATGATCTCCGAGCCGTTCCCCCGCAGCACACTGGGAACGGCCTTGTGCATGAGACGCAGCGCCGTGTCGGTTCGCATGCTCGTCGCTCCCGCCCCCACGGGGTCGAGAACCACCGGAATGCCCCGCTTGCAGGCCAATTCTCCGGCCAGCAGCATGCTTTCGATCCACGGAGAGCTCAGGGTGCCGATATTCAGGACAAGCCCCCCCACAATGGCGACCATTTCGGCCATCTCCTCCGGCGCGTGCGCCATGATGGGAGACGCTCCGGCGCTCAGCAGGGCGTTGGCCGTGGAATTCATGACCACGAAATTGGTGATGTTGTGAATGAGCGGTGCGGATTCACGAACCAGACACACGTTCTTCCAGACGGCATTCGCATCCATGCGAGTCTCCTCTTCAGGTTGTTCGGGGCTGATACGCGGCATGATGGTACCCCCATTCAGTTCCGCAGACAATCGCGTCCTCCCATGCTGTCCGGTCAGGCGGTGCGGTTCAGGCCGAACACGATGCCGCAGAGCCCGCCCGTCAGATGGGCCAGCTGGGAAATGCCGTCCGCATGAAAGGCCCCCACGACCTCGCGCCCCAGGTAGATGGCAGCCACGAGAATCAGCGTCAGGGGCACCTGCCCACTCCGGATGTTGGTGGCTGACCCGGCAAGCATGGTCATGAAGACCACGCCGGAAAGGCCGAGCAGGCCGGTATCCGATAGGGTGATGTGTACGAAGGAAATGACAAGGGCGGTCAGGACGATCATCAGGGCAAAACGAGCCGAACCGAACCGCTCCTCGCAGGCGGGAGCGACCAGAAGAAACAGCATGAGGTTTCCGGCAAGGTGCGCAAAACCGGCATGCCCGAGCACGTTGGTCACCAGGGTTACGGCATTGCCCAAAGACAGCGCGCTCCACTGGGGAATGCGCAGCACAAACCAGCCCTGCGCGGCAGGCACCAGCACCATGAGCAGAAACACGGCGACCGAGGCTCCGGCCACCGCCAGGGTGACCGGAGCATTCCAGGTAATACGCATTATCCGCGTCCCTTCGAAGACGCGAGACAGTCATGCAGACAGCGACCGAGGCGGGCAATGCCCTCTTCTATCCGGTCCGGACTGGCATTGGAGAAATTGAGCCTGAACGTGTTGTCCGTGCCGTCCACATAGAACGGCTTGCCCGGAACAAAGGCCACCTCGTTTCTGATGGCCTCCTGGAACACGGCCTCCGCCGACACGAATTCCGGCAGGCTACACCACAGGAACATGCCTCCTTCCGGATCAGTGGTGGTCACTTCCGCCGGGAAGTGCTCGGCAATGGCGGCGACCATGAGATCCCGATGCAGTTTGTATCGTTCCCTGATGGAGCTGATATGGCTGTCCACGTCATTGTCCCTGAGATAGCGGTACAGAATGCGCTGGGTCAGGGTGGAGGTATGCAGGTCACAGGCCTGCTTGGCCCGGACCAGGCTGTCCATGAGACCATCCGGGGCGTAGATCCAGCCGAGCCGCATGCCCGGGGCCACCATCTTGGAAAACGATCCCAGCAGGATGGACGGGCTCTGCATGAAGCAGCGCACGGGCAGGACGTCCTCGCCCATGAACCGGAGTTCACCGTACGGATTGTCCTCGATCAGCAGGCAGTTCCTGCGTCCGAGCACTTCGGCAACGGCGCGCCGCGTCGGCTCGTCGTAGGAAATGCCGGACGGGTTCTGAAAACTGGGTACGGCATAGAAGCAACGGGCGCCGGTTTCCGCAAGCACGCGATCCAGCTGATCCACATCCACGCCGGTGGGCAGCAGGTCCACGGTCTTGAATTCGACACCGTACATGGAAAAACACTGAATGGCTCCGAGGTAGCCGGGACGTTCGATGACCATGGGCTCTCCCCTGTTCAGGAGGGCCCGGCCAGCCATATCCAGGGCCTGTTGCGAGCCCGTGGTGATGAGGATGTCATCAGGGTCCACCGTCAGCCCCTGGCGTTCGTAGCGCTGCGCAATCCAGGCCCGGAGCGGTTCATACCCCTCGGTCGTGGAATACTGCAGGGCCGAGGCGCCCTCCTCGGCAAAAACGCATGCTGCGGCCTCCGCCACCTGCTGCGCCGGAAAGGAATCCGGGTGTGGCAGGCCGCCCGCAAACGAGATAATTTCCGGACGCGCCGTCACCTTGAGTATTTCGCGTATGTACGATCTGTGAACGCCCTGCATCCTGTCTGCGGTCTTCATGTGGCACTCCTTTGATGGTGCACTTCCTGTTTACTGCAAAAAACGACACTGAGTACGCACTCCCTGTCGCGGGACAAAAAAACGGCAGCTAGCTGCCGATTGTCGTTTCATCCATCCCTATGATCGTCAGAGCATGGCTGTCGGCCAACCGCACGGCTTCCTCCCTGTCAAAAAAGAGCGTCTTGCCCGCATGGTAGGCGAGGCACGAGTAGCCCCCGTCCACCAGCGTACGGATGGTTCCGGCACCGAGAGCCGGCAGGTCGATGCGCTCGTCCTGCCCCGGCTTGACGATCTTGATGGCCACACACCCCGCTCCGCCCAGTTCGGCCCCGCGCCTGAGCACGGCATCGGTGCCCTCAAGTCCTTCCACGGCCACGACCATGCCACGCTTCACGACCACGCATTGGCCGATGTCCATGGAGCCGATGGCGCAGGCAATGGGCCAGCCGTAGCGCAGGTCCTGCCACTCCTCGTCCGTGGGAGAGCGCCTTGTCATGACGCCCACAGGGCCACGCAGGCCCGGCACCAGTTCCGCAGCCTGCACAATATGCAGTCCTTCGGATTCCAGTTCATCCATCACGGCCCGCAGAAGAACATCGTCACCCTTGGAGCGAAGTTTGAAAAGGACCTTGGCGGCGCGGAAATCCGGCCGCAGATCAAGGGCCTTGGGCTTGCTTATGGCCCCTGCAAAACAGAGGCGCTCCACCCCGTGGGACCGGTAAAATTCGATAAGCTTGTTCAGGGCCCCCAGATGCAGCATGGAAAAGGCATCCACCTCATGCTCCATGGCCGGGTCGGTATGCCCGTGAAACCCGCACGCCACGACCCGCAGACCGGCCTCACGCGCGCTGCGGGCCACCAGTGCCGGGAATTGCCCCTTGCCTGCCACGATACCTATGGAGTGTTCAGCCATTGCATCCTCGTCATGCCCGTTGCGGCATGCTGCTACTACGAAAACGGGGAGGAAAGCCGCGCCTTCCTCCCCGATGCAAACAGGATATGGTGCGGGTTGCGCTAATCAGCGGGTAGAATGCCGCGCTCGCTGGCACGGACAAATTCGACGAACGCCAGAATCTCGGAGTAGATGCCGTATTCGTATTCCAGCTGCTCCAGTGCTTCCTTACGGGGGGTATCGGAATGCCACACCAGACGGAAAGCGCTCTTCAGCGCGGCAATAAGCTCACGGGAGGCCTGCAGACGACGCAATCCCACAAGGTTGGGGCCATGCACGCCGGCGCGGTTGCCCACCGCCAGCATGTAAGGAGGCAGGTCCTGGCTTATGCCGCTCATGCCACCCACAAAGGCGTAGGCACCGATGCGGACAAACTGGTGCACCGCAGAAAGCCCGGCCAGAATGGCCCGGTCATGCACGGTGACATGGCCGGCCAGCGTCGCCCCGTTGGACATGACGATCTCGTCGCCAAGCTGGCAGTCATGCGCCACATGGGTATAGGCCATGAACAGGTTCCCGTCCCCGATCGTGGTGAGCCCACCTCCGCCCTCGGTACCGCGATGCAGCGTGGCGAACTCGCGCACGTTGTTGCCGTTGCCGAGCTGGAGCCAGCTTTCCTCACCGGCGTACTTCAGATCCTGAGGTTCGCCGCCCACAAGGGCATACGAGTGGATATGGTTGTCCGTCCCCATGCGCGTGAACCGCTTGACCGAGGCAAAGGCGTCAATCTGGCAGCGATCACCGATGACGACATCCTCTTCCACAACGGCGCAGGGACCGATGATGACATCTTCCCCGATCTGCGCACCGGACGCCACAAAAGCTGAAGGATGAATCTGGGAAGCCATGGCTACATGTCCTCTTTCTTCATGATGGCGGCGGTCATTTCGGCCTCGGCAGCCAGAACACCATCCACGTACGCCTTGCCTTCCATCTTCCACAGCTTCAGCTTGTGGCGGATGAGGGAGCACTTCAGCTCAAGGCGGTCTCCGGGATAGACAGGCTTGCGGAAGCGCACCTTTTCCATGCCGGTGAACAAAAAGAGTTTGTCCTCAATGGTGGTATCGGTGCTCTTGATCACCAGAATGCCCCCCGTCTGCGCGAGGGCTTCCAGAATGAGCACCCCGGGCATGACGGGCATGCCGGGGAAATGCCCCTGGAAGAAGGGTTCATTCATGGTCACGTTCTTGTAGGCAGTGATATTCTCGTTGGGCGTATAGTCCACCACGCGGTCCACCAGCAGAAACGGGTACCGATGCGGCAACAGCCCGAGGATTTTACGGATATCAAAAGAATTCGGAGTCTCTTGGGTCATCTGTCTACTTCTCCGCTTCATTCTTGAGAGCAGCCAGTTCTTTTTCCAGCTGCTGCAGTCGCTTGTACATGTCGGGCAACTTGGGCATGACGGTCATGGTCCGCAGGAAGGTTCCCTTGTCGACAACAGGGTTGCCGCCCAGGATCTGTCCGTCCGGAACACTCTTGGCCACACCGGCTTTGGGGCCCAGTGTAACGCCGTTGCCGATGGACAGATGACCGGCGATACCGGCCTGCCCGGCAATGGTCACATTGTTGCCCACCTTGGTCGATCCGGAAATGCCCACCTGCGCCACGATAAGGCACTGTTCGCCCATCTGCACATTATGGCCAATCTGCACCAGATTGTCGATCTTGGTGGAATCCCCTACCGAGGTTGCCCCCAGCACGGCCCGGTCAATGGTGGTGTTCGCGCCGATCTCGACATCGTTCCCGATGGCAACGGTCCCGATCTGCGGAATTTTCTGTATCCCGTACGGCGTGGGAGCAAACCCGAAGCCGTCGGCTCCCAGAACGACCCCGGCATGAAGGATGCAGTCATCCCCCAGCACGGTTTCCGCCATGAGCACCACATTGGGATAGAGGATGCAGCCGGACCCGACAACACAGTCCTCACCGACATAGCAGCCGGGAAACACCGTCGTACCGGCGCCGATCCGCGCCCTCGGGCCGATGAACGCGAACGGGTATACCGTACATCCCTCGGCCACCTCGGCCAGCGGATCAACATATGCCTGGGCATGAATCCCCTGCATGCATCCCTGAGGCCGGGCAAAAAGCGCCACACACCTGCCAAAATCCAGGTAGGGGTTCTCGCTCACCAGTGCGCGTTCCACGTCCCCTGCGAACTCGGCGCTGCAGATGACAGCACCGGCCGCCGTGGTCTTGAGTTGGGGCACATATTTGGGGTTTGCCAGAAAGCTCACCTCATCAGGGCCCGCAGCCTCAAGCGTATTCACACCGGCTATATCGAGATCGTCACCGCGCAGCTCGAGCCCGAGCTCAGCGGCTATGTCGGAAAGGGTACGGCCCATGCCGACTACTTCTTATGTTCGCGGTAAATCTTGTTCAGCTCGACCATGACTTCCTTGGTCACGTTCATGCTTCCGGTTGCAAAAACCATGGACGGATATGCCTTGTCGAAAATGAAATCATAACCGTTCTTCTTTGCAAAGTCCTGGACCGCCTTGACGATCATGCCGGACATGGTGCGGCGAACGCTTTCGTTCGCGGCCTGCACCTTGCGGATCAGCGCACGCTGCTTGTCTTCGACGTCGCGCTTGAGGCGCAGCAGCTCAACCTTCTTGTCCTCGCGGGCGGCTTCAGACAGAGCAGCAGCCTGCAGCTTCAGCTCTTCCATCTTCTTCTGGTAGTCCTTGGCCATGGTTTCGACTTCCTTGTTCTCGGGGCCGAAATCCGCCTTCATTTTCTCCTGCGCTGCATGTGCCGGTTCAGACTCCTGAGCAAGCACGGTGGAATCGACATAGCCGATCTTTCCGGCAACTGCGGGCAGAGCCATGGCCAGAACCAGTACCAGAGAAAGGAAGAAACTCTTACGCATACAAAACTCCTTGTACTCAAAAATGCACATTTCAGTGCTTGTTAACCCACAACTCATTCCCGCACAGGCACGACACCCCATGCAGGGAAGAAGAGAGAAATAGCCCTCATACAGCTTCTTCGTCAAGAAATGTTACATGGAGGCGAAACGCCCCAACTGCTTGGTATATCCTTCAACACCTTTGACAATGCCATCAGCAAGCCGGGTCAGGTACTTTTCGGACTTAAGACGGCTCGACTCGGACTTGTTGGTGCAGTAGCCGAGCTCCACGAGCACCGAAGGCATCTTGGCCCCCATAAGCACGTAGAAGGGAGCACTGCGCACCCCGTTGTCACGTACGGAATACCCTCCGGACTTGGCCGTTGTCAGCATGTTCGTAAGGATGAGGGATGCAAGGTCCTTCGACTCCTGCATCTTCGAATTGAGCATCAGGTCCGTGAGAATGAACTGCAGATCACTTATCCGCTTTTCGCTGACGGCGTTTTCCCGCGCCGCCACGCGAACGGCGCTCTTGGAACTGGCGAGGTTGAGGTAGTAAATTTCCACCCCGGAAATGGCGCTGCTCCGGTGGGCATTGATATGGAAGGAGATGAACATGTCGGCCTTGCGCACGTTGGCCATGGCCGTTCGTTCCTCAAGCGGCACGAAGGTGTCGTCCGAACGGGTGTACAGGACCGTGTAACCCTTACGTTTGAGACGTTCGCCAACCATCTTGGCCACCTTGAGCACATAGAGCTTTTCCTTGATCGAGTTGGCCATGGCCCCGGGATCCTTGCCGCCATGCCCGGCGTCTATCATGATCGTCTTCACGGTCAGGCCCAGCTGTTCGATGAGTTCGCCCACCTGATCCTTGCTGCCGGGAGGCGCCGTGTACTTGATGGACTTGCGCGGCTTCTCGAGACGGGCGGCCACACCGTTCCCTCCGGAGGAGGCCTTCTGCTTCCCGGAATTCGCCACGGCAGCTGCACCCTTGGAAGCACTGAGCGAAGGCTCCCCGTCCTTGGGAGCCGTAACGTCAATAACCACCCGGTACGGATTCTCCAGAGCGAATACGTTGTATTTCTGGACTGAATCGAAATCGAGCACAACCCGGCTCACTCCGGGCGAGGGCGAACCGGTACGCACGGTGTTCAGGATGCCGTCAGCAATATTCAGTTCCGAGGGGATCTTACCGCCCATGGAAGTATCGGAAAGGTCGACATACAGGCGAAACGGCAGCCCGCGGGCGGCATCCGCGGAAAGAATCTGGTAGTGGTAGTCCGTTTCCCGGGTCATATCCAGCACGATACGTGTATACTCGTTGCTGCTCTGGAAACGGATTTCACGCAGCTCCGCCAGCCCCTTCCGGGACGAGGACACCCTGCGCTCCTCTGCGGCGGGGCGGGGAGAGGACGTGGCAACAGCGGCGGCACCGTTCCGGATGGAGCGATGCAGGGAAAGCGCCTTGGCGTACATGTCGCCGCGTGTATATTCTCGCAGAATTGTATTCAGGTCATCCACCGCGCCGGCATCGTCATGCAGATGCTCATGCAGAATCTGGGCGCTGCGATAGAGGGAATCATCCGACCAGCTATGCTTGGGGAAGCGGCTTGCAACGCGCCTGAAGTACTCGACGGCGGATTGATAATCCGAAGAGAGGAATGAGCGTTTCGCCAACTCCTCATTCACGCGTGCCGTGAAATAGAGAGCCTTGGGGGCGTGAGCGCCCTTGGGGGCGCGCTTGTAGATCCGCATGAACCGTTCCTCCAGCTGCTTCCAGTTGGAACGGTAGCGCGCCCTTCGTTCATCCTTCACGAGGGAGGTAAATGACGAATATCCGCTCTTGTATTCGGCGCTGATGGATGCGCCATACGCAACAGGGGTGAAAGAGAGTGGCAGGTACACTGCACAGACGAGTGCGACAACCAACCTTCCAATCCGTGTTCCAAACATACGATTCCTGAGGGGTTGAGATGGGGGAATGATTCAACCTGTCCAATGCGGCGCCTCAAGGGTACTGGAACAGGCAAAGAGATGCAACCCGAAGGCGGGGGACGTAAAAAAGGCGCGGCAAATGCCGCGCCCTTGTTGCTTGCTTGCGCCTAGAAGGATTGCCCCATGGCGAATTCGAAGCGCGGGTCCTTCTGCTCGCCGTTCACCTTGTTCAGGGGGACGCCGTAGGCAAAGCGCAGATCCCCCATGGGGGACTTCCACCGCCATTCCAGACCAACACTGGTCATGATGTCATCGTTCTGGCTGGTTTTGAGATTGTCCGAGGTATCGTCAAAGTTTACGCCGGCGTCAAAGAACGGAACCAGCTGCATGCCGAACTCCTCGTTGAAGAACCACTGGTATTCAAGGTTCATGTAGGCCATGCGCGTACCACCAATCTTATCGCCATCCTTGTCAACCACGGCAAAGTCGCTCTTCTGGTACCCACGGACGGAATTGATGCCGCCGATCCAGAAGCGTTCCACCAGGGGCACTTCATCACCGGACTCGCTTTCCATGAGTACACCGGCCCGCACGCGCCCCATAAGAACATGGTTCTTGTTCAGAGCGTAGTAGGCGCGGCTTTCACCAATCAGTTTGAGGAAGTTATCATCGCCCTGTAGCAGGCCGCCGCCATATTCCACAGCTGCCTGCGTAT
Organism: Halodesulfovibrio sp.; assembly: GCA_003252375.1. Lineage (GTDB taxonomy): Bacteria > Desulfobacterota > Desulfovibrionia > Desulfovibrionales > Desulfovibrionaceae > Halodesulfovibrio. The sequence continues at coordinate 9,041 of QKEJ01000034.1, forward strand.
AAATACCACTCGTGGGACGTTTGGGGTCATCAATAGTGGACCGGGTAAAGGTAGAGGATAGGACACTGGCTATGCGGTTACCAGCCTCATCCTTCAGGTCGTCCGAAGCCCCATCATCAATGTCGTAAATTCTATAGAAATCGAGACGGTAGCCTACCCCAATGCGGGAATGCTCACCAATGGGTCTCCCGATATACGTGGAACTGCCGATGGTCTCAATGCTGTAATCATCAAACTCGCTTTCGCCGATATAGGAGTTAAAGCCCCACGCATACTTGGAATCATACAAGCGCGGATTCACAAATCCAAGGTCATACCGAGTAGCGTCACTCCCGAAAGTACCGGTAAGAGAGCCGGCGTACCCCTTGCCCCAGAGGTTGCTTTCCCGGATGGAGCCGGACACCCCGACACCGCCCCAGGTATTCCAGCCCAAACCGGCTATCAGCGCCCCCGTATTCATCTCCTTCACCTTTACCCGCAGGTCTACCTCATCCGGGTTGTCGGTGGGCACTACCTCAACTTCTGCGGCAGAGAAGAAACCCAAGGAGTTGAGTCCCTTGTTGCTCTTCTGCAGCTTGGCACCATTAAAGGCTTCGCCGTCGGTCAGCAGGATCTCACGCCGGATGACATTGTCACGCGTATGGCTGTTACCCTGTACCGTCACGTTGCGCACATAGACCTTGTTCTTCTTGGTCACCCTGTACACAAGATTGATGGTGTGATCGTCCGCCTTGGGCGTTTCAAAGTCCACCTCGGCAAAGGCATAGCCGTGCTCGGAGTAGTATTCGGTAAGCTTGTTGCTGTCTTCCTTGATCAGCGAATAGTTGAGGTACTCCTCGTCCTCCTTCCATTCGTCAATCGAAACAAGATCAAAGAGGGTATCATCAGGCTCGATCAGATCTCCCTTGAAGGAGATGCTGCCAATCTTGTAGCGGGTTCCTTCGCTGACACGGAAGGTTATGACGATCCCGTCTTCCTGATAGTCGATTTCCGGCACACCGACGCGCACGTCCATGAAACCACGGTTAAGATAATACGCGCCGATAGCCGCAGAGTCGCGCTCCAGATAGTCCTCACGGAGCAGGCCGGAACCATCGTACCAAGAGAAAAGGATGCTGTAGGTGGAGAGCGCCAGTTCATCGAGCACGTCGTCCGGGTCCAGCTGTTCCACGCCCAGCAGCTTGATTTCCTTGATGTAGAGTTTTTCACCCTCTTCCACGGTCAGCACGAGGCTGGCGGAATGGTTGGCATGCTCCTCCACCTTGTGTTCAAGCTTGGCAAGGTAGTACCCTTCCTTGCGGTATAATTCGAGCACCTTGGTCAGGTCCTGCGCCAGCAACTTCTCGTTCAGAACGGCTCCGGTCTTGGTGCTCATGGCTGCCAGGATATCTTCCTCGTCCACAGCGTCAGACCCTTCGATGACAATCTTCTCCACGCGCGGCTTCTCGGAAACGGTAAAGATAAGCTCTGCCCCATCACGGGTCTGATCAATGGAAGCCTGCACGTCACTGAAATACCCCAGCCCGTAAATACGCTTCACGTCTTCGTTGATCGCCTTGCCATCAAGAGGGTCGCCCTTTCGGGTGCGCATGCGCATCAGCACAACATCGGGATCAAGCACCTTGGTGCCGCGCACGGTTACCTTCGCAATGGTGTTCTTGCTGAGCATCTCGTTGGACGCGCTGGCAACCAATTCATCCACGGCAGGCAGAATATTGATGAGCCCGCTCTTGGAGATGAACACGGGCTTTGCAGGCTGAAGGCCGTATGCCTCGACGATGCGGGCATCAATGGAAATATCGTCGCCGATCTGGTTGAAGCTGCCATACACGGCGTAGGAGGCTCCGGCAAGCAGTGCAAGGTCACGCACGGAAGCAATGGTCAGTTCGGTAATGCCCTGCTTCTGGATCAAGGCCATGGTTTCGGCCTGAGGAATCGCGGAAAGGCCCTTGGCGGCCAGACGCTCGGTAATGAGAGACGGCAGGCTGTCTTCAAGATACTTGAGATCGTCACTTGCATTCACTTCGAACGGGAGAACAATGACCTTGGTGTCTTGAAGGGGAGCGGCATAGCCAGCCACAGAGGTAAGCAGAACAGACACGAAAAAGACCAATGCCACGCAAGGTCTAAACAGTTTGGTCATAGATTTCTCCAGCTCTCAGTTCAAGGCGACGCTGCATAAGCTCCGCCAACTCGGCATTATGTGTCACAACCACAAGGGTCATTCCCAACTGTGCATTCAGTTCCATCAACTGGTCGGCAACGGCACGTCCGGTCCGTTCGTCCAGATTCCCCGTGGGCTCGTCGGCCAGCAGAACGGCCGGACGCATCAGAATGGCCCGCGCAATGGCGGCACGCTGGCGCTCCCCGCCCGAAAGCGTTGTCACCCTGTGATCGATGCGTGCTGCAAGCCCGACCATATCAAGGGCTTCCCGTGCCCGTTGCAGGGCTTCACTGCGGTTCATGCCGCCGATAAGGGCCTGCATGGCCACATTTTCAATCGTGGTGAACTCCGGGAGAAGGTGATGAAACTGGAAGACAAATCCGATTTCACGGTTCCGCAGCACGGCCTTGTCTTCCGCAGAAAGCTCTCCCAGATCACGTCCACGGAAAAGCACTCTTCCCCACGAAGGATTATCAAGGGTTCCCAAGAGATGCAAGAGGGTACTTTTCCCTGAACCGGAAGCACCGACCACGGCAAGGGTCTCTCCTTGCCCGATGACAAGGTCCAGTCCCTTGAGAACCGTCACTTTCTCGGCAGGCCCCTCGTATTCTCGGCCAACGTCGAAAAGTTCATACAAATGTTCCGAGGTGCTCATTCATACCTCAGCGCGTCTGCAGGTTCCAGTCCGGCTGCCTGCCTGGCCGGGTAGATGGTGGCCACGAAACAGAGGACCATGGCCGATACGCCGATGATCACGAGATCGGTCCACTCCACCAGCACGGGCAGGGTATCGAGCGAATAGACGCCCTTGGGCAGTTCGATGAACTGGTATTCCTTGAGCAGATAGGCCACCGCCAGCCCGAGAATGAACCCGAGCACCGTGCCCACGCCGCCGATAATGGTGCCCTGCAGCATGAAGATGTGCCGCACCTGTCTGCGGGTTGCGCCCATGGACATGAGAATGGCGATATCACGCGTCTTCTCCATGACCAGCATGACCAGCGTGGTGACGATGGAGAAGGAGCCCACCAGCACGATGAGGGTCAGAATGATGCCCATGGCGGTCTTCTCAAGCTTGAGCGCCGCAAAAAGGTTGGCATTCATCTCCATCCAGTTGCGCGAATAGTAGGGATAGCCCCCCAGAACGTCGGTAACGCGGTCCGCAACCTTGTCGGCGTTGTAGACATCGTCCACGGTCATTTCCAGACCGGTCACCAGCGAGTTGTTCCAGCCCAGCAGGTCACGGGCGGCATCAAGCGAGACGAATCCGAGGGAGGAATCATACTCCCACATGCCGGTCTTGAAGAGTCCCACGATCCGGCACATGCGCACCCGGGGGGTGAAGCCCGTGGCGGATTTGTTCCCTGTGGGCGAAAGCAGGTTCACCCTGCTGCCGATGCCCACACCAAGACGCTTGGCAAGCTCCTTGCCGATGATGATGCCCGGAACGCCCGGCTTCTTCAGGTCCAGGAAGGTGCCATCCTGCATATGCTCGCGGATGGAGAGCACCGTCTCCGCCGTATCCGGATCAACACCGCGCAGTACAAGGCCCTTGACCCCGTTGGAGGTGGAAATCATGACTTCCGAATAGATGAACGGCGTCACGCCGGTCACGCCGGGAACTCCGCGCACCGTATCCTGCACGGTCTGGTAGTCGGCAATGCCACCCCCCGCGTGCATGGTCAGCGCATGCGCATTCACGCCGAGAATCTTGTCCCGCAAGTCCTTGGTAAAGCCGTTCATGACCCCCAGCACCACAATGAGCGAAGCCACGCCCAGTGCGACACCGAGAATAGAGGTAACGGATATGACGGAAATGAAGGCCTGCTTGCTGCGCGCCATCAGGTAGCGCATGGCAATGAATGATTCGAAGCGCATGGTGCGTCCGGCCTAGATCTCCGGCTTGAGCAGAGGGAACAGAATCACCTCTCGGATGGATGCGGAGTCCGTCAGCAGCATGACCAGACGGTCAATGCCGATCCCCTGCCCTGCCGCCGGCGGCATGCCGTATTCAAGCGCCCGCAGGTAATCCTCGTCCATGAAGTGTGCCTCTTCGTCTCCGGCTTCCTTTTCGGCAACCTGATCGAGGAACCGCAGACGCTGGTCCACCGGGTCGTTCAGCTCGGAGAACGCGTTGGCCAGCTCCCGACCGGTCATGAAGAGTTCGAACCGGTCGGTGATGGACGGGTCCTTCTCGTTCTTGCGGGAAAGCGGCGAGATGTCCGTGGGGTAATGATAAATGAAGTGGGGCTGGATGAGCTTGGGCTCCACGTCAAGGTCAAAGAGCTTGGCCTGCAGCTTGGCAAGCTTTTCGCCCTTGATCACCTTTTCTCCGCGCTCGCGGATATAGGCGGCCAGACGATCGTAGTCCTCGTACAGCTCTGCAGTGTGTCCGCCAACCTTCTCCAGCGACTCGAGGAAGCCCATGCGGGTCCACTTGCCGGGGGTCAGGTCCACTTCCTGCTCCTGATACGTGATCACGGTGGTACCGCAGACAGCCTGGGCGATATGGGCAAAAAGCTGCTCTGTCAGATCCATGAGATCTTCGAAGGTGGCATACGCCCAGTAGAATTCACACATGGTGAATTCAGGATTGTGCTGCGTCGAGGTGCCCTCGTTCCGGAAGTTGCGGTTGATTTCGAAGACCTTTTCGAAACCGCCCACAAGCAGGCGCTTCAGATACAGTTCCGGGGCAATGCGCATGTACAGCTGAATGTCCAGCGCATTGTGGTGCGTCACAAAGGGACGCGCGGTAGCGCCGCCGGGAATGGGTTGCATCATGGGGGTTTCCACCTCCATGAAGCCGTGTCCTTCCATGAAGCGGCGGAATTCGCGGACAATCTGGGTACGCTTGCGGAAAATCTCGCGGGTGCGCGGTGTGACAATGAGGTCGACATACCGCTGGCGATACCGGATTTCCACGTCCTTCAGGCCGTGGTACTTCTCCGGCAGGGGGCGGATGGACTTGGTCAGCAGCTTGATGCTGGTACAGGAGAGGGTCAGTTCGCCGGTCTTGGTGCGGAACAGGGTTCCGGTCACACCGACAATGTCCCCCATGTCGAACTTCTTGAAGATGCTGTACTGATCCGTGCCGAGCACTTCGCGGTCTGCATAGCACTGCATCTTGCCGCTGCGGTCGAGCATCTGGAAGAATGCCACCTTGCCGAACGAGCGGTTGGCGACGATACGGCCTGCGCAGCAGAATTCCCGTTCCAGGGATTCAAGCTCGTCCGCTTCAAGGCCTTCGTATTCCGCACGAATTTCGGAAAAGTCATCCTGTTTGCGAAATCCGTTGGGGTACAGGGCATAGCCCGCCTCAAGCAGGTCACAGGATTTGGCAACTCTGTTCTTCACCACTTCATTCAGATCATCGCGGTTGGCAAAACTCTCAAGCATGGGCATGAAATATTCAACATGCTTGGATTTTGTGGGCAATTTGATTGTAGGCCGCTTTGACTTTTCCTGCTCGCTCAAGGCAATAACTCCATTTAGAAAATTCGATCCATCTGAATTGGGATGGGTTATGCCAATTGTCCACTGCCGTCAAGAAAGTGCACCCTTTCCATACGTCAAAATCGTGATTCGTGCAAAATGCGGAAAAAAATAAAAACACGCTTGACGGAGGCATGCCGTTTCGCTTAGACACTGTCTCCGCGCCGCACGTAACCCGTGCAACGCATCCACAATCCCTGGTGGCTCAATCGGCAGAGCGGGTGACTGTTAATCACTAGGTTACAGGTTCAAGTCCTGTCCAGGGAGCCAGAATGCATGGGCCCTCTTTCAAGCGAAAGAGGGCCCTTCTGCTTTCATCGCCCCCAGAGTGGCGGGCACATTGAAAAACTTTGTGATGCAGGACTTTTTTCTTGACGCCACGAAGCGAACTCCGTATACGTCTCTCCTCGCTGGATGTGCACAACCACGCTGCACTCCACATAATCCCTGGTGGCTCAATCGGCAGAGCGGGTGACTGTTAATCACTAGGTTACAGGTTCAAGTCCTGTCCAGGGAGCCAGAATGATCGGCCCCTTTCCACGTAGGAAAGGGGCCTTTGCTTTGCCCCTGCAACAAGATGCCGCAAACAACCCGTCAGGGCTGGACATACGCCGGACTGCGCGCTATCTCTTGCCGGAGCAACACTTCGGGGCGGGCATCCCGTCCACACGGCTGCCTATCCGCAGCAAGGAGACATGATGAAACGACTCGTTCTCGCAGCACTTCTTACCTGCCTTTGGTCGTCCCCCCTCTCCGCCGACGGCAAATTCGGCATGATGGACACGGATGCCGACGGCTCCGTCAGCTGGGAAGAATTCCAGGCCAAGCATCCCAACATGCGCAAGGCTGCCTTCGAAACCATAGACAAGGACGGCGACCAGGCCATCTCGCATGACGAGTGGCAGGCATTCATGGGATCCCATGCCGGAGGCAAGGGCATGGGCGGCGGTATGGGAGGAGGTATGGGTGGCGGCATGCAGATGCCCCCAGCCAAGGGTGGCATGGGTATGCCCCCCGGCCATCCGGATACGAATCAGGGCAAGGTGCTCATTGAGCCGCCCAAGGAATAATCCGCACAACAAGAAAGCCGGGGCAACCCGGCTTTTTTCATTTCCCCGTCACGAGGCGCTGGTCACCTCAATGCTCCGGGTTGTCGGCTCGTACCTAAAGACGGCCGCCTGCAGCGGATGCGACACGGAAAACACGGCTTCACCGATGGTGATGACCGTTCCGGCGTGCACGGTGCCACTGACCTGAACCCGGGCATTCCGCAACTTGTGCGAAGCCTTCTGCCGAGCCTCGGTAACCTGCTCCCGCAACGTCTCCAGCTTCGTCTGCAGAGAGCTGCGCAATGACAACGCCATTTCCAGAGCCTTGTAGTGTTCAGGCTGGGCATGCATCAGCAGGGTTTCGTCGTCTCCCTCACCAAATTTCATGGCTATCTTGGCCAGGGCATCCTTTACCGCGTCACGTTCCTTCTCCAGTTCACGCAGCGCCTTTGAACTGGCAACCAGAGTCACGTGCGTCGGGGCTCCGATATCAGACCCCAGCTCAATGGCCCGAACACCTGTCCGACAGGTTATGGAGCCCCCCTGAATGCGCCCGCGTCCCGATGTGGCGACCACCTCGCCACCGCAGACGATGGTGGAGTGCAGGATGGAATCCAGCACCACAACATCCCCACGGGCCTCCACAGAGGCCTCGGTAATGAATTTTGCGGTAACGCTGCCCCCGCACTTGATGGACCCCTTGCCCTGCATGACGATGCCGCCGGCAACCTCCACATTGGAACCGACCAGCACCTGCGCGGACTCGATGGCCTCTCCCACCACCAGCGCCCCGGGAGCCTTGACGGCAAACCCGGACAGAACCGCGCCCTTGACCTGGACCGAACCGGTCCCCACCTGCACGTTACCCGAGCCAAAATCCACGTCGCCCTTGATCTGCACGACCTCCTGCACGGACAGCACCCCACCCACATACTGACCAAGCCCGTCACGCTGGGCCCGGACGGTTCGGCCATCCTCATCCAGCGTCACGCTGGCATCAAATGCCACACTGGCAGGCTGTCCGTCCCGTGCCGGAATGATCTTCCCCAGTACGTCCACTCCGGGCAGGCTCGGTACCGGCGGGTGAATCATGGCCACCGGGTCTCCGGTCCGGACCGAAGGCGTCACTCCCCGGTTCCGGTAATCAATGGCTCCGCCTGCCCCGGCACTGCCCACCTGGGCTACCTCATCGACAGGCTGAAGCATCTGTACATACCCGTCCTTGCCGTCCACCGGAGCCCGCCCCTTGGCCAACAAGACGTCCACTTCCGGCTGGTTGGTTTTCTCGCATCGCTTCAGCGCTTCGCGCAGAGGCTCCTGCCTAATCTGATCAACCGAAATCTTCATGGCCTGCAGCATGAGCACAATACGGTCCGCCGTGACGGGTTGCCCCTCAATATCCCGGTAGTACAGGGTCCCCCGGGCCTCCATGCCATCGCCGGAAACATGAACCTGGGGCTCCACGTCCACGGAGGAATCCCGCACCTGGACCAATCCATACACATTGGAAGTGATGTCCTGCGTATCTTCCTCAAGATAGCAATTGCTGTCGTCGGGAATGACAATGTCCCGGGGCTTGGTGGGTGCCTGGGGAGGAATCTCTGATCCGTCGATGCGCATCCCCGCCTTGACGTGCTGCAGGGGCACCTTGCTGCCGATCTTCTGTCCGGGAAACACGGGAAAGTTCAGATTGCCATATGGGATGAGGTAGGCATCGGTACCGTTCACCGGAGGAACCCCCCGGGCAATGACAATGCGGTCGAGGGGCTGCCCTTCTGCAATGCACTGCAGAAGCTTTTCCGCCCCCTTGCTGCTCACGGGCACACGGATGCCCGCCTCCTCCAGCAGCATCTGGATGCGCTCCAGCGTCAGGGGGCTGCCATTGCCGCGCGGCGGAATGTAGCGGGCAACGCCCACCTTCATGCGATCCTTGGTTCCCGAAAAACGCAAGGACGCGTCCGCGTGCTCCGGCGAAGCAGCGCCGTTCGTATTCGGAACCTTATCAGGATCGGACACTGTACCCCCCATCATCTCCCCTTTGGCTAGTGGTCGGCGGTGGCGGCAGTCGCACGGCCAGCTTCGGCGTGCCCTGACCGTTCTCACCCGGAAAACGGCCCGGCACACAGCTGACACTGTCTTGTATCTATGCAGTAATACAGCACGTTGCCAATGGCAAGACGCTATCCCTACCGGTGAGAGCGCCCATGCCTCCCTCTGGATCCCCCATGCGCCTTCACAGACCAGTATCCGCTTGCCACGCAACCGGCTCATCCCTATATTCCGCCCATGACAACGCGCACCCCCCATTCATCCCGCATTCCCGCCGGGCGCACCCCGCTGGCCCAGCCTCCCTTCCTGCCCATGACCCGCAAGGAAATGGACATCCTCGGCTGGGAGGAACTGGATATCCTCTTCGTTTCGGGCGACGCCTATGTGGATCACCCCAGCTTTGCCGCCGCCCTGTTGTGCCGTTGGCTGGTGGCGCACGGCTACCGCACGGGCATTGTCGCCCAGCCCCGCTGGGACACCCCGGAGGATGTAGCACGGATGGGACGGCCCGCCCTGTTCACAGCGGTAAGCGCTGGCGCGCTGGACTCCATGCTGGCGCACTATACGGCCTTCCGCAAGAAGCGCCATGACGACGCCTACACACCGGGCGGCAAGGCCGGGGCACGGCCGAACAGGGCCGTAATGGCCTACACCGGGCTGGTGCGTCAGGCCTTTCCCGGCATGGGGGTTGTCATCGGCGGCATCGAGGCCTCCCTGCGCCGCATTTCGCACTACGATTTCTGGACCGACAAGCTGCGCCGCCCCATTCTGGCGGACAGCAAGGCGGACTGTCTTGTCTATGGCATGGGAGAGCGCGCCATGCTGGATATCGCCCGCGCCGTGGACGAGCAGGGCCCCGATTCGGGCATTCCCCTGCGCGACCTCGTGATCGGCATCCCCGGCACGGCGGTCATGGGCCGCCATGCGGAACTGCCCGCACAAAGCGAGGACACCGCAGCGGACAGAGGCATTGCCCCGACCTTCACCGGCCTTACCCCCGACATCCCTGCCGATGCGCAGACCTACCTGCTTCCTTCCCACGAGGCCATGGAACAGACCCCCGCCCTGCTCATGACCGCCACGCTCACCCTTGAGCGCCAGGTGCATGAGGCCTCGGCATGGGCCCTGCAACCCTCCGGAAACCGGGCCGTCCTGCTTGCCCCGCCGGCCGAGCCACTGCCCGAGGCGGACATGGACGCCCTCTATGCCCTGCCGTTCGCCCGCAAGGCGCATCCGGCGTATACCGCTCCCATTCCGGCGGACAGCATGATCTCCACCAGCATCACCACCCATCGGGGATGCGGAGGCGGCTGCTCCTTCTGCTCGCTGGCCCTGCATCAGGGCAGACGCATCGCCTCGCGCAGTGAAGCATCCGTCATGGACGAGGTGCGCCGCATGGCGGACATTCCCGGTTTCACCGGCTCCATCAGCGACGTTGGCGGCCCTTCCGCCAACATGTGGCAGGCAACCTGTACGGCCGACCCGGCACGGTGCCGCCGCACCAGCTGCATGCACCCGCGCATCTGCCCCCAATTCAGGGTGGACCAGGCTCGCGGCGTCCACATGCTCCGGCGCATCCGCGACGGCAAGGGCATCCGACACGTGCGAGTGGCCAGTGGCGTGCGCTACGACCTTGCCCTGCAGGACGATACCGCACTCAGGGCCTACACCATGGAGTTCACGGGCGGCCAGCTCAAGGTCGCGCCCGAGCATATCTGCGACTCCGTGCTGGACATGATGCGTAAACCCGGACTGCCCGTATTCGAGAAATTTCTGCAGGCCTTCGAACGCTACTCCGAGGAAGCGGGCAAGGAACAGTACGTCATCCCCTACCTGATGAGCGGCTTTCCCGGCTGTACGGATGACGACATGCACCGCCTTGGCGACTGGCTGGCGCGCAGGGGCTGGAGCCCCCAGCAGGTTCAGTGCTTCATCCCCACGCCCGGCACCGTGGCCACAGCCATGTACCACGCCGGGATCGCCCCCGACGGCTCGCCCATTCCCGTCGCTAAGACGGATGCCGAACGGCTGCGCCAGCATCACGTTCTGATGCCGGAACACGGCCGTCCCGGAACGGGACACGGCGGCAAGGGAGGCAAGGGTGGGAAGACAGGCGCGGGAGCCGGCAGACACGGGCAAGGCGATAGCCGCAAAAAGGGGCCCTCCGGAGCACGACCGGATACAGGCACGGAGGACAGGCCGAACGGCAGGTCTGGAAGAGCAGCCGGTGGGCATAAAGCCCCGTCCGGCAGGAACCGTTCTCAGGGAGACGGCCGGAGCGACCGCAACACCAGAAACGGCAGAAAACGCTAAAGAGTTCCCTCCGGGGCAACCTGTACGCCGTGGCGTTCCACCTGCAGGACAAGCTCCCGGCGCCGGGCATCGGAAAGCCCTCCCAGCAGGACAACGCCGTCAGGCACCACCGTATCCTCACCATCCCGCCGGAGGGAGGCTTCCGCGGACAATCCCGTACAGGCCATGGGCAGCTGCCCGCACAGAGCGCTCTCCACAACGTGCACCACGTCCACATCCACGGACCGGGGCATGAGCACACGCTCCAGCACGGCAGGCTGTGCGTCATCGCCCAGCAGGGCAAAGACGGTTGCGGCCAGCGTCCGCGATACCCGCAGCAGATTGCGCAGCACCAGCCCGCAGACACCGTATGATTCATGCCCGAGCAGGGTGGCAATATGCACGGGGTCGCACACCGCAAGGCAGTCGAAGGGCAAGGCGTGCACTCCCTCCGCCAGCAACCTGCTCACCACGGGAAACACCTCGGGAGAGAAGCTCCGCATGAGCAACCTGCCCACAAGTCCCTTATCCACGACCATGGCGCTGCCGCAGGTAAGGCCGGGGTTCTCCTCTCCGCAAATTTCCGCAGCCTGCGAGGGAAAGAGCGAAGGCAGGCTGGAGATGGTGCCGAGGAACCGGGCAGCCGCTTCCGGCGTGCACATGCGCAGCATATGTGAGGTATGGCCTTCCCCCATCAGCAGGCAGCGCACGGCAACCCGCTGTTCCAGTGACAGAGTCCGCAGAACGGAAGCCCGCCGCCCCATGCGGCGCACCAGTTCCTCCTGCATGGCCGTGCCCATCTCCTGCAAAATACGCAGTCGCCTGTCCTCCGACATCTGAAAGAGGACAACCGAGGCAAGGAGCGGGTGCGCCTCCGCCAGATAGGCGCGCAGATCGGCATCGGAGAGGGTCCGCAACCGCAGGAACACCTCGTCGTCCGTTTCCGTGGAGGCAGGCATGAGCACCCTGTTGCTGCTTGCCAGCAGCATCTCCAGCGGACGGAGCATGGCGGCGGAAAAGAGCAGAATGATGCGTCCGGCATGTTCTCCGTCCGATACGGTGAACGAACTGATGACGCACTCCTCGTTTTCCGCAAATTCAATGATGGGGTCATCGGGCAAGACGAGCCTGCCCCTGCTGGTCTCCACCTCGAAGAAGGGCGCCATGGCCCACTCCACGTCAAGCTGGAAGACATGCAGGCAGTAGGCAGCCATGGCCTGCGACGCAACGGAGGGCGAAAGACTGTCGTCCGGGGTTCTCTCCCTTTCCGGGAAACGTCGCTCCGGCCCACGGTCCATGAGGCGGGCGGAAAGGCTGTGCACAAGATCACCGTCCACTCCCATGAGCGCAACCCCTTCCAGGGGATAGACATGCAGCGTGGAGGCAACCGGACGATTGAACCGGGACCAGGCGGCAAACTCCGCCCGCTTCGCCGAGTGGGATGTCACCGTCCACCGGCGTGTAGTCAGCCCGTAGAGACGACGGGATATGGCCGTTGCCAGCCGTCCGATGATGCGGTCCAGCGTGGGGAAGGACATGGCCGGTAACGGTGCGTCCTCTTCCCCGTCCCCCGGGTCGGCACCAAAGGGGACGGAAGCGGCGAGCAATTCCAGCAGGTCATTCAAGTCCGCCCCGCCATATCCGCCCCCCTGAGAGGGCCAATATGCAGAGGTTTTCTGATCGCCCTGTCCGAAGAGACGCAGAACCGTCCCCCTGCTCCCGCTCCCTCTCACGCCAATGCCGGGGTCCATCCCGGCATCCGCCCCCAGATCATCCGTGTCGCAACGCTCCGCCCCGGAAAGAGCGGACTCCCAGCTGATGCCGTTCTCCGGACCGCCATGCACGCCGGGCACGGGGTCCGGCAAATCAAATAGATCAAGAGAGCCGTCAGGAAGCTCCTCCAGCACAGGCGCGTTCCGGAGATCCGCCACGCCATCCCTTCCGGAAGCCGCACCGGGAGGTGGAGTACCGGGTACTCCGGTTTCCCGATCCCCGAACAGGGAAAGAACCTTGCGCTTCGGCGGTTTCTTCTTCATGCCGTTTCCAATTCCGGACTGCACGGTAACACAGACAGCAGGTGCCTGTTGTGCCAGTGCCCTTCTCCGGCAACCATTGCAATTATTTCTGTTTGTTATGGAAGCGGATTCTATAGTACACACATGCCATTGCGGCCGGGAATCCGTGGCGGAGTTCCCATGCCTTTCCTATCGCATAGCCTGTATGCGGGCAAAAGCGCAATCCTGCATTCGTATTATTCGGTTGGCACGAAGGAGCGATCGTGAGCAGCAGATACAGAAAACTGTGCATCTATCATACGCTGGACGGCCTGCGTGAGGGCCTGTCGCACTTCTCCGGCCCCAGCCGTGCAGCCCTGCTGCTCTCCCTTGGCCAGAACGACCCCATCCATGTCCTTGATCCGCAATTCCTTCTGGACGGACACCAGCCCAAACTCAGGGAACTGTTTCTCGACTCCTCGGAATGGATGGGCGTGTGCCCCATGCCGGACAACATGCGCCCCTGCGAGCTGCGCCCCTATCCCGACCCGCAACTGACCGGGCTGCTGGCCTTTGGCGGCTGCAGCAAGGACGTGCCCTTTCTCATGTGGTTCACCGAGGAACACCCCGACCTGTGCTCCAAGGGCCCGACCATGTGCTGGCTGGAACACGCTGCCGCCCAGCTGATGCTCGACCTTGCCGCCAACAACGACATGCGGGACAGCGCCTCCGGCTTCGTGCTGCAGAGCTACGCCACCCACGCCGTGCGCGACTACATCGTGGACCGCCGAAACTCGCTGGTAGGGCTGGATACCCACCTGCGCGTCTACCCCACACTGGACTCCGTACTGGGCATCTCGCACACCCGCGAGGAAGGTGCCTGGCCCAAGGGCCGACTGGCCTTTGTGGAACCCATGCACCTGAAGCAACTCGATTTCATCGCCAGCTTCCCGCGCATGGAGCAGCCCTCCCTCGCCAACCTCCGGCACTGCCGCAAGCTTCTGCAGTCCGTGGAATCGTCCAACCGGATACTTGTCTCCGACGGCAAGACCATTGTGGGCATCACGCTGGACAACCCTCCTCCCGGCAGCATCATTGCGGACTTTGAGGGCCGCCACGGCTTCCTGTACCTGGACGACGAACTGCTCTGCTCCTTTGCCGAGGGGAGCTTCCAGTCCACCAATCGCAAGCCCAATCTTGTCCAGCTGGAAGAGGCCCTCATCGAGTCGCGCCTTGCCCCGGATGCGCAGCACGAACTGTTTCACATCATCACCGACATTGTCCGCTGTGCGCAGGAGCGCAAGCACGGCTGTACGCTGGTGGTGGACCTGCGGACAATTCCCCGCAACCTTGCCGGCCAGACCCTGCACACGCCACTGGACCTGACCCAGCCCGACGGCAAGGACCTCGCCTGTTCCTTCGCCAAGGTGGACGGCGCCCTGCACATCGGCCACGACGCCAAGCTCTACGGGTTTGCCTGCCTTCTGGACGGCCGGGCGGTTCCCGGAGAAAACAGGGCCCGCGGGGCGCGGTACAATTCCGCCGTGCGCTTTACAGCCACCAATGACGATCTTATAGTTGTCGTGGTTTCCTCGGACAGGCCGGTATCCATCATCCAGCGCGGCATCGAGCTCACGGCCCGCTGCTCATGGACCCCGCTGCCGGGCCGGGCCCCTATTCCCCCGACCCTGGAAGAATGGCTGAAGCTGTAGTCCCGAAACCCCATCCTCCCCGCTCACGACGCCGCACCAGCGGCGCACATCCCCAACCGGCATCCACAGATAAGGAAATGCCGGAAACGGAGTACCGACATGCCCCGGCACTGGCTCTTCAAAACGGAACCCGGCTGCTTTTCCATAGACGACCTTGCCGCATTGCCCGGCGGCGTTTCATCGTGGGACGGCGTACGCAACTATCAGGCACGCAACTTCATGCGTGACGAGATGCGCCAGGGCGACCTCGGCCTCTTCTACCACAGCGTGACCAACCCCTCGGTGGCGGGCATTGTCGAAATCGTGCGCGAAAGCTACCCCGACCATACGGCCTGGGACCCGGAAAACAACCACTTCGACCCCAAGTCCACCCCGGAAGCCCCGCGCTGGTTCATGGTGGATGTGCGCTTTATCCGAAAATTCGACCACCCCGTGCCGCTCAGAATGCTCAAAGGCACGC
Organism: Halodesulfovibrio sp.; assembly: GCA_003252375.1. Lineage (GTDB taxonomy): Bacteria > Desulfobacterota > Desulfovibrionia > Desulfovibrionales > Desulfovibrionaceae > Halodesulfovibrio. The sequence continues at coordinate 24,253 of QKEJ01000034.1, forward strand.
CGGGACTGGAGCGAATGGAACTGCTCAAGAAGGGCTCGCGCCTCTCCGTCATGCCCGTGGCGGAAGAGGAGTTCGCCATTGTCTGCGCACTGGCGGATGATGCCGCGAACGGCCTGTAACAAAGGAAAGATCCATGAAGACCACGGAAGAACGCCTGACCCAGCTTGAAGAGACCATCTACTTCCAGGACCGGACCATCCAGGAACTCAATGAGGCCCTGACCGCCCAGCAGTTCCAGCTGGACGACATGGAAAAGCGCATGCTGGCCATGCAGACCAAGCTGCGCGCCCTCCTGCCCGCGCTGGAAGAAGGCGGCATAGACAACGGACCTCCGCCCCATTACGGCTCGCTGTAATCCGCCCTTGAACGGCCTTACCCCATTCCCCTGCAGCCCCACCACCCCACGATGCAATACCTCCACGACGTCCAGCAGGACGACCAGCGCGTCAATCCCGTTCTCCGCCACCTCGGCATCCATGTGGAATCGGCCGAGGACGGCCAGGCGCGTCTGCGTCTAGACCCGGCGCCCTTCTCGGCGCAGGGAGCAGGCATGCTCTCCGGCGGAGTCATCGGCACGCTGCTGGATGAGGCCATGGCCCATGCCGTACTCTCCCGCATGCAGACCGAACGCCGTACGGCCACCGTGGACATGCATGTGCAGTTCATGAAGGGAATGCGGCCCGATACGGCCCTGATCGCAGAGGCCACCGTGGTGAAATACGGCGCCAAGATCGCCTTTGTCCGGGCTGAAGCGAAACTCCCCGACGACACCATTGTGGCGACCGCCACGGCATCCTTCATCCTTTCCTGACGCTCACGCCTCTTCAGGAGTATCGCCCGGTTCGCAGCAGGGCCCTGTTTCGACGGGAAGCCCCTGTTTCCGCCATGCCTCCAGCCCCCCCACATACCTGTAGACGGCGGCAATGCCGCTGATCACGGCAGCTCGCGCGGCCGAATCACTGCGCAGGCTTTCCGTTCCCCCGCAGCAAAAGACCACCCGCACGCATGCGGTACGGCACAACAGCTTCTTCAGCCACCAGCGCCTGAAGAACCGGGCATGCCACGACATGGGCAGCGGATAGCAGATGGCGCCGGGGATATGCCCCGCTTCGAAATCGCCCGCATCCCGCACGTCCACCAGCGTCACGCCTCCTTCATCCAGCAGGGCGCAAAGGGCCGCGGCGTCGAGCAGGGCGTAGCCCCCCTCCTGTGCCTGTCGCAGCACGGAGCGGGAAAAGGAGTCCGCGATGGCGTCCGGAGTGTTCATGCCTTGAGCATACCAGAAGCTGCCCCCCGGACAAGCGTGGAGTTGTCCCCAAGAAAAAGCCCTCCGCAAAGGAGGGCTCGTTGATACTCAGATCGAAGACAAAGACGGCTAGTGGCCCTTGCCGCCAAGGTAGGCGTTCTGGATCTCCGGGTTGCTGAGCAGCGAGTCGGACTTGTCCTCCAGCACCACGTTGCCCACCTCCATCACGTA
>QKEJ01000168.1 GCA_003252375.1 Halodesulfovibrio sp.
GCGACACGCTGGCGCTGGCCGCCGGAAAGCTTTTCGGCGCGTTCACCGAGGGGGCGATCAATGCCGCCCGGGAGCTGGTCAATAAGCGTGTCCAGTGCGGCCATATGGCAGCAGTTGAGGAGCTTTTCCCTGTCCACCATGCTCTCATCAAGGCCGAAGGCCACGTTCTCCAGAATGCTGCCGTCGGTGAAGAAGGGGGACTGGCCCACGTAGCCGATGCTCGCAATCCAGTTCTCTTTGTTTTCGGGAGAGAGGTTTTGACCGTCAATGGTGATGGTGCCGGACGTCTGGGAGAGCAGGCCGATAATAATGTCGGCCAGGGTGCTCTTGCCGGAGCCAGACCGGCCGACCAGGCCCACGGTGGAGCCCGACGGGATGGTCATGTTGATGTCGGCAAGTGCAAGCTGGGTGGCTTCATTGTACTGGAAATTGAGATTCTCGATGCGTATTTCGCGTTCCAGAGGGAGCGGGGTTGCCGCTTCATTGGGGTAGTGCCTGTCGGGCATGTTGAAAATTGCATTGATAACTCCATCTGCCTTGGGAAGATGGTCCCGAAGGGACGACAGGTTATTCACGATGCGGTTGAAGGCCGGAAGGATGCGCCATGCGATGACCCCGAGCAGGGCGAGCTTGCCGGACAGGACTGAAGGGGGAATGTGCTCGTTCAAGGCCAGGGATGCGATGACGGTGCCGCACAGCAGGAGGAAGCCCACGGACTCGAAGGCCCAGGACGGCGTGCGGGCAAGGACCAGGTTGCGGGCCTGCGCATTGGCGGAGGCGAGAACGTCCTTTTGGTAGTTGTTGAAGAAGTAGTGCTGCTTGGATGCAATGAGGATCTCCTTGATCCCCTGCGTGATGTCTGTCGTGCTTTTGTTGATACGCTGTTCAAACCGGGCGATGGCCTTGGCCTCCCGGTCGATCTTCGGGCGCAGCAGTGAATACGTCCCCACGGCCATGAGGCCAAAGACTGCAATTGTGACAACGGAAATGATGGGTACGGCATAGAGCAGGGTGACGCCCAGCATGGTGACGAGCACAATGTCGTTGAGGGCGAGGATGGCCATGTACCATGCGGGCAGTATGTATTTGCGCCAGGTGCCTGCCGTGACCAGGTCGGCGGAGTGTCTGCCCACGTGCCATTCATACTCATGGCACAGGTAGTTTTTCATGAGCATTTCGCCGAACAGGGCGTCCATGTTCGCGGAGAAACGGGAATAGGCGTAGGTGATGGCTGCCGAGCAGACATTCTTGAGGATGAGCAGCGAGCAGGCAATGGTGCCAAGCACGAAAAGCGTGTCAAAAGGGGTCTTGAGGAGGCTTCTCGGGATGAAGCCGGTAACCATCCGCAACTTGTTCGAATGGGAGATGATTTCGGGGTCGTTAATGGCGGAAACAAAAACGGCAATAAACCCCATGGCCCCAGTCTCTATGATAGAGGTGAGTATGATGCCGAATGTGATGGCAGCAAGCCACTTTTTCCAGTTTCCTGGTATAAGCCTTAGTGATTTAAGGAAAAACTTATCTTTCATTTAGGGTGCTTCTCTCGGCGTCACTGTGTTCGAACGTGTTTGTTGTTAAGAAAAACTGAACAAAAGTCAAGTGTAGGGGAGGGCGTATCGAGTGGTGACGCCAAGGCGGGCGGGCTGTGGAAAAGGGCACTTGCCTTTCTTATGGAAAATGATTACTGTTAACGCTAACAACAGGCCCGCAGCCAGCAAAAGAGGTGCATATGTCCCAGACCCGCATGACCAAACAGCGTAAAGTCATTCTTGAGGAGTTGCGCAAGGTGTGTTCTCACCCCACGGCAGATGAGGTTTATGACATGGTTCGGCAGCGTTTGCCCAGGATCAGTTTGGGAACCATTTACCGCAATCTTGATGTCCTCGCCGAAAGTGGCGAGATACTCAAACTCGAGAGTGCTGGCAACCAGAAACGTTTTGATGGGAACGCCATGCCGCATGCCCATGTGCGGTGCGTACGGTGCGGACGGGTCGGTGATGTTGTGAATGCGGCCACAAATGTGACTGTTGGCGCCGCAGAATCCGAGGGGTTCACCCTGACGGGGGCGCGATTGGAATTTGAGGGAATCTGTGATGCGTGTCAGGTGACCAATTAGCACGCGGGTGACAAGACGTTTCTTGAAAAGGGCGGAACAGGGTTCCGCCCTTTTTTATTGAAAAGCCGGGCTGCGCAGCGTGTCGACCAGATACTTGAGCTTGCGGCGGCGTTCCGCGTTGAAGACGGCATCATCAGGGCGGGCGCGCCATGCCGCAGAGGATTCCGCAAGCACCTCTTCCAGTCGCCACCGGTGGGTAAAGACCTGTCCGGCAAGTTCCCGAACGGCCTGCATCTCTTCCTCATTCAGGTAGGAGGCGTCTATGCCTTCAATGCCCTCCTCCGTCACGCGGAAGCGGTCAATTTCGGCAATGTCCATGATGGCAGGAATGGTGGACGCGGCTGTGGGCAGACGGTCCAGCAGCGCCTGCCTGAAGGTCTGCGCATTGGGAAAGCGCTCAAGCCAGATGTCGTCCAGCTGCTCGTGCATGCTGGTGTCAGCCCCCGGAACAAGGATGATGCGTTCCCATGCCAGCGGCGTGAGTTCGTATTCAATGGGGCGATACGTCTTCTGGTTGAACACGTTTTGCAGGAAGAACAGGGAGACGAAGCAGATAACTGCGGCAAAAATGGGGGTGGTCACCCAGCTTGAGGCGATGCCGCCCAGGGTGCGCCAGCGGATGCCGCCTCCGCCCTTGAGCAGGCCGATGCCGATGACCGCGCCCACGATGGCCTGTGAACTGGAGACGGGCACCAGCGGTATGCGCGGCAGGCCGATGGCGTGGAGGGTGTTGGAAAGCGCCTGCGACGAGAAGGTGAAGAGGACGAGGGAGTGGGCCGTCACCACCACGAACGCGGCCACGGGCGTGAGCCGGACAATGCCTGATCCTACGGTCATCATGACCCGTTTTGAATAGGTGAACACGCCCACGGCGATGGCCACGCTGCCCAGAAAGAATAATTGTTGTTCTGGTGAAAATGTAAAACGTTCGAAGAGCGTTATGTCATGGAAGGGGGCCACGGGCACGAACACGCCCATCACGTTGGCAATGTTGTTGGCGCCCAGGGAATATGAGCCGAAGGCTCCGGAGAGCAGCAGGCCCCAGCGCGTCATGGAGTCCAGCGTGAGGATGTGCAGGGGCAGGTGCCGGATCATGAGTGCAATGGGCAGGTACAGCGCCACGGCAAAAAGGGCGGAAAGCGCCGGACAGGCGATCCATGTCGTGACAATCTTGCTGAGGGATGCCGTGTCTGTCAGGGAGCCCGAAAAGAGGTTCCAGCCGATGATCGCCCCGACAATGGCCTGCGAGGTGGAGACCGGATAGCGGGCAACGGTCATGAGATAGACGGTCAGTGCGGCAGAAAGCGCAACCATGAAGGCGCCGGCAAGCGCATTGACAGCGCCGAGTTTCCCGAGGGTGTGCGAGGCGCCGGCCCCGCTGGCCACGGCCCCGATGATGACGAAAAGCGAGCACACCAGAGCGGCGGTGCGGAATTTGACCATGCGCGAGGCAACCGCTGTGCCGAAGACGTTCGAGGCATCATTGGCACCGAGGGACCAGCCCAGGAACAGGCCGCTGGAGAGAAAGACGGGCAGCATGGCTCCTCCGCCTACAGCATGCGCTTTATGGCATAGATGCTCAGCCTGTCCGCAACATCTTCGGCCCGGTCCGCAATCTGCGAGATGCGGCGGATGAAGTCCTTGAGCTGGGCCTTGTGGCACAGGGAAAGGTCGTCGCGGCGGTAGATCGCCATCATCATGCGTGTGGAGACCTTGTCCGACTCCGTTTCCCAATAGGAAACCTTGTGGATGTGGTCGGCAAATTCGGGGCTGGTCCTGAAGAACGCCCTGGCCGAGCGGACAATGGCTTCAATGGATTCGACAGAGTAGGAGGCCAGTTCGTTCAGATCGTCGTGGATTTCCTCGGGCAGGTCCGGCTGTTCTATCTTGAATTGCCAGAGCATGGCCTTGCAGCTGTCGAGCAGGGTGTCCATGCGTTCCAGCAGCTGCAGGACGTCGCCGCGCGATTCCGGGATAAGCGTCTTGATGTACAGCTGCTTTTCGATGTCGCGACGCATCTGGTCTCCGCGGTGCTCAATGGCGGTAACCTGCTCGATCTTTTCGTCAAAGGCCTCGGTGCGGTCGCCGATGAACATGTCCACCCCCTGGCGGAACAACAGGGAGGCTTCACTGACCTGATCGAGGAAATCATCCAGCTGTTTCTGGATGCCAATCCGTTTTTTTAATATTCCTAACGACATGAATGTCTCTTGTGTCTTGCTGTTAGAGGAATTGGTTTTGACATGTCCGAGTGCATGCTTTTAGAATCATACCGTGGCACCGTGTCAGGCGTCCAGCAGCTTTCTCTCACTAAATGAACATTTTGCTGGAAAAAAGGATGGAGAGTTGGCATTCTGCAAGAGTATGCTCGGACTGGTTTGAATAGACTAGATTATCAAGAGGCTGGTTGCTGATGCAAGATCTTCCCGCTCGGATATTGACCATAGATGACGATCTCACTGTCCGGGAAAACATAGTCGCTTACCTGGAGGACAGCGGGTTCGAGGTTTTTCAGGCGGAGAACGGGGCCTTGGGCCTTGAGGTGTTCCGCAGGGAGAATCCGGATCTTGTCCTCGTTGATTTGCGAATGCCCGTCATGGACGGCATGGAAGTGGTGCGCCGTCTCAAGGTCGAGGCCCCTGCTGTCCCCGTCATCGTGGTTTCCGGAGTTGGTGTGCTCGAAGAGGCCGTGGAGGCACTGCGTATCGGCGCATGGGATTTCGTGACCAAGCCCATCACGGACATGATGGTGCTGGAGCACGCCGTGGGCAAGTCGCTGGAACGGGCACGTCTGCTGGACGAGCGCAACCGGTATCAGGAGCGGCTTGAGCAGGAGGTCTCCATGCGGACCAGCGAGCTGCGCAATGCCAATGCGCGCCTGCTGGAAGTGCAGGCTCTGCTGCAGGAGAAGAACCAGTTCCTCGAGACTCTCATCGAATCCATTCCCAATCCCATCTTCTACAAAGATCTTTCCGGCATGTATCTGGGCTGCAACAAGGTCTTCAGCGACATGCTGGGCGTGCGTTCCGAAGATGTTGTCGGACAGTCGTCGCACCGGCTGCTGCCCAGCGAGGTTGCCTGCGAGATTCCTCACGACAAGGAGAACAACGGAGGGAGCAAGACGAACTGCGTCATGGAGCTTGCCTCGCCTTCCGGGTCCACGCGGCACTACGTCCTGTACAAGAGTTTCTTCTATGATCGGGACGGCAAGCGTTCCGGTGAAGTGGGCACCTTCCACGATATTACCGAACTCAAGCGCAAGGCGGCCCAGATTACCTATCAGGCGCATCACGATGAGCTGACGGGCCTGCCGAACCGGCTGAAGCTGAAGCAGGAGATCAGGGATCTCATCCGGCGCAAGCTGGATTCCCGGTTTGCCGTGCTCTTCCTCGACCTCGACAACTTCAAGACCGTCAACGACAGTCTCGGTCACAAGGTGGGGGACAGGCTGCTTACGGAGACAGCCGAGCGCCTGCGCACCCTCGTGGGCGACCAGGGGATCGTGGCCCGCCTGGGAGGCGACGAATACGTGGTGCTGCTGCCGGATATTGCCGACCCTGAAAAGGCATCCCGGTATGTCGAGGCCGTGCTGACCGCCTTCCGCAAGCCCTTCTTCATCGACGAGCATGAACTGTACATGAGCACCAGCATAGGGCTCACCTGCTACCCGGAAGATGGCAGCGACCCGGATACCCTCATCAAGAATGCGGACATTGCCATGTACCGGGCCAAGGCCCGGGAGCGGTCCAGCTGGCAGCGTTTCGACAGCGCCATGGTGGAGCAGGTGACCACGCGCCTGACCGTGGAGAAGAGTATCCGCAAGGGGCTGGAAAACAACGAATTTGTTGCGTATTACCAGCCGCGTGTAGATGTGCTGACCGGCAGGGTCGTGGGCATGGAAGCGTTGGTGCGCTGGCACAAGGCTGACGGCACCATCGGCAATCCCGGTGATTTTATCCCGGTTGCCGAGGAGACCGGACTGATCGTGCAGCTGGGGGAACGCGTCCTGCGGGAAGCCTGCATGCAGTCGCATGCCTGGCACGCTGCCGGCCTGGGCGATCTGCGGGTTTCGGTCAATATTTCCGCGCACCAGTTCCGGGCTAATCTGACAGACATGGTCTTCAGCGTCCTGGATGATTCCGGGCTCGATCCGTCACTGCTGGAGCTGGAGATTACCGAATCCACCATGATGAGTGATCTGGGACAAACCGTCTCCCTGCTGGAGACCCTGTCCCAGAAGGGCATCCGTACGGCCATTGATGATTTTGGTACGGGCCACTCCTCGCTCTACTATCTCAAGACCTTCCACATCAATACGCTCAAGATAGACCGTTCCTTTGTGCGGGATATCCTGAATGATGAGAGCGACGCCAATATCGTTTCCACCATCATTACCATGGCGGATAACCTTTCCCTGCAGGTTGTGGCGGAAGGTGTGGAGACACAGGATCAGCTCGATTTTCTGCGTGAAAACGGATGTCCTGAAGTGCAGGGTTTCTACTATTCCAGGCCGATTCCGGCGGATGAGTTCGAGGTGTTCGTCCGCAAGACCAACGGAGTCTGAATTCGTTGCATGGAAGCCCGCATAAAAACGGCCGCCTCGGATGAGGCGGCCGTTTTTGTGTGGAGCGCGTGCGAAAGGTTCAGCCCAGCAGATCGCACTGGACGAGAAAGTCGCGTACCCGGGGGGATAGCTCGGGCAGGATTTCACGCGCGCATTGCGCAAGGTGGGCGTCGTCGAGTTCCCGGACGCGCTTGTCCACGTCCGCCAACTGGCTGCCGGAAATTTTCATCTCCATCTTCATGTGGTTGCCCCAGACATGTCCCCATCCCGCCTCGGTGCGCGGGGCTGCGCGTCCGGCATCCTGCCGGTGCACCACACGGACCCGGCCGTCATAGAGCGCGTTGCCGCCGGAAAGCCATACCTGGATGTCGTGCTCCAGGTCGTCCACCTGGGAAGGGGTGAAACGGACGTCGAAGCCGGGGACGCCGAGCCTGTCGCAGGCTGCCCTGTTGAAGAGGTGGCAGCAGCCCATGACGGAAAGGCATGGGCGTCGGTAGGTGTATTGCTGCAGGTCCAGGGTGAGCGGGGCGTTGTTGGTGAAGCGGATGCAGTTGTCGCCCGTCTGGGAGAAGTACCGGGCCACATACTGGATGGTGGGGATGGCGCCGGGGTTGACCACCCGGGGGCCGATGACCGTTGCGTCGGGATGGTCCTGTGCATCCTGCATGAAGCAGCGCAGCCAGTTGGCCGGCAGGAAGACATCGTCATCCAGGAAGACCGTGTAGTCCGCCTTGCTGGGGGCTTCCAGCTGCCACAGCCAGTTGCGGGCTGCGGGGGCGCCGATGTTCACGGGCAGCTGAATGACATCCACGGGGCGTCCCTGAGCCACGCCGGCCACGGCTGCCGCAAAGTCGTCCTGCGTAAAGGCGTCCGACCCGTTGTTCAAAAGGGCGATATGGGCATTCCCGATATCGGACTCGATCAGGCTGCGCAGGGTGTCCATGGTCACATCCAGCTTGTTCCACGTGTAGAAGAGCACGCTGGTGCGCTTGTCGCCGACCACTGCGTCCAGTGACGCGGGTTCCGGGGCACCGGAAATTTCGTGGAGGCGCAGCAGGATATGGGTCTGGATCGGCAGGGCGTCCAGGGACCGCAGCAGCAGGCCGCGTGCCGTGTTCCCATCGTTGGCGGCCAGGGCCAGCTCGGCCTTCAGGTTGAGGGTCAGGGGATTGATCAGGGCGCGGGCAAGCAGCCCCTCGCACAGCGTCGGGTTGCCTGCGGCATGGGCGGCGTGGGCGTAAAGACCGCTGATAAGGGGGCCGGCTTCGGTGGAGGCTATGGCGCAGGCGCCGTCGGTGAAGTGGGGCAGGTTGCCCAGCTCCCACAACTTGATCAGGCAGGCGTGGCGCAGGCAGAGCGATTCGTGCTCCATGGCTGTGGCAAGCAGGCGATCCTCGTCCTGCTTCCATGCCTCGGCCTGTTCCAGGGCTTCGCCCACGAACATGTCCTCATTGTTTTCCAGAACCTTGTTGCAGGCGCCGAGCCACGCCGTGTAAATTTCCGAGGCCGGGGCGGGGGTGGCCAGCTGGTTCACCACGCCGCGCAGGACCCTGTCGAAAGGGTTGAGCAGCAGAGCCTGACGCAGCAGGCCGGCCGCAAGGGCGATGCGGCGCTGGCCGGTCGCGGGCGGCAGTGTCTCCAGGTTCTTGAGCAGCTGTTCGCCGTAGAACATGGCGAGGCCGGGCTCCGTGTACCCGTTGACGCGGTGGCTGCGGAGATAGAACGAAAAGGCGGCGTCTTGCATGGTGTTCATCCTGTAACGGTGCTGCCGTAGTATGGGGTCTGCCCATAGTGTCCTGCCGGTGCGTTCACAGCAACCGGGGATATGTATTCCGGGCAGGGAATCGGCTTGAAATTGTTTCCATTCTCCTACTACAAAAGGAGCGTGGAAGCCAGAGGCGCGATGCTGCCGAAACGTCACGGGGATTACCCCCCCCTGCGGAGGACGGAATATGGCGATTACCATACATGAGGCGGATGTTCTGGTCTGCGGATGCGGGCTGGCGGGCATGCGGGCGGCCTTGTCGGCTGCCCGTGCGGCAACAGGCGGTCCGGCTCCGGTCGTCGTGCAGTTGGGGTGTTCTTCCGGTCCAACGGGGTCTTCGTTTGCCAATGAGAACAATGCACTGGGCATTCTTGCCCCCCAGACGCCCTACCATGCCGAACTGTTGGAGCGGCGCATCGTGGAGATCGCCGGGGTTGCCTATCTGGACCGGGAGCTGGTGCGTACCCTGCTGGAGGAAGGTCCTGCACGGGTGCGTGACATGGAGATGCTGGATATCACTTTCCGGCCGGAGCGGCATGCTGCCTGCTTTTATCCGGAAGCGCAGGTGGCCCGCGTTGTGGACGGGCTTGCGGCGATGCATGCCCGGTTCTCCGGCGCGTGTGATGCTGCCGGAGTCCGCCGCCTTGACAACATGACCGTTGTCGGAATTCTGCGTGATGCAGCGCAGGATGACCGGGTCTGCGGTGCGGTCGCCGAAGATGCCGCAGGTGAACGGCATGTGTTCGTTGCCCCTGCCGTGGTGATGGCGCTGGGCGGTCCAGCCCCTCTTTTTGCCCGTCATGTGTCGGGCCGGGCAGCAACCGGTCTCGGATACGGCCTGATGCGCTCCGTGGGCGTGCATCTGGGGAACACCTCGTTTCTGCAGTTCATGTGGTACGGCGGGGCGCCGCGCCGGTTTGTCTCCGTTGCGCAGGCGTGCGGCACGGGGCGTTGTGCCGACACACTGGATGCGCCTCTGCTGCAGGCGCGTGCAACCCATTGTCCCTACGCCTGGCATCAGCCGGACAACGCCGTGGATCATGCGTTGCTGGTATGTCCGGACCTGCTGGAAGATGGTCAGCTGCACTTGTACGCTCATGCGGGCAACGGCGGGGCGGTGGTGGATGTCCGGGCCCGTACGAATGTTTCCGGGCTGTTTGCCTGCGGGGAATGCGCCACCGGAATGCACGGGGCCAACCGCATAGGCGGGGCCATGGTCCTTGCCACGCAGGTGTTCGGGCACAGGGCGGGCGAGGCCGCAGCCGAGCTGTCACAGGGAGGCGGCACGCTTGTGGGCAGGCGGCGGATGATGAAACCGGATGGCCCGTACGGCGAGTGGTGTGACATGATGCGCCTTGACGGCGGAGTGCCGGATCCCGTGCCGCTTCCTCTTCCGCTTGTCGACACACCGGATTCCGCTGATATTCTTGCGGAGTTGCCCCGTCTGCTGGAGCGGGCCTGCGTTCCGTCGGGTGGTGGCGGACAGGACGAGGGGGGCTGCGGGAACCCTGCAGCCGAGGGATTGGAAGCGGCTCTGCAGCTGGCCCTGGCCGAACAGCCCCTGTCCCCCGTGGGGCGGTTGCAGCTGCTGACGGCGCTGGAGCTCGTGCAGCACCGCTTGCGCGTCCCCGTCGCCTGTCCATCCTGATGCCGGGCATCCTTCCCGGGACTGGGGATGTCCGGTCGTGCGAAAAGCCCGTGATTACTGCCGCGCAGCTGCTTGACGCTGTGCCCTGCGCCCCCTAGAGTCGCTGCATGCTCCTGTATGTTCACGTCCCCTTCTGCCGCAGAAAATGCGGATACTGCGCGTTCCATTCCGAGGTGCCCAAGGGCGATGCTGTGCAGGTCTACGTTGACGGGCTGCTGCGAGAGATCGCCTTGTGGGGGGACCGGCTGGGCAATGCCCCCGTGCGGACCATCTTTTTTGGCGGAGGCACGCCGTCCATGCTGCCCGCCCGTGCCATTTCGGTCATCATGGATCGCATCCGGAAGGCGTTTGCGCTGGATGGTGCGGCCGAGGTGAGCCTTGAGGCCAACCCCGAGTCCGTGGCCAGCATGGACTACATGCAGACCTTGCTGGATTCGGGTGTGAACCGGCTGAGCATGGGGTTCCAGAGCCTCGACCCTGCAACGCTCAAGCTGCTGGGCAGACCGCACAGCGTGCGGGATGCCATCCGGACCTTCGAACTGGCCCGCACCATGGGCTTCGCCAATATCAATCTCGACTTCATCTGGGGACTTCCCAACCAGCGTCTCAAGCTGTGGCTGGACGATCTGCGCGCCATCGTGAAACTGGGCCCCGATCATCTTTCCTGCTACGGGCTGACCGTGGAGGAGTGCACCCCCCTTGAGCAGGATGTCCTGCAGGGGCGGATACACCTGCCCGACGACGGGGAGCAGGGCAAGATGTTCGTCTACGGAGCGGATTACCTGGAGTCGCAGGGGTACCTGCAATACGAGGTGTCCAACTTTGCGCGCATGGGATTCCAGTGCCGCCACAACCTCGGGTACTGGGAGGGCGAGGACTATCTGGGCCTCGGGCCGGCGGCCGTCTCCACCCTGTTCGGCAGGCGCTGGACCAATCCGACGGAACTTGCCGAATATACGCGCAGCGTGGATGAACGGACCATAGGACACGAAGGCGAAACCCTCACGCTCATGGAGCGGGTGCAGGAATTGGTGATGCTGCGTCTCAGGACCACGCGCGGGTTGCGCGTGAAGGCCTATCGTGAGCTGACCGGCAGGGATTTCCTGAAGGACAACAAGTCCCTCATTCATGCGCTGCACAGGAATCAGCTTGTCCGTATCCGCAACGGTTATCTTAGTCTGACCCGCAACGGACTGCTTGTCTCCAACGCCATACTGGAGCGTTTTTTCAGCGAGATGGATGCCCTTGGCATCGGACAGGCGCCGGACGCCGTGGCGGCTGACAGGCCGCCGGAAGGAACCGGAGCATGAACAGGGAGCGCCTGCAGGGGAGTCCGCTTTCCCAATCCCTTTTTCTGATCATGACATTGGTGCTCTGTGTCGTGATCAGCGTCGTCTATCTGCTGGACGACCGTGGGCGTATCCGTGAGACGGCGCACGAGCGTATGCAGAATCACATCTGGATACTCGCGGAGTATGCCGAGCGGCTGTTTGACAGCATTGACGGCACGTTCCTGCGTCTTGCGCGCGATATCCAGGAGGCCGATCCGGCACGGATGCCGCGGCAGGAACTGGACAGGCTGGTTCAGACGGCCATGGTCTATCTGCCGGAGATGGCCAACTGTCTCGTTCTCGATGCCGAGGGGACGGTCCGGTACGTGATGTATCCCGGCAGGTCGGCCGCCATTGCCCAGCAATACAGGACCTTTTTCGAACGGCACCGGGATCAGTGGGATCAGGTCATCATTACTTCCCAGCCTCCGGTGGGCAACGAACTCGGCTATATGTTCTTCAGCAGACGGTTGCAGGACCGCAGCGGGGAGTTCAAGGGTATCCTGCTGGCGGCGGTGGCTCCGGAGGCCTACTTCGAGGAGCATCGCCACTATGATCCAGAGTTCATGGATGCCGTTCTGCTTCTTGATTCACAGAGCAGGGTGATCGCGTCATGGCCCATGTCCCGCATGTTTTCCGGGGATCCGCTCGGCACGGGGGCGCTGGGTACCCTGTTCAGTCAGGCCAGCCGGATTCCGATTGCCCCCGGCGCAACCGAGACGCTGGAGAACGTCGGCGGAGCCGTCCTGATGCACAGTCTTGCCCGGTATCCTCTGCGGGTGGCTGTGGGGTATACTTCCAAAAGCCTCTTCGAGGCATGGAGCACGCGACGTAACATTGTGGTGTTCTTTGTGACCATGCTGGGCATCCTGGGCGTGTGGTCTTTCATTGCCTCCTACGGCCAGCGTCAGATGGTTGCTCGGGCGCGCAGCGTGCTCATGCGCCGGGAGCAGGATTACAGGCAGCTTGCCGAGAACTTCCCTGCGGGCATCATCATGCTGTTTGACCGGCACGGGCGCATCACCATCGCCGAGGGGCAGGGGCTGGAGGCGGCGGGACTGCACAGGGTGCAGATGGAGGGGCACCTGCCGGAGGCGTTTTTTCCCGAGGATGTCGCCTCGGTCTTCGCAGCGCATCACGCCTTTGTGCTGAGCGGCAAGTATACCACCTTCACCCTGTCCATGCAGGGCCGGATATACCAGGGCCACTCGCTGCCGCTCATGAATGACCGTGGGGACGTGGAATCCGGGATGACCGTGCTCACGGACGTGACCCGGCGGGAGGAATACGAGACCGTTCTGCGCAGAGCCAAGGACGCCGCGGAACATGCCAGCCAGGTAAAGGGACAGTTCGTTGCCAATATCAGCCATGAACTGCGCACCCCCATCAGCGGTATCATGGGCATAACGGAGGTGGCGCTCAGTGAAGGGCCGCCCCAGAAATGGCGGCGCCATTTCACGATCATCAAGAATGTTTCCGACGGTCTGCTGAACGTCATCAACGACGTGCTGGACTTTTCGCGCATTGAGGCCGGCAAGCTATCCCTCGACAACAGACCGTTCAACCTGTTTGATCTTGTGGGCGGCATTCTGGAGGCCATGCGCCTCAGGGCCTCCCAGAAGGGGCTCGTACTTGATGTCGACTTCGGACATGGGATCGAGCCGTGGCTCAGCGGCGACCCGGGCAGGCTGCGGCAGGTGTTGGTGAATCTCATCGACAATGCCATCAAGTTCACCGAAGGGGAGGGACGCATCCATGTATCCCTGACCCGCGTGGGGGCCGTGCGCGAGCGGCAGGGGATTCTCTTTTCGGTAACGGATACCGGGATCGGCATTCCCGAAAACCGTCTTGACGATCTCTTCGACAGTTTCTCGCAGGTGGATGGTACCCTGACCCGCCAATACGGGGGCAGCGGGCTCGGATTGTCCATATGCAGGCACCTTGTGGAACTCATGGGGGGGAATCTGCGGGTGGAGAGCACGGTTGGCAAGGGCAGCAAGTTCTACTTTTCCCTGAGTCTGCCCGTTCATGTGCAATCCCTGCAGCCTGGCGGAAAGCATGTGGAGTATCCGGACGGCCTCGGGTTTGTCGAGCCCGCCGTGCTGTCTGGCGACATGACGGGAGGCGGAGGGGCGGACGGCCCGTTGTCCGGGCTGCGCATCCTGCTGGCTGAAGACAACGAATTGAATCAGGAGTTTCTGACCTATTTTCTTGAGGATTTCGGACACGTGGTCACACCGGCACATAACGGGGAAGAGGCGTTGCAGCGCATTGCCGAGGGCGGTGTGGACATCGTGCTCATGGATGTGCAGATGCCGGTGCTCAGCGGCGTACAGGCAACGCGCATGATCCGCGAAATGCAGGGCGAGGAGCGGCTCATGCCGGTGGTGGCGCTCACCGCGCATGCCCTGAGCGGCGACCGGGAGCGGTTTCTCAAGGAAGGCATGGACGCCTTTGTGGGCAAGCCCGTGGGCAAGGATGAGCTCTTTACGTCTCTCCAGCAGGCCTGGCAGATTGCCCGGAGCAGGGGATGGAAGGGCGGTGGGAAGGCAGCCTGAATGCCGGGACCATGGAGTGGCATGTATATATCTCGTGCCGGTTGTATATCTTGCGACGTTCTGTGGTATTGTGGCGTCAACGAACAAGGGGGGACCTGTGAGTACGGGATGCGGGGACGGAAAGGACATGCGGAAGATCCGCACGCAGCATGCGGTGGTGGCGGGAGTCCTGGACGGGAAGCTGGCCGGCACCGTGCCCCTGCCGTTTGTCGTGCTCAATGCCGACCGGAGAATCGTGTTCGCCAATGCCCATGCCGTCACCTTCTTCGGCAGGGAGTCGGCGGAAGCCATGCTGGGCTTCAGGCCCGGTGAGGAAGTCTACTGCGTGCACGCTCTGGAGGCGTCTGCATGCGGCACGTCTTCCTTTTGCGCACACTGCGGAACCGTGAAGGCGGTTCTGGGCGCACAGCAGACCGGGACAGGCGCGGGGGAGAGCAATATCCTGACCAAGCGGCACGGCAGGTTGAACGCTCTGAACCTCAAGGTGCATGCATCGGCCCTCTCGTTGGACGGGGAGACCTATACCATTGTCTATCTGCAGGATATTTCCAAGGAGCGGGACCGGGAACTGCTAGAGCAGTTCTTTCTGCACGATGCCCTGAATGCGCTGGGTGGCATCCGCGGGGCGGCGCAACTGCTGGGCGAAGGACTGCAGGGAGAGGCCCGTGAACTCAACCGGGTCATGACGGCACGTGCAGGGCAATTGGTGCGGGACGTGGAGTTTCTGCAGCTGTTCTTTTCCGCCGAAGAGAACACGCTGGAGCTTGAGACTTCGATCTTTGATATCGGAGAGTTCCTGCATTCGCTGCAGTTGTTGTGCGCTTCGGCATCCTATGCGGAGGACAACCCCCTTGTGGTCGACGAGGGAGAGTCGGGACAGTTGAACACGGACAGGGGGCTTCTGCAGCGGGCCATGGAGAATCTGGTCAAGAATGCCCTGGAAGCCTCTGCGCCCGAAGATGCCGTGCATATCGGCCATATCCTTCACCATGATGCCGTGCACTTCTACGTGAAGAGCCGGCCGCTCATTCCCCGTCACGTGCAGGCCCAGCTCTTTCAGCGGACCTTTTCCACCAAGGGACGTGGGCGCGGAATCGGTGCCTACAGCGCCCGCCTGTTTGTCACCAACTACCTGCGGGGCAGCATTTCCTTTGAATCCACGCCCGAGAGCGGCACGGTTTTCTATGTCCGTATCCCAAGGTCCTGATTCGGCGGTCAGTTTGGCGCATATCTCCACAATTTCCTATTTTTACTGATGAATATTGCAATTCATCTGGCCGTTGCGTATGAACCGGTCAGGAGTATCTATGCTTAGCCTCAGAGAACTGTATCGTACCGGAGTCGGTCCTTCCTCCAGCCATACCATGGGCCCCCGTGCGGCGGCGGAGCATTTTCTTGCCGCCACGCCCGAGGCCGTGCGCTATCGTGTGCACCTGTTCGAGAGCCTCGGGGCCACGGGCAAGGGGCATCTGACGGATGCGGCCGTCATCGCCGTGCTGGGCAGTGACCGCACGGACGTGGTCTGGCGTCCCACAGACAAGCTGCCGGAGCATCCCAATGGCATGGTGTTCGAGTCGCTGGATGCCGAAGGGCAGGTGACCCACTCCGTGACCTACTACAGTGTGGGAGGCGGAGCCATCCGCATTGCCGGGACCGCTGTTTCGCCGGCGTCCCGCGTGTACGACCTGCCGGACATGACCAGCATCATGCGATACTGCGAGGACAAGGGCATTGCCTACTGGGAGTACGTGCAGGCCTGTGAAGGCACGGACATCTGGGATTTTCTGGGTGCGGTCTGGCAGACCATGCAGGCGGCCATGCAGCGCGGTCTGGAGACGCAGGGCGTGCTGCCCGGTTCCATCGGTCTGCGCAGGCATGCCTGGAACTACCATCGGCGTACCCGGCTCGCCTCGCTGGACATGCAGCAGACCGGCCTGCTAACGGCCTATGCCATGGCTGTTTCCGAGGAAAATGCGGCCGGGGGTGTCGTGGTTACCGCGCCCACGTGCGGCGCCAGCGGAGTGCTGCCCGCCGTGCTGCGTTATGTTCTGGAGACGCAGCAGCTCGGCGAGCGCGACGTGTTGCGCGCCTTGGCCACTGCGGGGCTGTTCGGTAATATCATCAAGCACAACGGGTCCATTTCCGGTGCCGAGGTCGGATGTCAGGGCGAGGTCGGGGCGGCCTGTTCCATGGCCTGTGCGGCGGCCACCCAGCTCATGGGCGGTTCGTTGCGGCAGATCGAGTATGCGGCGGAGATGGGGCTTGAGCACCATCTGGGGCTGACCTGTGATCCCGTGGACGGCCTGGTCCAGATTCCGTGCATTGAACGCAACGCCTGCGCCGCAAACCGCGCAGTGTCCGGAGCCCAGATGGCCATTCTTTCCGATGGCTCGCATCGTATTCCCTTTGACGAGGTGGTCTCCGTCATGGCCACCACGGGGCACGACCTGCCCAGCCTGTACCGGGAAACCTCAACCGGCGGCTTGGCACGCGCCTACGCGGGACGCCGGGGCAATGTGGGGCGCGGCCGTTGCGCGGGGTGCGACGGCTGATCAGGCCAGGGAACGGGCCAGTTCGCTCAGGCGCTGCAGCCCGGTTTCCATCCGTTCGTGCCAGACGCCGCAGCAGGAGAGCCGGATGTAGTTGCGGAACTGGTCCCGCGTGGTGAAGATGGGCCCGGGGGATATGAGTATGCCCTGCGCCTTGGCCTCCTTGAAGAGCTGCACGCTGTCCACCTGTCCGGGCAGCGCCACCCACAGAAATCCTCCCCCTTTCGGACGGGTCACGCCCGTTCCTTCCGGAAAATTCGCCGCAAGATGGTGCTGAATGGTCTGCATCTGGCGTTCCGTGGCCACGCGCAGCCGCTTGAGATGGCGTTCATACAGGCCCTGCCGCAGGAACTCCGCCACGACCATCTGTGTGGGGCTGACGCAGCAGACATTGGTGGTGGCCTTAATCTCCAGCGCCTTGCGCATGATGGTGCCGGGCAGCATCCAGCCGCAGCGGTAGCCCGGAGCGATGGTCTTGGAGAACGACGAGCACAGGGTGACCAGTCCCTTGCGGTCAAAGGCCTTGAGCGGTGTGGGCCGGGTGGGGCCGAAATGCACGTCGCCCGCCACGTCGTCCTCCACGAGGGGGATGTTCCGTTCCGCCAGCAGGGCCACTATTTCCTTTCTGGCTTCGTCGGGCACCAGCGACCCGTCCGGGTTGTTGAAGTTGGGCGAGAGAATGCAGGCCGCCACGTTGAATTTGCCGATGGCCTCGCGCAGGGCGGCGGGGGAGACGCCGTGTTCCGGGCTGGAGGGGACCTCGATGGCCCGCAGACCAAGATTCTCCAGCAGCTGAATGAAACAGAAGTATGTGGGAGACTGGATGACGACGTTGTCGCCGGGACGTGTGAGGCTGCGCAGCGCGATGTGCAGGGCTTCCATGGCGCCGGCGGTGATCAGCACGTCGTCCGCCCCTACGCCGAGTCCGCAGTCCTGTGCGCGCCAGGCGATCTGACGGCGCAGTTCGGGGTTGCCCTGTATGACTTCGTATCCCAGGGCATCGTAGGATGAGAAACGCATCACGTCCTGCATGATGCGGGCAAGCGTCTTGCCGGGGAGCAGGGCCGGGTCCGGCGAGACGCATCCGAAGGAGATGAGGTCCTTGTTGCCCACGGCCTCGAGCACGGTCTGGATGAGCTGCGAGCGGTTTTCCTCACCCACCTCGGCGCTGCCGTGGCGCGTTGCCGGCAGGGGCAGCGGGGGCGTTGCCTGTCTGACGTAGTAGCCGGAACGGGCCCGCGCCTCGATGATGCCCTTGCGCTCAAGTTCCATGTAGGCATGATTGACCGTGGACAGGCTTACCCCCATGCTTGTGCATACGGAACGCAGCGAGGGCAGCTTGTCGCCGGGGGTGAAGCGCCCCGTGCCGATCATGGAAAGCACCTGTTGCTCCACCCGCTGGTAGCGGAAGGATTCCTGTGATACGTCGGCCAGAGGGGCCGGCTGGGTGTCATCGTGCCGGGAGGATTGCGTCATGTCCGGGGCCCTGCGGTGCGTCGCCGCGTGTGCGGCAATCTGTTATGATCATTTTTCTCAAAACCTGTATCTGTTATGGTGACAGGTTTTCTGTTCTACTGCAACAGTTCCGCAGGGGACAGAACGATGCGCGCATGTGCGCCGGGGAGAACCAATGACACAGGTTGTGGAGCAGGAAATGGAAGGGCGTCCGGTACCGGTCCCGGAAGGGGCGCAGGAGGCTGAGGCCAGGTCCGTGGCCGTATGGCGCGGGGTGCAGCAGGCCCTGCCCATTGTTATGGGATACCTGCCCGTGGGATTCGCCTACGGAGTGCTGGCCCGCAAGGTCGGTCTTTCCGAGTGGAACAGCGTGCTGATGTCGGTACTGGTCTATGCGGGCTCCGCGCAGTTCATTGCCGTCAGTCTGCTGGCCGCGTCCGCTTCTCCCCTTTCCATCGTGCTGACGACGTTCATCGTGAACTTGCGCCACATGCTCATGGCTGCGGCCCTGGCGCCTTCGCTGCGCTGCTGGTCGCGGGTGCGGCAGGCACTGTTCGCCTTTGAACTGACGGACGAGTCCTTTGCGTTGCATGTCCGCCGGTTTTCGGAAGGACGCACCGGCGCAGCGGAAACATACGCCCTGAATGTCACGGCGCAGTTGGCATGGGTGGTGGGGTCGACGCTGGGCATCTTCTCCAGCAACCTTATTGGGGACATCAAGCCCCTGGGGCTTGATTACGCCCTTCCCGCCATGTTCATCGCTCTGCTGGTGGGCCAGGCGCGCACCAATTTGCATGTGGTGGTCGCCCTTGCCTCGGGCCTGCTTTCCGTAGGCTTCCTGCTGGCGGGTGCGGGGCAGTGGAATGTCATTCTGGCCACGCTCTGTGGGGCCACCTTCGGAACCCTGCTGGCCTGCCGGGCCGAGCGGAAGAGATAGGAGAACGCCATGATCCGGTTGTCGGAATCCCTTGTGCTCATGGTTATCGTCGGCATGGCCCTTGTGACCTTCATTCCCCGCGTGATGCCCATCTGGGCTCTTTCGTCCAGAGAGCTGCCGCCCGTGGTGGCGCGCTGGCTGGGGTTCGTGCCCACGGCCATCCTGAGTGCCCTGCTGGCCCCCGCCCTTCTTGTGCAGGACGGGGCCATCGCCCTGAACGTCAGCAACCTTTCGCTGCTTGCAGCCGTGCCGACCTTTGTGGTGGCCTGGCGGACGAAGAGCTTTTTCGGCACCGTGGCCGTGGGCATGGTCTGCGTTGCAGCCGGGCGGTATCTGGGGCTGTAGCAGGCGACAGGGCCACGCACGAAGGGGCGGCACGGAAGTCTTCCGTGCCGCCCCTTCGTGCGTGCAGTGTGTACTGACGGTCAGCGTCGGGGTTCCTGCAGCAGCGCCGTCAAGCGCATGTCCGTGGCCAGATGGTCGGCAAGTTTGCGATGCCCCGCAGGCAGGGTGTAGTTGTCCAGCTCCTCGAAGCGAACCCAGCGGTATTCCGTGGCGGCATGCAGCACGGGCGTGGGGTCGGCGTCGGCAAGGCGCAGGAAGTAGCAATGCAGGCTGACCCGGTAGGTCGTGTATCCGTGGTTGATGACCGCGATCTTGCCTTCGCTGACGACAGGAAACTCCATTTCTTCCATGTACTCGCGGATGACGGTTTCATGCGGGGCCTCGCCCGCTTCCACGCATCCACCGGGGAATTCCCAGAATCCTGCCCAGACGCCGTGTTCCGGGCGTTTCTGGATAAAGATTCGGCCCTCATGCACGAGCACGCCGGTGGCCACGTCGAGGTGCTGGATGGGCTTGCGCGGTACGGGGACGGGCCGCTCGTGCACGATTCCCAGATGGTTGGCTTCGCACCATTGCTGCACGGGGCACGAGGCGCAGTGCGCCTTCTTGGAGCAGACCAGCGCCCCCAGCTCCATCATGGCCTGATTGAACTCCCGTGCTCTGCCCGAAGGCAGCAACGCCTGGGCGGTGGACCGGATGAAGGGCATGTTCTGCTTCACCGGCGTGTCGATGTCGTACATCCGGGCAATAACCCGCTCCACATTGGCGTCCACACAGACCACATCCTGCCCGAAGGCGATGGAGGCGATGGCTCCGGCGGTGTATTCCCCGATGCCGGGCAGGTCCCGTATGGCCGCCAGGTCCTCCGGAAAGACACCGCCGTGCCGTTCCATGATAAGGCGAGCAGCCTTGTGCAGGTTGCGCACCCGCGAGTAGTAGCCGAGGCCCTCCCACAGCTTGAGCACCGTGTCCTCGCTGGCGGCGGCGACCGAAGCAATGTCCGGCAGCTGCTCCGTCCATCGCTGAAAATAGTCCACACCGCGCTCCATCTGGGTCTGCTGGAGCATGATTTCCGAAATCCAGACGTGGTAGGGGTGGTAGTCCACGCGCCAGGGCAGGGGGCGGCTGTTGTGTTCGAACCAGTCGAGCAGGGTGTCGGCAAAGGCGGAATGGTCTTGGGGATGCAGCATGCAGGAGTTGTAGCCATTGGCCCGGGAAAGCACAAGGCGTGACGGGGGGCGTGGGGTTATTGTGGTAGATTGTCGTCCCTGTTTGTGGTTATGGTATACCCTGCGGACTTTCGCAATGTTGGGGATCGGAGGAGAGTTGCATGGAGAGTGTCCTGCCGTGCACCGGCTGTGGGGGCAGATCGGTGCTGCTGCAATATGACGGCGTGTATTACTTTGTATCGTGTGAGCAGTGTCAGAAGGCGACGCTGCGAGGAGGGTCTCCGCAGGAGGCCCTGGATATGTGGAACAACGACAGCAGTACCATGTTCACGTTTGGCGAGGACCTGCGCCGGAGCCGCATCCTGAAGCGGCTGGAGTGCAACGGCAGGCGCGACGAGCGGATCGTGCTGGAACTGCCGGTGGTCATTTCCGTGGGCGGGCCCCGCGGCAGACGGGTGACCGGAAACATGCGCAATGTTTCCCACTATGGCGCCTTTCTTGAGTTGACGGGCGGCGACATGAGCGCCATCCCCGTGGACATGGGCGAATTCAGCGAGCAGGAATCGTATGTGTTCTTCAAGCTGCCCAAGGCGCTGAAGGACGAGGGTCCCATGGGGGTGCAGATGCTGCGCTTCAGCCCCCGGCACATGTACCAGCGCCGGGAGGTGCTGGGAGTGGGGGGCTGCTTTGTCCAGCTGAAGCGGGAGCAGATGGACATGCTCGTCACCCTTGTGCGGCACGCGCAGGACCATCTGACAGAACGGAACAGCACCGCAACCACGAAGGCTTCTTGACGAAAAAGATTCACGCATATAGGCCATATGGCATAGGGACGGAAAAACGCTTCTGGAGGAACGGGAATGCGACGTCACATGCTGTGTGTGCTGAGTCTCATGTGTGTGCTGTGGGGGCTGCTGGCGGGGTGCGGCAGGGTTAACCGGATTGCCCTGCCCCAGCATGGCTCTGTGGTGCAGGCATCTCCGGAAACGGTGCCCTCGGCGCCGCTCTATTTCACCAAGGCAATATTCGGTCTGCGTCGCGGCGAGGTTGTGGCCTCGCTGTATAACGGAGAACTGTCCGGCGGCGACCTGTGCAATTACGGCGAGGCCGGTCTTGTTACCTGGCCCACGGGGCTGCCCGCGCTGGGAAGGAATACGGAAGAGCTGGCCGGTCTGTTTCACGAGGTGATGCATTCACAGGGCTACGACGTAACCGCCGCTCCTTCCCTTGTGTTCGATCGGGCGCAGGAGGAGATGCGTGCGCAATTCCTTGTGGCTGCCCGTATAACGGACATCAAGGCCAATATCTGCCGGCATCATGGCGTGTGGTACGGGGATGACCTGCATACCTCCAGCGGGGAGCTGTATGCCGAGGTGGAGTGGAGCCTCTATTCCCGCCTAGAAGGCCGGGTGGTGCTGGTGTGCCGGACCAGTGGGTATCATGGCAGCGAAGCGGCCATGCCCGAAGGCGAGCTGGTGCTGTTTCAGGAAGCCTTTTCCGAAGCCGTTCGGGCCCTTGCCGCACGCGATGACCTGCGCGCCGCGTTGCGCTCCGTTCCGGCAGCCGCTGCTGCGGGCAACTGATCCACGCGGCTTCCGCAATCCTTTCGGCCAGACTATTCCGTGGGGCCTTCCTGGTCCGGCTGCGTCAGCCGGTCTATCTGATTGTTGATGCGGCAGGCCGCACAGGCGGCGCCGAATCCGTTGTCTATGTTCACCGTGGTGATGCCGCTGGCGCAGGATGTGAGCATGCCGAGCAGGGCGGAAAGCCCCGCGAAGTTGGCGCCGTAGCCCACGGACGTGGGGACGGCGATGACGGGCTGCGGCACCAGCCCCCCCACCACGCTGGCAAGGGCGCCTTCCATGCCCGCCACCACGATGAGAACCCGGCATTCCCGTATGACCTGCAGCCTGTCGAAGAGTCTGTGGATGCCCGCAACCCCGACGTCGGCAATGACGTGGGCGCGGCTGCCGAGCATGTCGCATGTTTCCCGCGCCTCTTCGGCCACGGCAAGGTCGGAGGTGCCCGCCGTGATGATGCCGATTTCTCCCTTGCGGTACAGGGGCTCTGCCGGGCGAAGGGTCAGCGTGCGCGCCAGCGGGTTGTAGTTGGCCGATGGACAGAGTGACTGGACGTGCGCGGCCATGTCGGGAGAGACCCGGGTGGCGAGAACGGGGCTGTGCCCGTGCATGCGCAGGAAGATCTCGCCGACCTGTTCGGGCGTCTTGCCCGCACCGTAGATCACTTCCGGAAAGCCGTTGCGCAGCGTGCGGTGCAGGTCGAGCTTGGTATGCCCCATGTCCAGATAGGGCAGGTCACGGAGTCGTTCCAGCCCCTGTTCCACATCCACGCGTCCGTCGCGGATGCCCGCCAGCAGTTCTCGCAAAGTTTCGTTGCTATCCATCATTCTTCCTTGGACAGCCCGCGCACGGGCAGGCTGTGTATGGTCCTATGGGCGACAGGTGCCGATAATGGCGTAGACTTCGGCTAGGGAGATGCCGTTCGCCTTTGCCAGGGCCCGGCAGTCCTCCAGTTCCGGCTTGGAGCGCACGATGGCGCCGTCACGCATGGCAAGCTTCATGGTCACCGGCCCCAGCGGGGTATTCAGCCGCTGAAACTCCACGTCCAGCACATGCTTGCACAGCGGCAGGCTCTTGATGCCGAGGGTGGTGGTGTGGGTGAAGAGCAGATCCCGGAATCGGGCCTCCTCGTCCGCACCGCACAGCAGGGAGACACAGGTGGCGGGACGGTTCTTCTTCATGATCACGGGGGTGAAGTGCACGTCCATGGCACCCGCCTCCATGAGCACATCCATGGCCACGCCAAGGGCCTCTGCGGTCATGTCGTCGATGTTGCACTGCAGAAGCCGGGCATCCTGCGTGTTCGTTGTGTCAGCTGGTTGCGCTGTTTCGGCAAGATGCACCCGGAGCACGTTGGGTATGTCCGTGTCGCGGTGTCCGATGCCGTAGGCGGTGGCGCGTGCGGTCATGGCCGGGGCGGGCGTGAACCGGGTGACCAGCTCCGCAAGGATGGCCGCGCCCGTGGGCGTGGTGGTTTCCGCCTGCACCGCTCCCCGTGTGGTGGGAACGCCCTGCAGAAGTTCCACCGTGGCCGGGGCCGGAACCGGTATGGTGCCGTGGGCGCAGCGGACAAAGCCGCCGCCCAGCTCCACGGGGGAAGCCCAGATTTCATCCACGTCCAGCGCATGACGGCAGATGGCCGCCCCCACGATGTCCACAAGGGCGTCGGTGGCGCCTACCTCGTGAAAGTGCACCTTGTCCATGGTGGTGCCATGGACCGTGGCCTCGGCCCGTGCCAGACGCCGGAAGATGGCGAGGGCCGTCTCCTTCACCGGTTCGGGCAGTGCGCTGTCGCCGATAATGGCCTCGACATCCGGGAGGGTTCTGTGAGGAGCATGGTGGCCGTGTTTTGCATGGTGTTCCGCATGTTGCGCATGCTGCGCATGTTCCGCGTGACCGTGATGATGCCCATGCGGTTCATCGTGCGCGTGTTGCGCGTGCCGGGCATGCTGATGATCATGATGCGTATGGCCGTCGGCGAACACCTCCACATCCACACGGGTGCCGTGAATGCCCTTGCGCGCATCGGCCGTGATGCGCAGCTCGAACTCGTGGTCCAGGCCCAGCAGGGAGAGCTGCGACCGCAGGTGTTCCGGGTCCACTCCGAGTGCGAGCATGGCGGCGAGGTTCATGTCGCCGCTGATGCCCGAAAAGCAGTCGTAGAAGAGTATGTTCATTGCGGAGGTCCTATATGGCCGTTGTCTATGGCTACAGTCCCCTGGTGAACCGTGCCGCGACGGCCTTCAGCTGTTCCTGCATGTTGTCATCTTCAAGAGCGTCTGCAGCCCGGGCCATGACCTCGGGGATATTGATGCCCTGCGGACACTTTTCCAGACATTCGCCGCAGGCCACGCATTGGGAGGCGAAGCCGGGCGCGCTGCCCGTGACCGCTCCGCTGACCGTGGAGAGGTAGAAGGCCTTTACCGTCTGCGGGTCACCGAACATGCTCAGCTTGTTGAACATGTCGAAACACTTGGGAATGTGCACTCCAGCGGGGCAGGGCATGCAGTAGGCGCACCCGGTGCAGCCCACCTGCATCAATTCCTTGTACGTTGCTCCGGCGCGTCTCACAAGGGCAAGCTCCGAATCGGTCAGCGAGTCCGGCAGGGCTTCGTCTGCAATGCGCAGGTTCTCCGCGATGTGGTTCTCCTCGTTCATGCCGGAAAGGACCACGGTAACCTCGGGATGGTTCCAGACCCAGCGCAGGGCCCATTCCACAGGGCTGCGGCGGGTTTCAGACTCGCCCCAGATGGCGGCGATGGCTGCGGGAGGCGTGGGAGCGGCCAGATTGCCGCCGCGCAGGGGCTCCATGACGACAACGCCAAGGCCCTTTGCCGCCGCGTACTTCAGGCCCCTGGTGCCCGCCTGGAATTCCTCGTCCAGATAGTTGTACTGAATCTGGCAGAAGTCCCACGCATAGCCGTCCACAATGGGGGCGAAGTCCTGGGGCAGACCGTGGAAGGAGAAGCCCGCATTGCGGATGCGCCCGTCCTTCTTGGCCGTGTCGAGAAAGTCCTTGGCGCCGAGGGCGGCAAGCCTGTTCCAGAGTTGCTCGTCCAGGGTGTGGAGCAGGTAGTAGTCTATGTGGTCCGTCTGCAGCTTTTCCAGTTGGGCGTTCAGGTAGCGGTCCATGTCTTCGCGGCTGCGGATGAGCCAGCTGGGCAGCTTGGTGGCAATGCGCACCTTGTCGCGGTAGCCGTCCAGAAGCGCCTTGCCCAGAAGGGGCTCGCTTTCGCCGTTATGGTAGGGCCATGCCGTGTCCAGATAGTTGATGCCGCTGTCGATGGTCTGGCGAATCTGGGCAATGGCGCGGGGCTCGTCGATATGGCCGTCCTGCATGGGCAGGCGCATGCAGCCGAATCCGAGGGCGGAGAGCTGGTCTCCGTTCTTGGGCATGGTTCTGTAAAGCATGGAGGTCTCCTTGCCGTGGGCTTCGTCGCCGCGGCGCGCGGCGAAGGTTGCGGAGGGGGAAATTTGCTATGAGGGTTGTACGGAGCATTTGTCCCGAAGGGAATACCCATTCATGCGCATTGTTTGCACGATCCTCCGAGGGGGGAGAGAACAGGGCTGGGGCTCTTTCGGGGGCGTTCTGTGCAGCGAATGGGCTGGGTTCAGAATGTCCAGCGCAGCAGTCCGGCCAGATTGTGGGTCTCGCTCGATTCGCCGATCTCGGCGGAGTAGCCGAGGGTAAGGCTGGCATCGCCGAGCGCAAAGCGGATGCCCGCTTCCGGGGCGAAGCGGTTGTCATCGTTCTGGGTGGTCACCTGCGCCGTGGTGGTGGAAAGATGCTGGCTCACGGTTACGTCGCCGCAGCCCAGCGTATGTACCAGCCCTGCGCCCGCGTAGGGGGTAATGGTTATGTCGTCGTATGTGAATTCGCGTTCCGCGCGTACACCGAGCGGAAGCTGCATGAAGGTCTTGTCCAACGCGTCGTAGCGCACTGCGCTGGAGGATCCGGTCTCGCCGAAGCTGTCGCGATGCAGGTAGGTGATGTCCAGACCAACGCGGGGAGATATGGTCCAGTGTTCCGCCGGGCTCCAGGCGTAGGAGACCTGCAGGGCGTTGTGCGCGAACCAGGAAAAGTAGTGGGCCTCGGCGGTTTCGGAAAGGCCGGTGTACCGTTCGCTGTCGTGTTCGGCATAGGTGCCGGAAAGGGTGTCCGTAATGGTCCACTCATCCTGGCGGTAGCCCGTGTAGATGCCTGCCGTGTAGATGCTCTGCTTTTCCGAGTCATCGGAGTAGAAGGCTGCGCCGTTAAAGTCCACATAGCCGGTGCCCCAGCCCAGAAAGGCTCCGGCAATCCAGTGGTTGCCGAAGGTGCGGTCCATGCCCATTTCCAGCCCCACCATGGAAGAATCATAGCCTTCGGAGGTTCCGTCCCCCTCGCGGGAGCCGAAGCTGTATACGGGCTCCATATAGACACCCCAGACGGGTTCCCGTGTACGCGGGGCAAGGAGTCCGGCGAGGGAGTCGGAATTGTCCGCCACCAGTATGGGCCCGGCGGGCTGTGCAGCCTCGGCCATCAGAGAACCGGATGCCTCCAGCAGGGACAGGGATCTTGCCTGCGCCACGCCCGCAAACCCCTGCACGCTGGCCATGGCCGTGTTCAGCGCCAGGCTGGGGGCATCGGATTTGGGCGTGTACGCCGTGGACACGGTGATGTTGCCGCTTGCGTCCGTGCCGGTACGGGTGACCGTGTAGTTGGGGTTGGCGGAGGCGATGGAAAGCCCGGTGGTATTCAGCGAGTTAGAGGCGGTGACCAGTACGGAATCCGCCCCCACGGCTGCGGCGGTGGGGGAAACCGCAAGGGAGCCACTCGTCGTGACGTTCATGAATTGCAGGGGGGCGCTCGCCGCGTTCTGGCCGGTGGCGTAGAGGCTGAGGTTGGCCCCGGAGGCAAGGGTAAAGTCCCTGCCTTCTGACGTTGCGCCTGATGCCAGGGCCAGGGTGCCAGCATTGATCGTAAATTCGCCGATCTCAGGGGAACTGCCCGCAAGCAGCGTCCAGGTGCCTGCGCCATTCTGGGTTACCGTGCCCCATGTGCCGTCAAGCACAAAGCTCATGTTCTCCGGGTTGTTCTGGCGCAGTCTGGCACCGGATGTGCCGTAGACCATGCCGCTGGTGATCTTGGCTCCCTGTTCAAGGGTGAGTGTGCTGGCGCCGCGTACGTATGCCGCGTACGCCGTGTTGCTCTGGCTGGTGGCGGAAAGCGTGCCGGAGATGGTGGCGCCGGCGTCTGAGAGGTATGCCGCATACGCTGCGCCACTCTGGCTGGTAGCAGAAAGCGTACCGGAAACGGTAGCGATGGAGGAATCGAGGTATACCGCACGAGCCACACTGCTTTGGCTGGTGGCGGTGATGGTGCCGGAGCTTGTCAGGGTTCCACCTCTCATGTTGATGCCCGTGGCAACCCCGGTATCACCCTCTGCCAGGATGCTGCCTGTGTTGGAAACACTGCTGTCCGTTGTCGCATATACGCCTGTAGCAGCGACGGCGCCAGAGGAGCGTATGGTTCCTGAGTTGATGGCTGTAAAGTTGGCGTTTGCGTAAACGCCGGTTGCGCCGCTGGTTGTAGATATTGCAGTTATTGTTCCTCTGTTATCCAGCGTATTATAATCTTCGCTACTTGAATCTAAGACCGTAACGGCGTCAGAATCTGTTATGGAAATGTTGGTTATATTAGTGAGTGTGATGCCATATGTTCCATAGACAATAGAGTACGCATTGTCTGTCATCACATATGGTGTATCCATGGTTGTAGTTGCGTTGAGAGTAGCAGCATGCGCATAAATACCTGTACTAAATGTCGCTACAAGCGAGAAAAGTGCAGAGAAAAATGTGATATGGACTTCCCTGCAAAAAATTCTGTGGTGCATGGCATATCCCCCGATAGGCATGACAAATGGGTGGCGCAAGATATTATTGCGATAATGTACGCCTGGCGTTGGCGTGTTCAGTAGCATTTTGCGAATTGTGACTGCCATAATGCGTCATTTTATGGCAAAGAGTATATGTGCCGCCATTGTTGTCTGTTGTGACTTCATTGGCGCGACATATAGACTGTAGTGAACGAGTCTGGCTCGTCATGACAGAGTCGGCACACCCTGACTTGTTATGCACAACATGTCAAATCATAAGTATTTTGTCGTCAATACAAAAATGTATGGAACGATACTGTCGCTGTTGCATGCGCGAGTGGCACTCTTGCATTGTGTGATAGATGTGAGGGGTGATCTGGAACGAAAAAGGCCCCTGCCGCATGTGCGGCAGGGGCCTGACCATTCCTATGGCGGGCTATGCAGGAGTCGAACCTGCGGCCTTTGCCTCCGGAGGGCAACGCTCTATCCAGCTGAGCTAATAGCCCATAGGGAAGGTTGTAGTAAGCGTGTCGCCTTGTGTTGTCAAGGCAAAACAGCCGGGTATGTGGCGCCCGCAATTCCTGCGGGCAAATGGCGTGAAAGATTCGCGTGTTGGCGGCGTTGTCCGGCTGCGCATCTAATCATTCCCGGTTGCGCGGAGTATGGTATGAAAGAAGGGAGGGGGGCTGTTTTTCGTCTGATTGAGCAGCGTGTTTACGAATTTGTATAATCTGGCAAATAGTTGGGTTTGTGGAGAGCTCTTTCTGGCGCTTTGTAAACAATTCTGTTAAAAGCGCCGCATCGCAGGACACGAAAGCGGGATGGAGCTTCGGATTGTCTGGGTATTCCGCGTTCTGCAGATAATTACTACGTGTTTTTTCAGTGAGTTGACGTGTCGCTCCGTGCGAGGGGCATGTCATCGTATCCGGAGAGCTATGAAACGGATAATCGTGGGTGTAACGGGTGCCAGCGGCATGCCGCTGGCAGTGACGCTGCTCAGGGCGCTTGCCTGGGCGCAGGACGTGGAGACGCATGTCATTGTTTCGGATGCGGCGCGGCAGGTGCTGGAGCTGGAATCGGGCATGCAGGTGGAAGAGCTTGTGGAGATGGCGGACGTTTCCTACGCACCGCAGGAATTCGGAGCGCCGCCCGCAAGCGGGTCGTGGCAGCATGCGGGCATGGTCATCTGCCCCTGTTCCATGGCCACCCTTGCCGCCGTGGCGCACGGGCTGGGGTCCAATCTGCTGCACAGGGCCGCGGACGTGACGCTCAAGGAGCGCAGGCCGCTCGTGCTTGTTCCCCGTGAGACGCCGCTCAGCCGGGTGCATCTGCGCAACATGCTAGCGGCCGAAGAGGCCGGCGCCGTCATCATGCCTCCCACCCCGGGCTTCTATGCCAAGCCCGCCACCATTGATGATCTCCTGAACCATATCACCGGACGGATTCTGGACCATCTGGGCGTCGCCCATTCCCTCGTGAAACGCTGGGAAGGGCTCTAGCCGCATGTACCGGATGCGAGGAGGACATATGCATACGCTGACATGGCATGGGCATTCCAACTTTCAGATCGCCACTCCCTCGGCGAACATCATTATTGATCCGTTCTTTGTGGGCAATCCCTCCGCGGCAACCCCGTGGGGTGAGATAGCCCGTCCGGATGCCGTGTTCGTCACCCACGACCACGGGGATCATGTCGGACAGGCCGTGGACATCTGCAGAACCACCGGGGCCCGGCTCGGAGCGATCGTCGGTACGGCAGGGAAGCTCGTGGCAGCGGGCCTTCCCGAGGAACAGGTGATCAACGGCATCGGCTACAATATCGGCGGCACGGTGCACGTGGGCGAGGTGGAAATAACCATGACCCAGGCGTACCACTCCTCTGACTCGGGTGCGCCTGTCGGGTACATCCTGCGGCTGGATGACGGATTCACCATCTACCACGCCGGGGATACGGGCATCTTCGCCGGCATGCGGCTCTGGGGCCAGCTGTACGAGATAGACCTTGCCCTGCTGCCCATCGGCGGCGTGTTCACCATGGATGCGCGACAGGCCGCGCTCGCCTGTGCAGAGCTCAACTGCCGGGGCGTGCTGCCCATGCACTGGGGAACCTTCCCCGTCCTTGAGCAGAACACCAAGGCGTTTGACGAGGCCCTGAAGAATTTTGCGCCTGACTGCCGTCTCTTTGACGTGCAGCCGGGCGAAACGCTGTCGCTTGCGCGCAACGCGTAGGCGGCTGCGGTTGCATAGGCTCTGCGCGTGTCTGGCATCACGCGCAGTCAAGGATAACGAAACAACATGGCGGATGAACAGAATTGGGTCGTCTATCTGGTGCGTTGCTGTGACATGTCGCTGTACTGCGGCATAACAACGGATCTGGAACGACGCCTTGGCGAGCACAACAGCGGCAAGGGAGCACGGTATACCCGTTCCCGCAGGCCCGTTTCGCTGGTCGCCAGCGCCTCATTTCCGGACCGGAGCATCGCTTCCAAGGTGGAATATCGTGTGAAACAGCAGCCCTCCGGACGAAAGATCGACTATCTGGCGCAGTGTGCGCAAGCCGACTGGTCCCAAGCGTTGCGAACGACTGCCAAGATCGCGTGAGGAATAGACATGGAAGGGTTTTCATTTGAAGGAATAGAACTGTCGCCCGATGTGCTGAAGGCCATCGAGGACATGGGGTTCGAGGAGGCTTCGCCCATTCAGGCGCTGGCCATTCCGCCCATTCTGCAGGGCAAGGATATCATTGGGCAGGCGCAGACCGGCACGGGCAAGACCGCTGCCTTCGGCATTCCCATTCTGGAGCGCATCAATGCGCGGGAACGTGACGTGCAGGCCATTGTGCTCTGTCCCACCCGCGAACTGGCCATCCAGGTATCCGAAGAAATTTCCAACCTTGCCAAGCGGATGCGCGGCGTGAGCGTGCTGCCCGTATACGGCGGCCAGCCCATCGACCGCCAGTTCAAGGCGCTCAAGCGCGGGGCGCAGGTCGTGGTGGGGACGCCCGGCCGGGTTATGGACCATCTGGAGCGCGGCACCATCGTGCTCGACAAGGTGGTCATGGCCGTACTGGACGAAGCCGACGAGATGCTCGACATGGGCTTCCGCGACGATATCGAGTTCATCCTCGAAAAGGTTCCCGACACCGGGCAGACGGTGTTCTTTTCCGCCACCATGCCGCCGGAAATCCTGCAGCTGGCCAAGCGGTTCCTCAAGGAGCCGGAGTTCCTCAAGGTTACCCAGAAGGTGCTCACCGTTCCCAGCATCGAGCAGATCTATTATGAAGTGCGTCCCTTCCAGAAGATGGATGCGCTGTGCCGCGTGCTGGACGTGTACAACCCCAAGCTGACCGTGGTGTTCTGCTCCACCAAGCGCGGCGTGGACGAGCTGACGGCGAACCTGCAGGCGCGCGGCTATCAGGCCGACGGTCTGCACGGGAACCTGAACCAGACCCAGCGTGACCGGGTGATGAACCGTTTCCGCAAGGGCGGTATCGAGATTCTCGTGGCCACCGACGTGGCCGCCCGCGGCATAGACGTGGAAAACGTGGAGGCCGTGGTCAACTACGATATCCCCAACGACGTGGAATACTACGTGCACCGCATCGGCCGTACGGGCCGCGCCGGGCGCACGGGCCGCGCCTTTACCTTTGTCTCCCCCAAGGAATTCTGGAAGCTGCGCGACATCAAGCGCTACACCAAGGCGCGGATCGTTCAGCATCAGGTGCCTTCCATAGAGGAAGTGGAAACCGCCAAGTCCGGCCAGTTGCTCAGCGAAATCCGCTCCCAGATTCAGACCGGAAACCTTGAACGCTACATCTCCACCGTGGAGAGCTTCATCGAGACCGAATTCAACGGCGACCTGACCACCATGGAAATGGCGGCGGCGCTGCTGCGCATCATGATGAAGCGCGATCTCGGTGACGCCGTGCCGGATGAAACCGGCGGCTTCGGCGACACGGGTGCGCAGGTGGGCATGGTCCGCCTGTTCATGAACGTGGGCCGCAAGATGCGCATCGGTGCGCGTGACATCGTGGGGGCCATTGCCGGAGAAACCGGTCTGCCCGGCAAGATGATCGGCAACATCGACATCTACGACCGCTTCACCTTTGTGGAGGTGCCGCAGGATTACGCGCAGGAAGTGCTGGGCGTGATGAACGGCAACCAGATTCGCGGCTACCGGCTCTTTGTGGAGCCCGCCAGCCGCAAGTAGCGGTTGCCATATAAAAGACGCACATGAAAAGGCCGCCCCACGGGGCGGCCTTTCTTATTGCTGCTTGATGATGTGATACTGCACGTTGCCGCTATCCATGGCCTGCCCGTAGATCTTGATGTGGTAGATGCGCAGCTCGTCGTCCGTCTCGGGCCGGATGATGATGTTGCGGGCCACCTTGCCGATGAACGCCTCGTGCCATTGCTTGTGCTTTTTTATGTCCACCCGTTCCGCCAGCTGCTCATCGGCATAGATAAGCGCCACGCCGTCGTGCTTGTTGCCGACCCTGTCATCCGCAAGAAAGCGGATGTAGTCCACGCTGGCAAGGGTGCGCAGCGGCAGAATGATACGGCTTTCCCCGCCGCCGCAGCGGCTGCCGCCGATGCACAGGGGCTGTTCGGGAGTAATCTCTGCAATCATGCCCGCCGCAATGTCCTGTCTGCGCTGTTTCTCCCGCTCTGCGGCTGCAATCTGGGCCATGCGGATGCGTTGTTCATTGTCCAGCCGTTCCTGCTCAATATCGATGGCGGCCTGTTTTTCCCTTGCGTCCATCTGCTGTTGCGGGGTCAGGGCCTGCCATTCGGCATCCGACATGCCCAGCGGGTTGCGGGTGCAGGCCATAAGCAGAAGCAGGCAGACGAGGACAAGGGAAAGCCGCAGAATCGGTGCAGGGCGCATGGCAACCTCGATACGGAAACAGGATATGATATGCAGAAACTCCAAATGGTTTCAGGAGGGTACTACGGATATGGCACAGCATGCAAGCGGCCGCCAGCGGAGATGGCCTTTTCGCTGGCGGCCGTGGAAGTCTTGTCAGAACGGTGGGTGGGAGCAGAGTGATTGTCTGTTATTCGGCCCACAAGTCCACAAGCGCAAATTGGGTCACGTCCACCAGTCCCTTATCGGTAAGCTTCAGCGCGGGAATGACGGGCAGAGCCAGGAAGGAGAGCATGGCGAAGGGGTTGCGGATGGTCTTGCCCAGCGCGCCGAGCGCGTAGTTGATGGATTGCAGGCCGAGCAGCACGTCCTCCACGGGGGCATCGCTCATGAGTCCGGCAATGGGCAGGGGCAGGGAGGCCAGCACCTTCCCCTTGTGGGCCACGGCAAGGCCGCCGCCCATGCGTACCACCTCGTTGGCGGCAACCAGCATGTCGGCGTCGTTGGTGCCGGCGATTATGAGGTTGTGTGAATCGTGGGCAATGGAACCCGCCAGTGCGCCTTCGTCAAGTCCCAGCCCGGTGACGAATCCGAGGCCCGTGTTGCCCGTGGCATTGTGGCGCTCGAACACGGCCAGCTTGGCGAGGTCGCGGGCGGGATCGGCCACGGCGGCGCCGTCGGCAATGGTCGGGGCCAGCAGAAGCTGCTCGGTGATGATCTGGCCGGGAATGATGCCGATGACCCGTAGCGTGCCCTCTTGCGCAGGGATGTGCAGATCGGCCTCGGTCAGGCTTTTCACCCGCATGGTGTTGCCGCCGGAGGAAACGGTTCCCGTGAAGTCGCAGTCGGCCACGCGGGCGCCCTGCAGGTAGCAGTCGGCAATGGCAAATTCTTCCAGATCGTCCAGCAGCACGAAGTCCGCACGGAAGCCCGGGGCGACCGCGCCCCGGCGCTGCAGGCCGAAGTAGCGCGCGGTGTTGATGGTGGCCATCTGGATGGCCCGCACGGGGTGGAGGCCTGCGGCCATGGCCTTGCGCAGGATGTCGTCCATGTGGCCGTTGTCGATGAGGTCGTTGACCAGCCTGTCGTCGCAGACGAACGAGGTGCGCTGGCTGTTGAATTCGTTCAGCACGCTCATCAGTTCGTGCATGTTGTGCTCCTGCGAGCCCTCGCGCACCATCAGGTGCATGCCCTTGCGAAGCTTTTCGCGGGCTTCCTCGGGCGTGGACGCCTCGTGGTCGCTGGCCGGGCCGCCGATGATATAGGCGTTCAGGTCCCTGCCCTGCAGGAGCGGGGCGTGGCCGTCGATGACCCTGCCCTGCGCCGCGGCCAGCTTGGCCAGGACACCGGGATCACGGAACAGGACGCCGGGGTAGTTCATCATTTCGGCCAGACCGAGAATGCGGTCGGGATAGCGGTCGAGAAACGCGCGGACATCGGCGTCGGTGAGTACGGCCCCGGAGGTTTCCATGTGCGTGGCGGGCACGCAGGAGGGCATCATCACGAACACGGAGAGCGGCAGATCCTTACTGGAGGCCAGCATGTACTCGATGCCCGCCGTGCCCATGACATTGGCGATTTCGTGAGGGTCGCAGATTACGGCGGCGGTGCCGTGCAATGCGGCCGCCTCGGCAAAGCGGGGCGGGGCCAGCAGGGTGGATTCGATATGGATGTGGCCGTCGATGAGGCCGGGGACACAGTAGCGGTTTTCGGCGTCCACCACCTCTTTGGCTTCGTATTCCTCGAACCCGAGGATCACCCCGTCGCGGATGGCGATGTGGGCGGGATGGATCTCGCCGGACAGCACGTTTACCAGACGGACGTTGCGGATGAGCAGGTCGGCGGGTTCTTCTCCGCGAGCTGCGGCGATGAGAGTCTTCACGTTGTTCATGATCAGCCCTCCCGGCTGAAGGGGATGCCCAGTGCGGCCGGGGCGGCACCGCGTCCCTGTGTTCTGTCCAGGCGCATCACCACGATGAGCACCAGGATGGTAGCAAGATATGGAATGGTGCGCAGTACATTTACGGGAATGATCTCGACCCCCGTTGCCTGGAAGAAGTACTGCAGGGCCGTCAGCAGCCCGAAGAGCAGGGCGCCTGCAAAGGCGCGCATGGGATGCCAGGTGGCGAAGATGACCATGGCGATGGCGATCCAGCCCTGCCCCATGGTGATGTTCTCCTTCCAGCCCGGGGTGTAGGCGAGGGAAAGGTAGGCCCCGCCGAGCCCGGCCATGCAGCCGCCGAAGATCGTGCTGCCATAGCGGATGGCTGTCACGTTCACGCCTACGGCGTCGGCCGAGGCTGCGTCTTCGCCCACGGCGCGAATGCGCAGGCCGAGGCGGGTCTTGAAGAGCACCCATGCCCCGAGGGGCACGAGGATGTACGCAAGGTAGACCAGCGCGGTCTGCTTGAAGAAGATGTCTCCGACAACGGGGATGTCCTTCAGGTAGGGAACAGGCCAGACCCGCATGCGCAGGGCCGGTTTGCCGATGTAGGCCCGGCCGAGGAAGCTGGAGAGGCCGCCGCCGAGAATGGTCAGGGCCAGACCGGAGAGGGTCTGGTTGACCCGCAGGGTGATGGCGAAGAAGGCGTGGACAAGGGCCAGCAGGCCGCCGACGGCCATGCCGCCGAGCGTGGCCAGTACCGGATTGCCCGTG
The DNA here is from genome assembly GCA_003252375.1 of Halodesulfovibrio sp. Taxonomy (GTDB): domain Bacteria; phylum Desulfobacterota; class Desulfovibrionia; order Desulfovibrionales; family Desulfovibrionaceae; genus Halodesulfovibrio. Next base: position 35,398 of record QKEJ01000168.1, read on the forward strand.
GCGGAGCCTGCGGCCACCCCGGCAAGGGCACCCACAAGCATCATGCCTTCCACGCCGAGATTCAGCACGCCGCTGCGTTCGGCATAGATTTCTCCCAGCGCGGCAAAGCAGACGGCCACGGAGGATTTCATGGCGATCTTGGATATGAAGGTGATATCGGCGAGCATGGCGTGATTCCTATGTTCTGTTCGTCGGACGGGCAAGACGGATGTGGTAGCGGCCGAGGGTCTCGCTGAGCAGGAAGCCGAAGAGCAGCGCGCCTTCCAGGATGCGGCTGATGGATGCGGGCAGCTGCATGGTGGTGGCCAGCTGTTCGCCCCCCACGATGAAGACGCCGAGCAGCAGGGCGCATGCGGGGATGAGCCGGGGCTGCAGGGCGGCAAGGCAGGCCACGATGATGCCGTCGTATCCGTAGCCGGAGGCGAAGCCCTCCTGCAGGCGGTAATGGATGGCGGCGGCCTCGCACATGCCTGCCAGACCGGCCAGTGCGCCGCTTGCCGCCATGACCAGCAGGGTCTGGCGCGGCACGTTCAGGCCTGCATACGCGGCCGCCCTGGGGCCGTTGCCGATGATCCGTATGGAGAATCCCCACTTGGAGCGGGCCAGAAGCGCGTGCAGGGCAAAGACCAGCAGTGCGGCAAGGAGGATGCCCAGATGGATGCGGGTTTCCCCGAAGCGGGGCAGCATGGCCGCAGGCGGAAAGAGCGGCGTGCCGGGAAAGCCCATGCCTTCCGGGTCGCGCCACGGGCCGAAATAGAGGTGCTCCATGAGGATGATGGCGACATAGTTGAGCAGCAGGGTGGTGAGGATTTCGCTCACGTTGCCCCAGACCCGCAGAAAGGCGGGGATGAATGCCCAGAATGCCCCGCACAGGGCTCCGCACAGGATGACGGCGGGCAGCAGCAGGGCGGAGGGCAGCACGGGGGCAAGGTACATGACGGCGCCGGCGGCGCCGATGCCGCCCATGACGAACTGGCCCTCGCAGCCGATGTTCCACAGGAGCATGGTGGCGCACAGGGCAACGGCCAGCCCCGTCAGCGTGAGGGGAATGGCCTTGACCACGACCTCGGCCAGGCCGAACCCGGACCCGAGGGCGCCCCTGATCATGGCGGCGTAGGCGGCAACGGGGTTTGCCCCGTAGGCGGCCATGACAATGGCCCCGGCGATTACGGCCGTGCCCAGCGCAACACTGGCGGTGATGATTCCCTGATGCCTGAGGCGGTCATGGCGTTTGGTCAGAATGAACATGATATATCCGTTTCGGGGCTATGGCGCGGTCTGCTGTCTGCCGCCGGTTCCGGCCATGAGCAGGCCTATGCGTTCCACGCGCTCGGCGTCGCGCGTGTCGATGATGTCCAGCAGCCTCCCCCGGAACATGACGCCGATGCGGTCGGAGAGGGAGAGGGCTTCCTTGAGATCGCCGGTGATGATGAGCACGCCGGAGTGCTCCCGCTGGGCCAGAATGGCTGCCCAGACGTCCTCGGTGGCCTTGATGTCCAGCCCCTGTGTGGGCTGCTCCGCAATGAACAGGGCGGGCGTGCGGGCCATTTCCCGGGCCAGCAGCAGCTTCTGCAGATTGCCGCCGGAGAGGGCTCCCGCCGGAGTGTCCGTGTCGTGGGTGACGATGTTGAATCGGGTGATGGCCTCGCGGGTTTCGCGTTCCATGCGTCCGGCGTCCAGCCACATGCCCTCGCCTGCAGCCTCGCGGCGGGTGAGAAAGAAGTTTTCGCGCAGGCCCATGCCGGCGATGCTGCCCACGTGGTGTCTGTCCTCCGGGACGTAGGATACGGCCTTGCCACGCTCGGC
>QKEJ01000032.1 GCA_003252375.1 Halodesulfovibrio sp.
TGCAGCCCTGCGAAAATGAAAGACGGCCTGCCGATTTTTGCCCACAGCAAGAAACGCGCGCCCAAGCAATCCGTGCACGAAATCGTTTTCCGGCTCCACCCCAGCGGCCTGCCGGAGCACGGCAAGGGCCTCATCCACTGCCCCTTGCGCCAGAAGGTTTTGCCCCCTGAGGGCAAGGTCGAGTGTTTCGTCCCCTGCGGTCTTCAGCGGAGCACCAACCGCGCGTACCGCGGCAAGGAGCCCCCCCAGATGCACGGCCGCACCCAGGAGAAACGTCCTCCGCGTCAGATGGGATTCCCCGGAATCGCGCGTATGGATGAGCGTCTTCATGATGACTGCACCGTATCCTGCCTGTTGAGGTGTACGCAACTCCTGTGGTAAACTAGGGGACCGTGCCGGCAGTATTCCGCAAGGCACCATCGTACATCCTCATCCTTCATGCGGCAACGGCCTTTACACTTCGCATCTTCCCCTAACACTGCACACCGCCCGCAGAAGCATACGGGAATATGACACGCCGCATTTTGCTGTTGACGCTGCGGCGGCACCCCCGTAATTGTTGCCGAGACAACAGTCTGAACACTCAGTCAATCCGCTGCGACCCGGCGTTCAGCCTGCCCCTGCCACCCCAACCCTACGAGTACCCGACCAATATGGCCAACCTTGTTCTCATCCTTCTTCTGTCCGCATTTCCTGCCCTTTCCACGGACATGTACCTGCCCGCCATCCCCACCCTGTGCACGCTGTGGGGCATACCGCTCGCCCAGGCGAATCTTTCACTGGTTGCCTTCTTCATCTGCTTCAGCACCTTCCTGCTTGTGCATGGCCCTCTGTCCGACCGTTTCGGCCGGCGTCCCATTCTGCTCTGGGGCATCTCCCTCTATATCATCGGCAGTCTCTGCTGCGCTGCCGCCATCTCCATCACCACCCTTGTCCTCGCCCGCATGCTGCAGGCAACCGGGGCCGCGGCTGCAGCCGCCATGTCCCTGGCCCTGGCCAAGGACCTCTATGAAGGCAACGAGCGCAAGAAGCTGCTGGCCTACATCGGCGTCATTGTTCCCCTCTGCCCCATGGTCGCCCCCACCATCGGAGCCGCCATGCTCAACTATTTTTCCTGGCGCGGCATCTTCCTTTCACAGGCAGTGCTGGCCCTTGCCGGCCTGTACAGCTCCTTCCGACTGCGGGAACCACTCACGGAACGCGGCACGGGCGGCGTGAAAGCTGCTCTGTCCCGCTACCGGCGGCTGATCGGCAATACCAGCTATCTCGGCTACACGATATCCTTCTCCCTGCTGGGGCTGCCCTTCTTCGCCTTCATCGCCTCCTCTTCGGACATCTACATCCGCACCTTCGCCATGTCCGAACAGGCATTCGGACTCTATTTCGCCTTCAACGCCCTTGCACTCATGCTCGGCTCCCTGCTCTGTTCACGCCTCTGCGTGGGCATTGAGTCACGCACCATCCTCATCTACGCAATCGCGGGCATGCTCCTGAGCGGGGGCACCATGCTGCTGCTTGGCAGCGCCACTCCCATGCTGTTTGCCCTGCCCATGTTCGGCTACACCTTCTTTCTGGGACTCAGCCGCCCCATCAGCAACCATCTGATTCTGGAACAGGTGGATCAGGATGCGGGCACGGCGTCATCGCTGCTTACCTTCTTTTTCTTCCTGTGCGGGTCCGTGGGCATGGAGGTCATCTCGTTCGACTGGCCCTCCAAACCGCATGTGATCGCCCTGCTGGGCCTTGCGGGTACGGTTGTCCCCCTGCTTGTGGTCCTTCTGGTCCGTGGCAAAAAGGAGAACGGCCGGGAAAGGACCGTCACCCCGGCCACGGATTCCCAGACGCCTACGGTCTCCGAGAAATAACCCACCCCGGTGCTCTCTGCCGGACACAAAAAAGCCCCGCATGATGCGGGGCTTTTTTTTGTCCGGCAGAGGCTTACAACATCCGTGCGGGGTCACTCGGCGTCCAGTTCCGCCAGGGAGGCTGCAAGATGGTCTATCCAGATATCGACAAAGCCCGGATACTCGGCAACGCCAACAAGCACCGGCAGACACTCCATGCCTGCCGCCAGAATACGGGACTTCCATGATTGGGGATCGTCTCCCGCCATATCCTTGCGCGCGTGACGCCCCACAACGGACAACAGGGGGAGAAGCCACACACGGCGGATGCCCGCAATCTGCAGGGCCGGAATGATGTCCTCAATGGTATGGCTGCCGTCCATGGTACCGATGAACACCCGGGAATCCTCGGCACGGACTGCAGCCGAAAGGTCGGCATAGCGGGAATCCCCCGAATGCCACGTCCCGTGCCCCATGAAAACGACAGCTTCATCGGGCTTCCGCTCCTCCGGAAGATGGTGGAGTATCGCACGGGCGGCGCGCTGCACGTCGGATTCTGCGTGAAGCAGCGGACTGCCCACCGTAACGGCGGCAAGCCTACCCTGCTCACGCAGCGCCCTGCCGTCGGCAAGCAGGTCCTCGTATTCCGCTCCAGGAATGATGTGCAGGGACTGGACGGCCACGTGGGTATATCGCTCAAACCCCATCTTCTCCAAGGCCTTACGCACGGAATCCGTCTTCACGCGCTGCTCGGCAAGCCTGTCCCGCATGATTTCCGAGGTAAACGCCCAACGCACATTGGTTCCGGGAAAGGCGGATTGCACCCGTTCGTCCACAAGAGAGAGGGTTTCGTTGGCCTGTCTGGTATTGGCACCAAAGGCGACGAGGAGTATGCCACGTTTCATCAAAAGGGGTCCGAACGGGTTGCACGAGGTTGACGAAGCCCTGCCAAGACATGTCCGAACGACATGTCGGCACGGGGCAGGGTTTAAAAAAATACGACAACCACGGCATCTTGGCAAGCCGCCACCCGCATGACACCGCCTGCGGAAACCCCGTCCTCACTCCGATATTCCATGCCCGCGACATTTGACCGCGTCACGGGTGCGCGATACAAGGGGCGATATTCATCAACCCCAAAAAGGATTCCGTATGCGACTTCTTGTCACCGGCGGCTGCGGCTTCATCGGTTCCAACTACATTCACTACCTCTTCAGGAACCATGAGGACGTCACCGTCATCAACCTCGACAAGCTCACCTATGCCGGCAACCCGCTGAACCTCGAATCCATCGAGAAGGCGCACGGCGGCACACGATACTTCTTCGAAAAGGCCGACATTGCAGATCCGGAGGCGGTACGCCGCATTCTGGAAGCACACCCCGTGGACGCCATAGTCAACTTTGCGGCGGAAACCCATGTGGACCGCTCCATCAATGATCCCGCCCCGTTCGTGACCACCAATGTGCTCGGCACCCAGAACCTGCTTACCATGGCCCGCAGCGCAGGGGTGGAACGTTTCGTTCACGTTTCCACGGACGAGGTGTACGGCGATCTCGGCCCGGATGATCCCCGCTTTACGGAAGCAACCCCGCTGAAACCGAGCAGCCCGTATTCCGCCTCCAAGGCCGCCGCGGACATGCTGGCCTATGCCTACTACCGCACATACGGCTTTCCGGTCTGCATCACACGCTGCTCCAACAATTACGGCCCCTACCAGTTTCCCGAAAAACTCATCCCGCTCATGTTCCGCCTTGCCAGCACGGATGCCCCGCTTCCCGTATACGGGGACGGCATGAACGTGCGGGACTGGATACATGTGGATGACCACTGCCACGGCGTGCACCTGACCCTGCTCAAGGGAACTCCCGGCAAGGCCTACAACTTCGGCGGCAACGCCGAGCGGACCAACATGGACGTGGTGCGCACCATGCTCTCCCTGCTGGGCAAGCCGGAATCCCTTATCACGTACGTCAAGGACCGCCCCGGCCACGACCGGCGCTATGCCATGGACTACGCCATGGCCCGGCGCGAGCTGGGGTATGAGCCCCGCTACACCTTTGAACAGGGGCTTGCCGACACTGTTGCCTGGTATCAGGCCAACGGCGCATGGATGGAAAGCGTGGAGTCCGGTGCCTACCGCGAATTCATGAACACCTGGTACGGTGACAGACGATGAGCGGCAATACGGCCATTGTTCTGGGCGGCAAGACCGGATTGCTGGGACGAACCCTCACCGCCACCCTGCGCACCGCAGGCTGGACCGTGCATGCCCCGGGCCGGGACGATCTGGATATTTCGGATGCCGACGCCATCGCAGCCTATCTGGATGCCTGCGAACCTTCCATGCTCTTCAACACCGTGGCCTACACGCAGGTGGACAAGGCGGAGGACGAACCCGACGAGGCCCGGCGACTGAACCGCGGCCTCCCCGCCATGCTGGGCAGACTGCTCAAGACGCGTCCCGTCCGCTGCCTGCACATCAGCACCGACTTCGTGTTCAACGGCAGACAGGGCACCCCCTATACAGTGGATGACACCCCCGACCCGCAGTCCGTATACGGCAAGACCAAACTGGAAGGCGAAAAGGCCCTGCAGGACGCCATAGGCGACAAGACCGTCATTGCCCGCACGGCATGGCTCTTCGGGCCGGGGAAGCGCAACTTCGTGCACACCATTCTCAATCTGTGCCGGGAACGCTCGTCCCTGAACATCGTGCATGACCAGGTGGGCTCGCCCACCTATACCGTGGACCTTGCCGCCATGTGCCTTGCACTTGCGGAGTGCGATACGAACGGCCTGTTCCATCTGGTAAACAACGGACAGGCCAGCTGGTGCGAACTGGCGGCCGAGGCCACCACACTGGCGGAGATGGCTTGCGTCATCCATGCCATCCCTTCCAGCGAATACCCCCAGAAAGCCAAACGCCCCGCCTATTCCGTCCTTGATACCAGCCGCTACACCCAGGTGGCAGGAACATCGCCCCGGCCGTGGCAGCAGGCCCTGCGGGACTACATCTTCCACGACCTGTGGGAAACCGAATTGATTGCAGGAGCCCGGTAGCCCCATGACCACCTCCCCTCTCCACGCGCTGGGATCGGCCGTCAGGGACATCGTCTCCAATGCCGTAAACGCCAGTCTGATCCTCTTCCGGGTGATGATCCCCATCATCGTCATCGTGAAGCTGCTGACCGAACTGGACCTGATACGCTATCTGGCCCTGCCGCTGGAGCCCTTCATGCGTCTTGTGGGACTCCCCGGAGAGATGGGGCTTGTGTGGGCCACCTCCATCATCGTGAATATCTACAGCGGCATGATCGTCTACGTGGCCATGGTGCCCACCATGCCCCCCCTGACCGTGGCCCAGATATCCGTGCTGGCGGCCATGATCCTCGTTGCCCACGCTCTGCCCGTGGAATGCAAGATCGCCCAGCGGTGCGGCGTTTCGCTCCGCAGCCAGGTCCTGTTCCGCATGTGTTCGGCCATGATGCTGGGAATTCTCCTGCACCTTGCCTACACCGGATTCAACCTGCTGCAGGAGCCGAGCACCGTACTGCTGCAGCCGGAAAAGGCCTCAGCCGACCTCCTGCAGTGGGGCATCGGACAGATCAAGAATCTTGGCTGCATCTTTCTGATCATTCTGGGGCTGATGCTGTTCATGCGCCTGCTCGACTTCCTGCGTATCACCGAGTGGATCAACAACCGGCTCACCCCCTTCCTGCGGTTCATGGGCATAGGCCGCAATGCGGCAACCATCACCGTTCTGGGGTTGACCATGGGCATCACCTACGGTGGTGGCCTGATCATCCACGAGGTTCAGTCCGGCAGGGTTTCCCAGCGGGATGTCTTTGCCTCCCTGACCCTCATGGGGCTTTCGCACGCTCTCATCGAGGATACGCTGCTCATGATGCTGCTGGGCGCCCACGTGAGCGCCACCCTGTGGGGAAGACTGCTCTTCTCCCTTGTGTTCGTGGCCGTGTTCATGCGCATTTTCGACCGGCTGCACAAGGCCCCGGCACACGCATCCATCGCGGATACCACCTCCAGCCAGGGAGCTGCCGAGATGCAGCCCCCACAGGATTAGCGGAGCCTCCATGCCCAGCACAACCATCTGGATGAATGCCGGAGAAATGTCCGGCGACATGCACGGCGGAAGGCTCATGGCCGCCCTGCGCACGCAGGCGCCGGAGCTTGCCTTCTGCGGCATGGGCGGTCCCGAGATGCGGGAGCAGGGACTGGACGCCGTGCTCAGGGTGGAGGATCTCTCGGTGATGGGCTTCACGGAGGTCTTCGGCCACATTCCGCGCATCTTTCAGATGCTCAAGCGCATCAAGCTTGAGCTGGCCGAGCGCCGCCCCGACGCGGTGGTGCTGATCGATGCGCCGGAATTCAACTTCCGCGTCGCCAAGCATGCCCACGCGCTCGGCATTCCGGTCTACTACTATATTTCGCCCAAGCTCTGGGCCTGGCGGACGGGACGCGCCAAGTTCATCGCCAAGTACATCACACGCATGATCTCCATCCTGCCGTTCGAGATCGCCTTCTACAAGCAGTTCGGCATGGAAGTGGACTACGTGGGCAACCCCCTTGTGGACATGGTCGACTGGCAGGCCATAGACCACATCACCCCGATGCCCGGCCGCATCGGCCTGCTCCCCGGAAGCCGTCGCAAGGAGATTGAGCCGCTCATGCCGGAGTACGCCAAGGCGGCCTCCATTCTGGCCGCTGAAATGCCCCATCTGGAATTTCACTGCATACAGGCCCCCGGGGTGGACCGGGAGAGCCTGCAAGCCCTGTGGCAGAGCGACGTGCCGCTCACCATCCACGGCCCCCTCGACCGTTACGCCTTCATGCGCGGCTGCGAGATGCTCATGGCCGCCTCCGGCACCGTTACGCTGGAAGCGGCGCTTATCGGCACGCCCACCCTGGTGGCCTACCGGCTCTCCAAGCTCTCCTACGCCATCGCCAAACGGGTGGTGAAGGTGCCCTACGTGGCCCTGCCCAACCTGATCATGGAACGCGAGGTCTTTCCGGAACTGCTGCAGGAAAAGGCGGACGGCAGTGTGCTGGCCGACCATGCCCGCCAGTGGCTCACAAATCCGGCGGCCATCGGCGCAGTGCGGGACGACCTTGCCAAACTGCGCACCATGCTCGGCGAACCGGGCGCACCCGACCGAGCGGCTGCCGTCATCCTGCAAGACCTGTAGCGACCTGTTCTGTCGGCATTCACCACAAAAAAAGGCGGCCCCTCGGGGCCGCCTTCTGCATGCTTGATACTGCGCTACGCCTATTGCGGCGTGGTGTGCGCCTCGCCGTCTGCAATGCTGTCCAGCC
>QKEJ01000046.1 GCA_003252375.1 Halodesulfovibrio sp.
CCCGCCCTCTCTGTCCCGGCGGACAGCAGCGGCAGGGTGGCCCATGCTGCACGGCACACGGAATTGTTCCGGCATGCCCGCCCCTACGGCTTGCGGCACCGGGAGGTGCCCCCCGTTGCCCGACTGGCCGGGATAAAGCATATGTCGCGCCAAACATGCATCACAGTGAATTACATGGATAAAACATCTAAAAAGGCGACACGAAAACCCTGCATGCGACACGCATGTCGCCATGCCGAAGCGCACGTCCCATGGACGAATCGCCGCCGCTCCCTGCCGCATGGACAGACAGGACGCGGACACGCAAAAGAGCGGCTCCCGGGCATGGGAGCCGCTCTTTGTAAGGCCGTTCCCCGGAGGGGACGGAGGCGGGCCTCAGCCACGGGGCATTGCCCTGTGGCTGAATAATCTACCGAACAGTCTACTTCAGCTGCGCCGCGTACCCGGGTGCATCCAGAAGCTGGGAACGATCAGCATCCGCATCCACGGTGATGCACAGCATCCAGCCGTCACCGTAGGGGAAGGTGTTCACGGCGGAGGGATCAGCGGACAGGGCGTCGTTCACGGCGGTCACCGTGCCGGAAATGGGCATGTGCAGGCTGCTCACAGCCTTGATGGATTCCACGGTACCGAATTCATCACCGGCACCAAATGCAGCGCCGGCTTCGGGCAGGTCAACAAAGGCCACTTCGCCCAGCTGCTCCTGTGCAAAATCGGAGATGCCCACAACGGCGGTGTTGTCATCGGCCATACGCACCCAGGTGTGCTCGGGGTGGTAGAGAACGTCTTCGGGGAAGTTCAGTTCGCTCATTATACTGTCCTTATGCCCGCGCCACACGCAGCGGCGCGGTATTCTGTGTATTGTCTACGGAGCACTATGCTCGCGTACCGCAGGGCAATCGGATGATTAGCCGCGCAGCCAGCCTTCAGCGGCCTCGTACACCCCTTCCGCAAGGGTGGGGTGCGCGTGGATGGTGTGGGCGATATCCGCTGCGGTCATTCCCTTCTGCATGGCCAGGGCGACTTCTGCCACGAGGTCGGTGGCATGGGCGCCGGCGATGTGGGCACCCACAACCTTGCCGCTTTCCTGCTCGCAGATCAGCTTGAACATGCCGGCCAGTTCACCCATGGCCTGCGCCTTGCCCAGTTCTCGGAACTGGAACACCTGTGAGCGCACGGCAAGCCCCTGCTTCACCGCTTCGGCTTCGGAAAGCCCCACGGTACCGATTTCGGGCGAGGTGAAGATGCCTGCGGGGATCACGGAGTAATCCAGGGTGCGGTCTTCACCAAAGCAGTTGGCCACGGCGCACAGCCCTTCAGCGGAAGCGACATGCGCCAGCATGACGCGCGCCGGTCCGAGAGCATCACCGATGGCATAGATGCCTTCCGCCGTGGTGCGCATGCCGTTGTCGGCCTTGATCCAGCCCCGGGCATCGGTTTCCACGCCAGCTGCGGCCAGCTGCATATCTCCGCTGTTGGGCACGCGCCCCACTGCCACCAGAACCATGTCGGTCTCAATGGTGGAGTCGGCACCGCTGGCGCCCTCCACAAAGGGAGAGGGGCCAAGCACGCAGGTGACCTTGCCGTTTTCCACGGTGGCGCTCTTGACGGTCTTGGCAAGCTCGAAACGGATGCCGTGCTTCTTGGCTTCGCGCTGCAGCAGGCGGCTCATGTCCTCGTCCACGGAGGGGATGGGGAGCGGACGGCTCAACCCTTCCACCACGGTCACCTCGGCACCGAAGGCCCGGAAGATGAAGGCCAGTTCGCAGCCGATGACGCCGCCGCCCACGATAACCATGCGGGCGGGGACATGCGTAAGATTCAGCGCATCATCGCTGTTGATGATGTGCGTATGGTCCACGGGCAGGGACGGCAGATCAAGGGTTCTGGAACCTGTGGCCAGAATGACGGCATCGCTCTTGATCTCTTCGGTACCCTCGGCGGTGTGCACGCGCACGGTACGGTCGGCGACCATTTCGGCGCGGCCGCGCAGGAGGCGGACCTTGAGCGAGGCGCAGGTCTTTTCCAGCCCGCCGCACAGCACCTTGCGCACGCGCTCCTTGCGGGCCACCACGGCGGCCATGTCTACCTGAAAGGCGGTGCGCTCACCCTCGGCCGGAACAATGCCGAACTCGGCAAGACGGCCGGCGGTTTCCAGCGCCTCGGCAGAGGCCTTGATGGTCTTGGTGGGGATGCACCCGGTGTTCAGACAGGTTCCGCCCACTTCCGCCTTTTCGATAAGGGTAACGGAGGCACCGCGGCGCGCAGCGTCGAATGCGGCAATGTAGCCGCCCGGACCGGCACCGATGATAGTAATGGATGGCATTGCTTCTCCTGTATGCATTGCCGATTCGCCAGCGGCGAATAGCGGCTAGAATTCGTGATGCAGCTTGTAGGTAACAGGGAAGGCCTCATGCAGGGAGGCGGTAACAAGACAGCCCTGCTGCATGATCTTTTCGACGCGGTCGAAGATGAACTCGAACTCTTCGTCCATATGCACGGTCACTTCCAGCTTGATGCCCACCACGCGGGCGCGCTTCTTGTCATCCACACCGGTTTCCAGCGTGGAGGTGCCGGTGATGCGCTCGTACTTTGCGCCACGGGTTTCCAGAGCCTTGCCCAGCGCACCGCAGAAGCAGTACAGCGCAGACGATGCCAGCAGCTGCTTGGCGGTACCGCCGCGCTCATCCTCGGATACACCTTCGTAGTTGATGTCGAGGTCGCCCAGAACCTTCGAACCGGTATGAATGGTCTGCTTCTCGCCTTCGCGCTCGTATGAAACAATGACTTCGGCCATTTTCTTCTCCCTTGTGATTATTTGGACATGCACGTCCCTAGCTCCGCCCCAATGCACAGTCCATACCAACAATATTTAGCCGCATAAAATCATGAGAATACTGACAACACTGATTATTCTTCTTGACTGGACCGAAAAGAAGCACCATTGGGAACGACACGTTTGTCGTGAGACTTCCCGGGGAGGGCGATCTTGACGACTGCAGATGCGGTATCTCCATCCTGATGCGACACCCATGTCGCAAATCACACATCCTCTCTCTGCTCCTGCCACCACACCACATCGGCAACACGACAAATTTTGTTGTGATCTTGCACAGTTGCAAAACGTGACAGTTTTGTCCGCAAAAAGGCGCGTTATATGCATGCCTGCCCTGTGCAGATCAACCTTTCAGAGAAGACCGCATGGAAAAGATAGCATACGACACCTTACAGCAACGTCTGAGTGAAATTGAAGCCAGCCACACACGGCTGCTGAACCATCTGCCGGGCATGGCATACCGCTGCGTCGTGGAACGCAGCTACGAATATCGGATGATCTTCGCCAGCAAGGGGACCGAACGCACCCTCGGCATGACCGTGGAAGAGGTGATGAGCAACCCCACCAACACGATTGAGCGCATGACGTACGAGGAAGACCTCGCCAGCATGCGCAAGGTCATCCATGAAGCCATCAACCAGCACAGGAGCTATGAGCTCTTCTACCGGGTGCGCCTGCCCTCCGATGAAACACGGTGGCTGTGGGACCAGGGAGAAGGCGTGTTCGACGAAGCGGGCAACTGCATCTTCCTCGAAGGGATCATCATGGATGTGACCGCCCAGAAGTCGAAGGAACTCAGGCTGAAGCAGGAGAACAAGTTCCTGCGAACGGCCGCTCCGAACGCTACGGGCATGAGCCGCATCGTGGGCACCAGCGATCCCATGCAGAAGGTCTATTCCCTGCTCGCCAAGGCTGCCCAGACCGACATGAGCGTCATCCTGTACGGCGAAACCGGCGTGGGCAAGGATCTTGCCGCCCAGACCATACACGAGATGTCCAATGTGAAGGGGCGCTACATCCCGGTCAACTGCGCGGCCATTCCCGAGCAGCTGCTGGAAAGCGAATTCTTCGGCCACGTCAAGGGCGCCTTTTCCGGCGCCACTTCCAACCGCCCCGGTTACCTTGCCGCCGCGGACGACGGCACGCTCTTCCTGGACGAAATCGCCGACCTTCCCATGAACCTGCAGGTGAAGCTGCTGCGGGCACTGGAAGGCAAGTCCTACACCCCTGTAGGCTCCAACGAGGTCAAGACCTCGAACTTCCGGCTCATCTCCGCCACCAACCAGAATCTGAGTTCGCTTGTGAAAAAGAAGATCATGCGGGCGGACTTCTTCTATCGCATCCACGTGCTGCCCATCGTTCTGCCTCCCCTGCGGGAACGCGAGGGAGACATCCCCCTGCTGGTGGCCGACTATGCCGGAAAAAAGGGCATCGCCAAGCCGGTTCCCAAGTCCGTGATGCAGAAACTGGAGCGCCACAACTGGCCCGGCAATGTCCGCGAACTGCAGAACACGCTCGAAAACTACTGGGCTTTCGGCGACCTGGTCCTTTCCTCGGATACCGCCTGCCCGGACATCTTCGACTTTGCCCCGCTGCCTCCCGCCGAGGAGGAGCACAACGCCTCCTCCGAAGCGAACAGCACCACCCAGGCACGCCCCCACTCAGCCAGCACCCAGCAGGGACCGACGTACTCCCCGACCCTTGCGGGCGCATCGCTCTCCGACGCCAAGGACAATGTGGAGATGCAGCGCATCCTGCTTGCCCTTGAACAGAACGGATGGAAAAAGGGCCAGACAGCCGAGATGCTGGGCGTGACCATCCGCACCCTGCAACGCAAGCTGAAGAAATACGCCATAGGCCGCCACGCGCGGCAGTAGCCCCACAGCCCCCTCTGAAACGCACGACCGGCAGGATGCACACGCAGCCTGCCGGTCTTTCATTTCTGCCAAAAAAAAGGATCCCGGAGGCATGCGAACATGCCACCCGGGATCCTGCTAACCTGGGATAGGAACGTCTGCTAGGCAGCCGCTAGTCTTCCGGAGGAAGGTGATGCAGCGCCTTGTCCTCGCGTACCATCTTGAACCAGGACACGACAACGAAGGCGATGGGGATGAGCATCAGCGCGCCGGCGAAGTTGGCGAAGATCTTCACCGGTCCGAGACCGCCCAGGGTGATGGCGGCAAGAGCCAGCCCGGCCTGCACCAGAGCCCAGTAGAAGCGGTGACCGCGGGTCGGCTCGGAACCCAGAGCCAGTCTGGTGGTCGCCGAGCAGGAGATGACGTATGCGCATGAGTCCACGCTGGTGGCCAGGAAGATGGTGGAGAACACGCAGTAGCCGATGAGCACGATGGAGCCGGCAGGCATGGAGCTGAGTACGGCAACCAGTGCAGCAGGACCGCCACTGGCGCCGAGCACGCCCACGGCATCCACAACACCGTTAAGCTGCGCCCACAGGGTGTAACCGCCGAACACGGCGTGGATCATGTAGGAACCGGCGATGCCGCCGGCAAGACCCATGGCCACAACCTGACGAACCGTACGGCCGCGGGAGATGCGGGCGATGAACAGGCCCATGAAGGGACCGTAGGAAGCCATCCACAGCGCGTAGAAGATGGTCCAGTCCTGCGGGAAGGTGCCCTTGGTGTAGGGGTCGGTCCAGAAGACCATGCCGAAGAAGTTGTTCAGCATGTGACCGAAGGAGCTGGTGAAGTTGTCCACAATAAAGACCGTGGGACCGGCAACGAAGCAGAAGGCGACCATGGTGAGCGCGATCAGGACGTTGGCGTCGGACAGCAGCTTGATGCCCTTCTTCAGACCAAGGGAAACCGATGCGGTGAAGATGGCGGCACTCACGGCAAGGATGATGAGTTCCAGCGTGAAGGAGGGTTCAATGCCCAGAGTGGCTGCCAGTGCATGGTTCACGATCGGCACGGAAACGCCCATGACTGCGGCGTTGGAGAACATGAGGCCGATGATGAAGAAGATTTCGATAACCTTGCCGATGCCGCCGTTGGCGCGCTCGCCCAGTACGGGCTCGGCGGCGGTGCTGATGCGCAGAACGGGCTTCTTGCGCTTGTAGAACATGTAGCAGATGGGCAGCGCGGTCACCATGTACCAGGGCCAGGTAACGGGGCCCCAGTGCAGCAGCACGTAGGACATGGCCCATTCATAGGACTGACGCGACAGCGGTTCTGCAAACTTGGGGGGGAAGCTCAGGTTGAAAAGAGGCTCAACAATGGACCAAAACATGACCGCACCGGCAACACCGGAGCAGAACATCATGGCAATCCAGGAATAGTTGTTGAACTCCGGCTTCTCATCATCTTCGCCGAACTTGATTCTGCCGTACTTGCTGAACATGAAGTACACGGAAAGGATCATCATAAGAACGGTAACCCACAGATACCAGGTACCGGTGGTATGGGTGAAGACCGCATAGGTGGCCTTCAGGACCTGTTCGAAGGATTCGGTAAACAGGATGGAACAGGCGATGATGGCGATCAGCACAAGCGTCGCAGGAATGAGGATAAGTTTATCCGGGCGGAGATCCGCTTGGTCGCCATTGGTCGTTGTAGGCATACGTGTCAGCTCCTCAAATAAGGAAGGTTCAGGGGGGCTGTCCGTTTCAGGCTGGACGGGGGGCTATGTACCCAGTCGTGACCGTGCTTCGGCTGCATTATTACTCCAAGGTACTCAGCTGGACGAGCAACTCAGACTTACACTGGCCAGCCAACTTGCACGTATTGTGCCATTATTCACAATTGCTCCAGCCTTACTCTCCCAACGACTTTCCTCTTCGCACGCGACACAGTGGCGTCTGCTTTGGCCTGTCGTCACGTCAGGGGTGTCGTGCCCAGAGCGACGTTCACCCCCTCCTCCGCAGCCCCTCTCGGGCAGCGGAAACAGGTCGCCCCAACCTGTCGCGAGGAGGGCGATACGACACACTGGTCCTACCATCAAGGATAATTTGTGGCATCGTTCACAATCATTTTGCCCCCTGCTTCCTTCTGCAATCACACCTCTTGAAACTGACGAGATACACTCCCACACCACATTTCGCGTCAGCCATGTCGCCCCGCGCCGTCACCCAAACTCCAGCATTTCCCGCACCCTGCGCACCTCTCGCACAGAATCCTATCATCTCCCGGGGCTTTGCGCCATGCCGGAACCGGACAACTCTGTCGCCTTTGTCCGGCGCGTCGCATGCCCGAATCTGCCTGTGCCTAGAATAACAAGGGGTTCCGTTATGGCACCGATCTTGTAATCCCCTCTCCCCAGCTGGACTTTGCGCTCAGGCGCCTCTCATAATCT
>QKEJ01000073.1 GCA_003252375.1 Halodesulfovibrio sp.
GGCCTTGTCCTGCTTGCCGAGAATGTCTCCGACCTCGCCTATGGAGGCGTGGGGCATGGTGGTGGGCATGTACAGGAAGGCACCCTCGTCCAGCGGCGGCATGAATTCCTTGCCGAGGCCCGGGAAAGCGTGGCTGAGCGCGGCTACCGGGGGCAGGGCGCGGACGGACGCGGGAGCCCAGGCCATGATGTTGCCGAATCCGAGCCAGACGACCATGCCGAAGGCGGTGACAAAGGCGGGCAGGGTGAGGAAGAGCGCCTTGTGGCGCAGGCACCAGCCCAGGGCCGCCGGGTAGACGCGCTGGAAGAGCTGGAAGAAGCCCATCAGGCCGCCCACGAGCAGGGCCACGAACAGGAAGTTCGGCACGGACCCCTTTTCCGGGCCGAGCGGCAGCCAGTGGTCGGAAAGAATGACGCCCACCGTGAGGATGATGGTCCAGTTTTCGATGCGCGAAAGGAAGCGGTTGGCCCGTGGCGAAATCCGGTCGCCGAGCAGGCGGCGGCAGCCCAGATAGACGACGGCGCCGCCCACCCACCATGAAAGGCGCAGGCCGGTCCACAGGCCGGCAAGGGCCATGAGCGCGGGGAGCAGGAAGCGGCGTGCGCCCAGGGCGGGATTCAGCTTGCGCTTGTCGAAGAGCACGTGGGCCAGTGCGGGCAGCACGGTCAGGGCCACGATGATGGAGGCGCCCAGCGCAAAGGTCTTGGTATAGGCCAGGGGCTTGAAGAGCTTGCCTTCGGCCCCTTCCATGACGAACACGGGCAGGAAGCTCACCACGGTGGTGGCCACGGCCGTGAGCACGGCGCTGCCCACTTCGGAAACCCCGGCATACACAAGGGCGAAGGTGGTGGCTCCTGGGGGCGCTTCCTCAAGCTTTTTCAATATGTTCTCGCAGATGATGATGCCCATGTCCACCATGGTGCCAATGGCGATGGCAATGCCGGAGAGGGCCACGATGTTGGCGTCCACGCCGAAATTCTTCATGCCGATGAAGCACATGAGCACGGCGATGGGCAACAGCACGGAAATGAGCAGCGAGCTGCGGAAGTGCATGACCGCAATGAGCACCACGATGATGGTGATGAGGATTTCCTCGGTCAGGGCCGTATCCAGCGTGCCCAGCGTCTCCCTGATGAGTCCGGCGCGGTCGTAGAAGGGCACGATGGTGAGCTTGGAGACCGTGCCGTCAGGCAGGACCTTGGACGGCATGCCCGGTGCGATCTGGGCAATCTTTTCCTTGATGTTCCGGATGACCTGCAGCGGATTTTCCCCGTAGCGGACCACCACCACGCCGCCGGCGACCTCCACGCCGTCCTTGTCGAGCTGCCCGCGCCGGGTGGCCGGACCAAGGTGCACCGAGGCCACGTCGCGCACGGTGATGGGCACGTTGTCCGCCACGCGGACCACGGCCTTTTCTATGTCCGAAAGCTTCTTGATGAAGCCGACCCCGCGGATGACGTATTCGACGTTGTTCACCTCGATGGTGCGTGCCCCCACGTCGAGGTTGGACATGCGCACGGCCCCCACCACCTGCTCGAGCGTCACGCCATGGGCCCGCATGGCGTCGGGGTTCACGTCGATCTGGTATTCCTTGATGAAGCCCCCGGCCGAGGCGACCTCGGAGACCCCCTCTGCGGAAAGCAGGGCGTAGCGCACGTACCAGTCCTGCACGCTGCGCAATTCATCGAGGTCCCAACCCCCGGTCGGATTGCCGTCCGGGTCGCGCCCCTCGATGGTATACCAGTACACCTGCCCCAGCGCCGTGGCGTCCGGGCCAAGGGTGGCCTGCACGCCCTGCGGCAGGGTGCCGGGAGGCAGGGAATTGAGTTTTTCCAGCAGGCGTGAGCGGGACCAGTAGAATTCCACATCCTCGTCGAAGATGACGTAGATGGACGAGAACCCGAACATGGAATAGCTGCGTACGGTCTTGACGCCGGGGATGCCCAGCAGGGAGACGGTGAGGGGGTAGGTTATCTGGTCTTCCACGTCCTGCGGCGAGCGGCCGGCCCACGGGGTGAAGACGATCTGCTGGTTCTCGCCGATGTCGGGAATGGCGTCCACGGGGACGGGGTTGCGCGGCAGGTCGGCCACGTTCCAGTCGAAGGGCGCGACCATGATGCCCCACCCGATGATCATGCAGGTGAGCAGGAAGACGATGAGCTTCCGCTTCAGGCAGAAGTGGATGATCTTGTCGGTCACGGACTCCGGGGCGCAGATGACGCACTCGGCAGGCGCATCGCCCGACGTGTCGCCGGATGCGGGCTGTGCCGTGACAGGCGCGTCCGTCCTGTCTTCCGGAGTGGGCGCCGGACTGTTGGCCTGGGAGGACTGCTCGTTGCTGTGGTCTGTCATGGTGCCGCCTATTCCGCCTTGAGCTGTCTGGTTACTTCACCGCACGTGTACATGGCTGCCCCGAAGTAGGGGTTGCGGACATTCTCGTCCTGCTGCAGCCAGTGGGCTCCCTTGCCGTCAAAGGCCATGGGGCACCGCAGTTCGTAGAGCGGGCCATCGAGGAACACGCCCAGCCGCATGACCGCCTTGGTCAGCCCCACGGTCAGCGGCTCGAGCCCGGTGCGCATGGTTTCCAGCGAATCCGTGTTCGTCATGGTGTCCAACCCGGTCTGCATTTCGGCGAGCGCCTGCATCCACACCGTATGTCCGGAGGCGTCCAGCAGGGCCATGTCCACGCCTGCCAGCGCCTTTTTCACGGCGGCGGCGGCCGCACGGGCCGCGGCGGGATCATCCTTGCCCAGGGCGTCCGTGAGCGGGGCGTATGCCGCATAGACGGCTCCCACCTGCTGTCTGAAGGCCGCAGGGGTGGTGCTCCCGGTCAAGGTCCGGGCATAGGCAGAGACGCCGAAGTTTTTGGAAAGATTGGCGAAATGTGTATGGGTAAGGGCGTGCACCTCGTGCAGCCGCTTGTAGTCCCGGGCTTCGGAGCCGAGCACGGCGTCATTGGTCAGCAGCATGGCGTATTCGCGCCATGCGAGCTTCGCCTCGCCCTCCAGGGCGGAGGCGTCGATGGCCATGACCGCCTGCTGCAGCGCCGCATACTGGTCGCGGGCCGCCTGTTCGTCAGAGGCGCGCAGGGCGTCGTCGATGCCTGCGATGCGCTGCCCGATGAAATGGAGCTTGGAGAGCAGCACCTCCGGCACGTCGAACGCCGGTTTTGCAGGGGCGCCCGATGCACTCTGCAGGCTCTGCGGTGTATCGGCGGCATGCACGGGAGCCTCGCTGGCGCCCGGATTCATCATGCTGGGCTTTGCCGTGATCTGCAGGGCGCTGTCAATCTTGAAGCTGCCCTTGCTGACCACCAGTTCGCCTTCCGCAAGGCCGCTGCGCACGATGTAAGTGTCTCCGGCCCGAGGGCCGAGGACGATCTCGCGGCCGATAAAGGTGCCGGGTGCATCCTTGGGCTGCACGTACACAACGGCGCGTTTGCCGGTAATGAGGGGGGCGGATGCGGGAATGACCAGCGGGTCCTCCTGTCCCTTCTGCACCGTGGCGGGGGCGTCATTGCCGCCCGTACGCTGGACCGCCTGCACGAACATGCCCGGCTTGAGGCTGCCGTCCGCATTGGCGACCTCGAGACGGACGCCCACGGTACGGGTGCGCGGGTTCACCACCGGGTCCATGTAGACGATGCGCCCCTCGTAGGCGCGTCCGGGATAGGCTTCGGCCGTGAAGGACACCTTGCCGCCTTCATGTATCCACGGCAGGTCGGATTCGTAGGCCTCCAGCACCACCCACAGGTGGGAGAGGTCGGCAATGGTGTAGATGGGCATGCCCGTCTGCACGTACATGCCTTCCACCACGTCCTTCTTGATGACGATGCCGCCCTGCGGGGCGTGCAGGGTGATGTGGTCGGAGGGTTTGCCATTCGTGATGACGGCGTCAATCTGCGCCTTGGAGAGTCCCAGAAGCCGGAGCTTCTCGCGCGAGGCCTCCAGCGTCCGGCTGGCGGTGCGCCGGACAAGGTCGAGGGAGCTCTGTCCGGCATCGCGCATGGCCTTGGCGGCCTGCAGCAGTTCCGCCTGCGCGGTGAGCAGGTCGGGGCTGTAGATGGAGGCCATGGCCTGGCCGCGCTGGACCACGCTGCCCGTGGAATCCACATACAGTCGGTCGATGCGGCCTCCCATCCATGCGGTAATGGAGCCCACGCGGGTTTCGTCATACGCCACCTTGCCCACCATGCGCACGTCCAGCGCCACCGACTGCCTGCGCACGGGGGTGACCACGATCTCCGCCAGCTTGCGCGAGTCCGGGCTCATCGTGACCTGCCGAAGGCTTTCGGCGGCAGCCCTGTTGGCGTCCAGTTCCAGCGGAATCAGATCCATGAAGCATATGGGGCACTTGCCCGGTTCCGGAAGCTGGATCTGCGGGTGCATGGAGCAGGTCCACACCACCTTGCCTTCGGCATTGATGGTCGGCACAAGGTCGCCGTGATCCGCATGTTCCGATATCGCCGTCCTGTCGGCGGACGTTGTGGGCGTATCGTCCCCGCTCGTGTGGCTGCCGAAGTAGAACGCCACGGAAAGGCCGATGGCCAGAGCGCCGATGCCGAGGGCAAGCCAGCGGTACCGGATGAGTAACGGGATGTTGAACTGGGGTCTGGACATGTGGGGCTCCTGCCGTGGCGGCGTATGATGGCTGGGGCAGCGCCGTGCCGGGGATCATTCCCCGGCACGGGACGGACTGCGCGGACGAAAGGGCTTGCGGCTACTGGGCGGGAGTCTTTTCCAGTTCCACACCCTGGTCTTCAAGCTTCTTGATGTACGTGGCCGGGTCCTTCTTGAACGTTTCGGGGCAGGACTCGCAGCAGAAGTAGACGCGCTTGCCGTTGTAGTCGGCGTGCAGCTTCTTGTTGATGGGGTAGCCCATGACGGGGCACTTGGTCTGCGGCTGTCCGGCCATGGCGAGACCTGCGAAAAGGGTGGTGCCCAGTGCGAGCATGGCGAGCAGGGCGATGGTCTTGAATGCGGTATGCATGTGCGTGTTCTCCTTGTTTTTCAGCGTTGGGGGAATGGTGTCGGGACGGGCTACTGCTTGCTGCCGGCGGCTTCGGGGGCCTTCTTCATGTCCTTCATCTTCTTCATGTCATCCATCTTTTCCATGCCGCCCATTTTCTTCATGCCTTCCATCATCTTCATGTGGCCGTCCATCATCATCTTCTTGCCCTTGAGCATCATGTCCTGGCCGTCCATCATCATCTTCTTGCCCATGGACATGGTGCCGTTCTGGGACATCATCTTCTTGCCGGCCTGCATCATGGATTCACCCTTGGACATGCCGTCCATGTGCATCATCATGTGTGCGCCTTCCATCATCATGTGCGCCCCCTTCTGTTCGCCCTGTTCCGCCTTCATTGCCGTATGGGCGGCATGGTCTGCGGGCTGGGCGTCCGGCTGGGCGGCGGACACGGCAAGGGGGGAAGCGGCGATGGTCAGGGCTGCGGCCATGGCCAGAAGGGACGACTTGGTAAGGTGGGTAGTGATTTTCATTGAATGACTCCGTTGTGGTGCGGCGGCTACTGTCGCCGGATGTGTGTTTCGAGTTCGTCCTCGGGGACGGGAAGTCCCTTGCGCAGGAGCGAACCGTGGTATTTGCAGGGGATCTCCCCGCCGATGAGGGTTTCCATTTCAGCGATGCGCTGGGCCTGGTCCGTCAGGGCGCGGGCATGGGCCAGCTGCAGTTCAAGAGAGTTCTTCTGGGCTTCTATGATGTCGGGAAACGTGGCTTTGCTGTTCTGGAATGCCTGCAGGGAGACCTCGATGGCCTGTTCGGCACGGGGCAGCAGGGTTTCCTGATACAGCGTGATCCGGCGTCCGGCGTCCCGGTAGCGGAACAGGGCCAGTTCAAGGTCCGCCAGCAGCGTGTCCTCGTTGCCCTTGCGGCCCTTCAGGGCAGCCTGCAGCAGCTCCTGATTCTCGGTGACGGCGGCGTCCCGGGCGCTCCGCCAGATGGGCAGGTTGATGCCCACGGTGGCGATGAGGGGGTCGTCTCCCTTGTTCAGTACGTCCGCGTTGTTGCGGGGGCGGTCCGTGTAGATGGATTCCAGCCCCACGGTCACGTCGGGAAAATAGTTGTGTTCGGCCAGCTGCACCCCGGAGCGGGCCTTGTCCGCCTGCGCGTCATAGCCGAGCAGTGTCGGGTTGTGCTCGCGCAGCTGGCTGCGCAGGGTGGCGTCATCCATGGTGAGCTCCATCACCGGTACGGCGTCGGGCACCTGCACGGGCGCATCCATGGTCCGGCCCATGGCGGCGTTCAGCCGGGCCGCAAGGGGCGTGCGCAGATCCTGCAGGGAGCCCAGGCGTTCGCCCAGCTTGTCCAGCTCCATCTGCGTGCGCAGTACATCGGCGTAGGGGCTGCTGCCAGCGGCGTAGCGGGCCCGGATCACATCTTCCAGATAGCGGAGCAGCTCCTCGTTTTCACGGGTGATGGCAATGGCGCGTTCCAGATAGGCATATTCGTAGAAGGCGTTCTTCACGTCGCGGAACAGGCGCAGTTTCATGCCCTCTGCCTGCGCCCGCAGCACGTCGGCGGCATGCAGGGCGATCTGTTCGCGGGCGTCCAGCTTGCCGGGCCACGGGAATTTCTGTGAAAGTCCGTACCGCCAGCGTTGCGGACCGGTCCGGGTTTCGACGGGCTCGATGAAGTAGCCGAACCTGAGTTCGGGATCGGGCAGGGTGGCCGCCTGTGGCGACTTCTGTACGGCGGCCTTCCAGCGGGCAAAGGCGGCCTGCAGTTCACCGTTGTTTCTGCCGGCCTCCTGCAGGTATTCGGGCAGGGGAGCCAGGGACACCGGCTCTTCGGCGCGGACCTGCGCGGCGGCAAGGGTCAGGGCGAACAGGGTGATTAGGGTGAGCAGACAGGGACCGGCCAGTCGCATCGGAGCCGGAAGCACGGTGGCGGCAGCCCTCGGGCTGGGATGGCGAAGATGGGAAGAGGTGGTGCGCTGCTGCATGGGAAACTCCTGCCCGCATGGGCTGTTGGCTGAGGTCTGGTGGCTTTTCGGGCCACGGGGACTGCTTAACAAGATGCATACCAGACGGGAAAAAGTGAACTATTTCTGACTAATTTAGTCCGAATAAAGCGTGTGTCCCTTGAGAAGATGCTTTGGTTCTGTCCAAAAATCAT
>QKEJ01000135.1 GCA_003252375.1 Halodesulfovibrio sp.
GTGTCTGCGGCAAAGCGATACGTGAGTGTTCCGGCATGGAAATCCCCCTTGGCGGATGAAGTGCTTCTCCTGTAGTACGTACATTATCCGCCCTTGTTAAGGCCGCACCATGCATGGGAGAATGATCATGCCCAACAGTCTGCTTCCGACCGACCGCCACCGCATGTGCCCGGCATGCTCACTTCTGCTGTGTTGTCTGCTGCTGGTCTGCCTCGCCGCCGGAGGCTGTGCCGGGCGCCCTGCGGCCCCTGCCCCGTCCCGACCCGCCGTGCCCGATCTTGCACCGTCTGCACGCGCCAGGGCCGTGGTGCACACCGCCCGCACCGGCATCGGCACGCCCTACGCTTGGGGCGGCTGCACTCCTGAACAGGGATTCGACTGCTCCGGGCTGGTCTGGTGGGCCTTTTCGGAAAACGCCCTCAGCATCCCCCGTACCACGGAAGCCCAGATGAACGCCGGCACCGACACGCACTGCACGGCCCTGCGGCAGGGTGACATCCTGTTTTTCCGCATCAGTTCCAAGGGGCTTCACGCCGGAATCTACACGGGTGACGGCCGTTTCGTGCACAGCCCGAAATCCGGACACACCGTACGGGAGGAATCCATGCGCAAGGCCTACTGGCAGCAGCGGCTGCTTGCCTGCCGCCGCGTGGCCCCCTGATCCCGCCCGCCCATCCGGACTGCCGGTGCAGGTGCCAACCCGGACGCAAATACCCCTGCCTTGCCCGCATGTCCCCCTTCTGCTATATTGTCCAATCATCACAACCATCTATATGGAGACAAAACATGCATAGACGTATTCTATTGCTCCTCGTTGCCAGCCTGCTTCTGCTTGCCGTCCCCGCCTTTGCCGGTTCCTACAACTACATCAGCCCGGAACAGGTAAAGACAAACATGGAGCACAAGACCCCCATGCACATCTTCGACATTCAGGTTGAGGATGAGTACGCCCAGCACCATCTGCCCGGCGCCATGAAATCCTGCGCCTATCCGGTCAAGTCCGATGCGGACAAGGCCAAGGTGGATGCCTTTGTGTCCGACCTGCAAAAGGACAGCGCTCCCGTGGTGATCATCTGCCCCCGTGGCAAGGGTGGCGCCGAACGCGCTTACATGCACCTGAAGGAAAAGGGCGTTGCCGAAGATCGCCTTTTCATCCTGGAAGGCGGACAGGGCGGCTGGCCCTACGAAAACATGCTGGAAAAGTAGCCCACGCACGAAAAGGCCCCCGCCGGAAATCTCCCGGCGGGGGCCTTTGTTTTGCACACATGAGACACGGTCAATCAGCCCGCCCCTACAGATATTGCCGCAGCTTCTCCAGCACGACCCGCTTCTTGGCAGGCTTGGGAAGATAGTCGGTACAGCCTGCGGCAAGGCACTTTTCCCGGTCTTCGGCATAGGCATTGGCCGTCAGGGCGATAATGGGCACCGAGGCAAATCCTTCCTGTTCCTCAAAGGCGCGGATGGCCTGTGTGGCGGCATAGCCATCCATTCCGGGCATCTGGATATCCATGAACACCACATCGTACCGGTTGTCCCGATACATCTCCACCGCCTCCTTCCCGTCTTCGGCAAAATCCAGACGGACCGAGGCCTTCTTGAGATAGAATTCCATGAGCATTCTGTTGGCGCTGGAATCCTCGGCAACAAGCAGCCTTCCCACGCCCTGCCCGTCTTCTTCCGGGTGCCTTGAAGCAGCCTCGTTCTCGACGGCAAGGAGCGCTCCGCCGGCCATGGCCGCTTCCACGGCGGCAGCAAGACGGCTCGGCGTTGCCGGCTTGGTCAGGACAGGCAGAGGGGATACCGGCAGGGCCTTGCCACCCTGCGCAGCGTGCTGCAGGTCCACATACAGCAGGGTGGGCGGCATGCTCATTCCCATGTGCTTGGCGATCTGCCTGTGGGCGGAAACACCATCCAATTCCGGCAAGTCGCTCCCCATGATGACACAGTCATACACAGCGCTCCCCGCCTCCACGGAACTGCCCAGCATGGACACCGCCTCCTGCACGGAAGCGGCCTCCCGGGACGTTGCGCCCAGATTGGAGAGGGTGCGGGAAAGGTAGTGCAGGGTTATGGCGTTGTCGTCGACCAGCAGGAACCGCCGCCCCTTGAAGGGACGCTGTACGCTGCGCTCCGCCCCCGATTCGGGCAGCGGGAAGATCGCCGTGAACAGGAAGGTCGATCCGTGCCCGGACCGGCTCTCCACGGAGATATCCCCGCCCAGACGTTCCACCAGACGCTTGGTGATGGCCAGCCCCAGTCCGGTACCGCCAAATTTGCGGGCCGTGGTGCTGTCCGCCTGCGTAAAGGCATCAAAAATGGCCTGCTGCTTGTTCTGCTGAATGCCTATGCCCGTATCCTTGACGGAAATCTCGAGCTCCACCTCTTCCTCGGCGCGCCGCCTGACCGCAACGGTCGTGATGATATGCCCCAGAGAGGTGAACTTGAGCGCGTTGCTCAGCAGATTGACCATGATCTGCTGCAGGCGGGTGGGGTCGCCGACCAGCCGTGGCGGCACCTCCGGTTCCATGTAGAGAATGATCTCCAGTCCCTTTTGCGCGGCCTGCATGTTGACCATGGCAAAGATGCGCTCGAACACGGAGTCGACATTGAACACGATGTGTTCCAGCTCGAGATGCCCTGCCTCGATCTTGGAGAAATCAAGGATGTCATCAATGAGGTTCAACAGAAGCACCCCGGAACTGCGCAGCATGTCCAGATACCGGGACTGTTCGACGGAAAGCCCGGTATCTTCCAGCATGTCCACCAGCCCCAGCACGGAATGCATGGGAGTTCGGATCTCATGACTCATGGAGGCAAGGAAGCCGCTCTTGGCCCGGCTGGCCTCTTCGGCATCCTGCTTGGCCTTGCGCAAAGCGGTTTCTGCCGCCACACGGGTGGAAATGTCGCGCACCACGCTGAGCACCACTTCCTGCTCCATGTAGTGCAGCTTGCGCACATGTATCTCCGCATGGAAGGGCTGCCCCTCCACGGGCCGAATGCGCACTTCGAACTGCTTGGCCGCCAGTCCCGATCCCGCCGGAGTCTCCCGTGCCATTTCCAGCATCTGCCACATGCTCTGCCGGGAATCGACACCAGCCAGATCAATGACGGACAGCTCCAGCAGATGCTCCCTGGAGCACCCCATCTGCTGCATTGCCTGGGAATTGCACTCGAGAATGCGTCCATCGAGGTCGAAGATGAACACGCCGTCCACCACTTCCTCAAAAAGGGTGCGGTACCGGCCCAGTTCCTCGGCCTGCCGCAGATTCACCAGCATGGCCTCCATGGCGTGCACCACGTCATTCACTTCCGCGAGGGGGGAGGACGCATCAAGCAACGGCAGCCGTGATTCCCCCAGCGAGATGGTCCGCGCCGTCTCCGCAAGGGTCCGCAGGGAACGGGTAATCCGGGTCCCGATAACAAAGGAAAGCAGGCCGCAGACCGCCACGGTGCCGAGAAGCAGAAAAAAACTGGTCGCGATGTTGGCCCGTTGCGATTCCACCAACGGCGCGAGGGGGGCATAATACAGAACCCCCATGAAACCGGTATCCACAACCATCCCCGGCTCTCCGTCAAGCGTACAGGGCTGCGGCGCATTCCGGGAGGATGAATCCCCTGAAATATCAACAACAACGGGCTTTCCTGTTTCCAAATCGCGGAACACACCAAGCTGACTCACCAGCAGCATTCCGTTCCTGCCCGCCCCGGCAGCAGCCGGGCCGCCGGGAAAGAAGAGGGCGGCTGCCGTGCCCACCACTTCGGCCCGGTTGTTGACGGGATGCACCATGGCAAGAAAGATGCGCCCGTCGGAGGCCAGCATGGGACGGCCGGTCAATGCCTTCGGCGCATTGAGAATTTCCGGCAGCTCGGCGGGCACCGGCTGCGTTGTGGAGGAAAAGATCCGTCCCGATTCGCGCGAGGCAACGTACATGATGGCATGCCGCGCCGTGGAGGAGAGCACGGCCAGACGCTCCTGCAGCTGATACTCCACCCCCAGCTGCAGGGTGACACGGATGGCATTGTCCTCCGCAATGGCCGCCAGATGGCGCTTGGTGTCATCCACCATGCGCTGGTACTCCACCCCCAGACGGGAAGCTTCCAGCTTGACCTGTTCGCGGAACTGCCGTTCCAGCTCCCGTGCGGAGTTCCAGTACTGCACCCCAAGAAGCGCCAGACAGCAGAACAGCACCACGCCCAGCGTGGAGAGAACGATGGCCGATGTGACCGAACGTGGCGTCCTACGTGTTGTCATACTGCTTGAATACGGAATGTCATTCCGCATAGATTTGGTCCGCTGCCAGCAGCACATCTTCCGGAATGGTTATGCCCAAGGCCCTGGCCCGGGCCATATTGAACACCAAGGCATAGCGTGCGGCCTTCTCCAGCGGTATTTCGCCCGGAGTCTCGCCATGCAGAATCCTTGCTGCCAGCCAGCCGGCCTGCCAGCCCATATACTCGAAATCCACACCAACGCCCCCCATGAGCCCCAGCTCCACAAAAGCGTAATTCACAGGAATACTCGGCTTGTGACAGACATGTGCGGTCCAGCGCAGGATCTCCGGGGCCGTATAGACGGTACCCCCGGTATCCTTCAACCGCAGGGCCATGGGGTAGATGGTGTCCACCTCCGGGTCGGAGCAGGCCGCCAGCAGAATCTTTCTGTACTGCTCCCAGCTGTCCGCAACGGCCAGACGCCACGTAAAATCATGGGGTTCGGTTCCCATTTCATCATGCACCTGCTCCACTGCGGCAGTGCCTGTGGGGGAGGTGTCGGAAATGAAGAACACGGTATCAAGCTTGCCGAGAATCTTGCGCTGCACCTTGAGTGCCGTGAGTATATGCAGCTTCTCGATCACGCCGGTAATGTTATGTCCGGGATGGCTCCGGGAATCGAGCCACGGAACAGCACGGGCGTACTTTTCCGGCTGGGTGTTCATGCCGGAAAACACGATGGCCTGCCCTGTATCCGCCAGTCGCAGGGCCACCAGCCGGAAGGCATTGTCATCAAGGGTAACCAGAACATCGGGGGAAAAACTGCGGATGGCGGCCAGCGCCTGCTCGGCCACCCGGCTCATCTGGGCTTCGGTAGTATTGCGGCGCTTGGTGTCCATGGCAAACACCTGCACCTGCAGGTTCTTGTCCGGCACAAAACCGTTTTCACGCAACCCGCGCAGCACGCCTTCATGTTGCGGTGCACCGCAAACATGGTTTGACTCGTAGCTATGCAAAATAAAAACCTTTTTTTGCACATCAGCAATGGCGCGCTGCGAAAACGCAAGCACACTCATCACACTGCATACAAGCAGAAGGTATAGCTGCACCCTTTGCAGGGTAACGCCGGAACGCGTCATATCCCACCGGATTCCCGTGTGAACACCGTGTTTACGAAATGGCTGATACTCCCCTCAACCCTCGTCTGTATCTCCTCATCCATAAAAGGTAAAGCATCACACCGCTCCACTGGCTGCGTCCCCCCTGTCCGGCGCAAACAGGGTTTCTCCCCCAGCAGCGCTTGCCCCCCGCCCCGATGCATGGCATCACAAGGGCCGAACAACGATATGGAGACTGCCCCTTGCCCGCCTGCCCCCCACCCCATCATGCATCCGGCATCGTCGGAACCCACTGCCTGCTTGAACTCACAGGCTGCCCTCCTCAGCTGCTCAACGATGAACAGATGCTCAGACAGGCCCTCACCGATGCCGCAGCGGCGTCAGGCTCCACCCTGCTGCACCTGACCAGCCACGCCTTTTCTCCCTGCGGTGTCACGGCCGTGGGCCTGCTGGCAGAATCCCATCTTTCCATCCATACATGGCCCGAGCAGGGCTATGCGGCCGTGGACATCTTCACCTGCGGCGCAGCCTGCGATCCGGAGGCGGCCTGTCGCCTGCTCCAGACCCGGTTGCAGGCCGAATCGGGGCATCTGCGCATGTTGGGGCGAGGCAACGACACCACCCTGCTGTAGCCCATCCGCTACATGTCAGAACAACAAAGCCCCCGGATGCATGGCATCCGGGGGCTCTTCGATGATTCCTCTTTACGTGCTTCGGGACAGCAACCGATCCGCGCGGTATCACCACACACCAAGCAAGGACAACCCCTTATGCATGAGCACCTCGCGAGCCTGAGCGTCCTTGCGGTCATGAATGGTGATATTCAAGGCAAAATAGACCACGTTGCCACCCGACTGCACCCAGCCCACCTGCCAGCCCACCTGTGGAGCAACCCGTTGCGCCCAGCCTGATTTAGCATACAGGGTGCGCTGGATGCCGTTTGTGGTGGCGGGCGACTGCTCTACAGCCAAAATACCACGTACTTGCTCCATGGTCGCGGGGGCAAAGGGTAACGCGTTGTCATGCAGACGTTGCAGAAAGCCCAGCTGCTCCAAAGCGGAAATGCGCAATGCACCGTCCAGCCAGAAAGAATCAAGGTTGCCGCCGATATCGGCATTGCCATACCCTGCGGCGCGAACCCAATGCTGCATACGCGCCTCTCCGATTCTGCGGGCGAATTCCTGATATACCCACACGGCAGAGCAGGCGATGGCGGACCGCATGGTGTGGTCGCGGTTCCACATCCCCCAGCCCCGGTCCACGCCGTCCCATTTGACCACGGTTTCCGTGTCGGACACTGCACCGGTTTCCAGAGCAATGAGCGAATTAAGTATCTTGAAGGTCGAGGCGGGCAGATACCGCTCTCCGACTCTCTCCGGATTGTGGACGACAAGAGTGCCCTGCTGCGGATCAAACACCGCCATGCACCCCTCCACTCCCGTTGAAACGAACAGAGCCGTCAAGCGGGGGTCCTCCAGCACCACAGCGACGTCCGGCGTTGCCGTCTGTGCCGCGCAGGGCAGAATCATCAGCGTACACAGCGTGGCCGCATATACAAGTCCCATCCTGATGCAGCGAAGCTGCCGTGATTGCGTATTCATTCTTTGCTTTCCTGCTCTATTGTTATCCGGTCCGGTATCTATGCGCAAAACACAACGGAGAATGCATATATAGAGTTCTGTGCAATGCAGGCGACGAGCAATAGCAAAAGGCACTTATGGAGTCCAGCGACTCTGGCGAATAGCCCAGGGCGCACTGGTAATTGATACGGAAAGAGCCCCCGAATGCATGGCATCCGGGGGCTCTTCATTTCAGAGGGGGGGAGGGTTCTAGTCCTGCTTCACTTCACGCAGGCGCAGGCTGAGATCGCGCAACTGACGTGCGGACACCTCCGAAGGGGCTTCCGTCAGCAGGCAGGTGGCCTTCTGGGTCTTGGGGAAGGCGATGACGTCACGGATGGACTGGGAGCCCGTCAGCAGCATGACCAGACGGTCCATGCCGAAGGCGATGCCGCCATGGGGCGGTGCGCCGTATTCGAAGGCTTCCATGAGGAAGCCGAACTGCTTTTCGGCCTCTTCCTTGGAAAATCCGAGCGCGTCAAACATGAACTCCTGCTGGGGGCGGTTGTGGATGCGGATGGAGCCGCCGCCCACTTCGCTGCCGTTGAGCACCAGGTCGTAGGCACGGGCCTTCACCTTGGCCGGATCGCTCTTCATGAGCGCTTCCTGGCCCACCTGCACGGCGGTGAAGGGATGGTGGCAGGCCACGTAGCGCTTCTCGTCCGCATCGTATTCGAAGAGCGGGAAGTCGGTGACCCACAGGAAGTTGAAGGTGTTCGCGGGAATCAGGTTGAAGCGTTCCGCCACTTCCAGACGCAGGTTGCCCAGCGCGCTGTTGCACATGTCCGGTGCGCCGGCCTGGAAGAAGATGATGTCGCCCACCTCAAGGCCGAGCGCCTCGGTAAGATTCTGCTTTTCGGCGTCGGACAGGAACTTGGCGAAGGGAGACTGCCATTCGTCAGCCTTGATCTTGATCCATGCCAGACCCTGTGCACCATAAATCTTCACGAAGTCGGTGAAGACATCGATCTCCTTGCGGGAGAGTTCGGCACCACCGGGAACACGCATGGCCTTGACCATTTCGGCCTTGGCAAACACCTTGAACTCGGATTCGCGGAAAATGTCGGTGACTTCCTTGAGCTTCAGGTCGAACCGGGTGTCAGGCTTGTCCACGCCGTACTCGGCCATGGCCTGATCGTAGGTCATGCGCACAAAGGGCGCCGTAAGCTCGACATCCAGACAATCCTTGAACACGCGGCTGACCAGCCCTTCGGCCATGGTCTGCACCTGCAGTTCGTCCACGAAGCTCATTTCGATATCGATCTGGGTGAACTCCGGCTGACGGTCAGCGCGCAGGTCCTCGTCGCGGAAGCAGCGCACGATCTGGTAGTAACGGTCCATGCCCGCCACCATGAGCAGCTGCTTGAATATCTGGGGCGACTGGGGCAGCGCGTAGAACATGCCCTGGTTGACGCGGCTGGGCACGAGGAAGTCGCGGGCGCCTTCCGGCGTGGACTTGGTGAGGCAGGGGGTTTCCACTTCCAGGAAGTTCAGCTCGTCCAGGTACCGGCGCACGGACTGGGCGGCGCGGTTGCGCAGGATGAAGTTCTTGGCCAGCTTGGGGCGGCGCAGGTCGAGGTAGCGGTATTCCAGACGCAGGTTCTCGGAGGCGTCCACGCGGTCCTCGATCTGGAAGGGCGTGGTCTTGGCGGTGTTCAGCAGCTTCCACTCGGAAACGTAGATCTCCACCTCGCCGGTCACCATGGTCGGGTTGGTCATGCCTTCGGGACGATGCCGCACGACACCCTTGACCGCCACCACGTACTCGGTACGCAGGATGTGCGCGTTCTCGTGCGCTTCCTTCTTGAAATCGGGGCTGAACACGACCTGCGTCAGGCCGACGCGGTCGCGAAGGTCGATGAAGATGAGGCCGCCATGGTCTCGGCGGAACTGCACCCAGCCCATAAGGCAGACTTCCGCGCCGATATTATTGGCATTCAGCTCACAGCAATTGTGGGTGCGAACCCAATTACCGAGGGGCTCAACATACTGCTGGTGTTCCTGCTGAATATCCAAAATCTGGTCGCTCATTGTCATATCCTCATGACGTGCGGACAGTCTGTCCTGTTGATTGTTATGCGTTCAAAAAAGGGGCGGATTTACACGTGCTCGGCAATATCGGCCATGGGCACGGTCACCTGCTCGCCGGCGGCCATGTCCTTGACCACCACCGTGTTGGCGGCGAGCTCGTCGCCACCGATAATCAGTACCTTGCGGGCGTTCTTGCGGCTGGCCTGCCGCATCTGGGCCTTCATGGACTTGGCGGCAAAGGAAATCTCGCCCTTTTTGCCTGCTTCGCGCAGTGCCTGTGCGAGCATGAGGGCGGTTTCCAACGCGTTGTCGTCCAGCACGGCGATGTAGAAGTCGGGCTGTTCGGAGGTGCGTTCTCCCAGCATGAGCGCCAGACGTTCCATGCCGCAGGCAAAGCCCACGCCAGCCACGTCGGGGCCGCCGAGCTGCTTGATGAGGCCGTCAAAACGACCGCCTCCCGCCACCGAGGACTGGGCGCCGATGGAACCGGAGACCACCTCGAAGGTGGTGCGGTTGTAATAGTCCAACCCGCGTACGAGGCGCACGTTCTCCACATACTTGAGTCCGGCACGGTCCAGCACGGAGAGCACCTTGGCGTGGTGGTCTGCGCACGCGGGGCAGTTGTTCTCCAGAATGGTGGGAGCGTCCTTTGTCAGTTCCTTGCAGGCGGGCACCTTGCAGTCCAGCACGCGCAGGGGATTGGTCTCCATGCGGCGGCGGCAGTCTTCGCACAGGGCGGAGGTGTCGAGCTTGGCGAAAAATTCCTTGAGCGCGTCGTTGTACTTGGGACGACATTCCCGGCAGCCGAGCGAGTTGATCTCCAGCGAAAGGTCGGTCAGCCCGATGCGGGTGAGGAAGGTCATGAGCATCAGAATGACTTCGGCGTCCGCGAGCGGTTCATCCGGGCCGAGACACTCGCAGTCGATCTGATGGAACTGGCGCATGCGGCCCTTCTGGGGACGCTCGTACCGGAACATGGGGCCAAACACGAACAGCTTGGATACCTGTTCCTGCGCGTTCACGTTGCCCTCGATGTAGGCGCGCATGACGCCTGCGGTGGCTTCGGGGCGCATGG
This sequence comes from Halodesulfovibrio sp., assembly GCA_003252375.1. Lineage (GTDB taxonomy): Bacteria > Desulfobacterota > Desulfovibrionia > Desulfovibrionales > Desulfovibrionaceae > Halodesulfovibrio. The sequence continues at coordinate 10,056 of QKEJ01000135.1, forward strand.
TCAGGGAACGGCCCTTGCGGTCGTCGAAGGTGTACATTTCCTTCTGCACCACATCGGTTTCATCACCGATGGAACGCTTGAAGAGTTCCGTGCGCTCCAGAATGGGAATGCGCAGTTCGTTGTAACCGAAGCTGCCGAACACCTCGCGGGCAACGCTCTCCATGAAAGTGAAGGCATCGCTCTCCGGGGAGAACATGTCGGCAAAGCCCTTTATCTTCTGTACGGTGCTCATATCAATCATCTCGGATGCTGGGTGGAGCCGCATCCCCGGTCGGGGACCGCCACACAGGGTTGGTACGCTGCTCAGGCTCCTCGTTGCCGTTGCGGCCGTAGCGTAGCGTCGAAACAGCACTGCATAGTCCAATGGTCCACAATTGTCAAAACTGTAAATGCAGGTACGGCGGCAAAACAAAAGGCTGCCGGGGCAGCCTCATTGCTTTGCAAAGGGGGCAGGGGCACATGTCTCCCGACAGAGGGGAGGCTGAAGATGCCCCATGGCACGTTGTTCCGACCGGCTATCCCTTGCCGGCCACCAGCTCGGAAGGCGTCTGGAAGGCCTCGGGGTGCACCTCGTGCAGATAGTCCATGAGCCGGTCGTATTCGACGTACTGGATCATCTCCACCGGCTCATCGGTCGTGTAGTAGCACGCCCACACGGGGGACAGCAGCGAACGGGGCCAAGCGGTCAGGGTGGCGTCGGCCACCCACACGTTCACGGCCATGCCTTTGTACATGGCCGGGCGGGAAAATCCCGGATTCCCGGTCGGGGTCAGCGCCATGGCGTACCCGAGCGCGAGCATGATGCGCTGCACGCGGTCGTGGGACTGGGCGCTGGAAACCTTGCGCAGCCTGGTGCGGAAGGCGTCCGAAAGGGCATTGAATTGGGCTTCGGTCTGCTGAATCTCTGCCATGTGCAAGCCTCCTGTCGCCCCGTTCCTTCCTCCACGGCGATACGAAAACGGGAAGATCCGGGGCATAGACGTTTGCAAAAGTGCCGTGCAGCCGACGCAATCCGTAAGCTGTGCCAGATACAGCTCTGGGCTGCCTATGCACTTTTTCCGACTATACATACTATGCGGACCGAAGTGCATGGTGTCAACACAATTACGGTGCATGGTCCCTCTTTTCCCACGGAGACCGGTTACAGCAATTCCGCCTTGTGCGGTGGGAAAATACAGGCTGCATTCCGGGAAAAATACGGAATCATCCTAGCCGCACGAGCACCCATGGGACGAGCAACAACCGCCCTGCGGAGCGCGGTGCTGCCGATACAGCTGCCAGCCTACCAGCGCCAGAAGGACGCAGGCGGATGCAACCGCAGCAATGCTGTGCCCATGGTCCGCGGAGGTATGCACCCACCCGCTGATGGAAACGCCCAGCACGCCGTACACCCAGTTCACGGCCAGCCCCATGAGCACGGCGACCACGGCAATGGACGCCACGTAGACGACCGCCACGCGCCTGCCCAGCATGCGGGCCACAACCGTGATGGTGGCTGCATTGGTTGCGGGCCCGGCCAGCAGGAACACCAGCGCGGCTCCGGGCGAAAGTCCCTTCAACGCAAGAGCTGCAGCTATGGGGGTGGATGCGGTGGCGCATACATACATGGGCACGCCCACCACCACCATGAGGGCGATGCCGAAGAATCCGTCGCCCACATACTGCTCGATGAAGGTCACGGGCAGGAAGGCGGAAATAAGGGCGGCCACGAAGACGCCGACAATAAGCCACTTGCCGATGTCCGCAATCAGCTCGCCAAAGGCGAACCGCATGCCCGCGCGAAACCGTTCGGACACGCCGGGTCTGCCGTGTGCCGCCGGGCCGGAATCGCAACACCCGCCACTGCAACCGCAACCATGATCACCATGGCCTGCGTCAGCAAGGGGAGTACCCGCCTGCGGAGCCACGCGGGCAATGACAGGGAAGGGCTGGCCGGCCGGCATGCCGGAGGTGACAGGTCTGTTTTCGGCATCCTGCGGCAGCGCATCCACCAGCAGGCCCGCCACAATGGCCGAGACAAAGGCCGCCAGGGGGCGCAGCACGGTCATCAGCGGATCAAGCAGGGCGTAGGTCACGGCCATGGAATCCACGCCGGTTTCCGGGGTGGAGATAAGAAACGAGGTGGTTGCCCCCTTGCTGGCCCCCTGCTGGCGCAGCCCCGCCGCTGCGGGGATGACCCCGCAGGAGCAGAGAGGCAGGGGAATGCCGAACAAGGCGGCCTTGAACACTGGCGCACGCCTGCCGCGCCCCAGATGCCGGGCCACAAAGTCGGCGGGGAGAAACCCCTTCAGCAGCCCGGCAACAAAGAAGCCGAAAAGAACGTATGGCGAGGCTTCCAGAAGGATGTCCCACACGGCGGCGAGGTAGATCTGAAGATATTCCATGCATACTCCGGTACGACGATCCCGCCTGGGGTCGCCATGAACTGTTAATATATGAACACGTGCTCATACATTGAGTATGTCCATTCGTCGTGCACGTCAACCCGTTCCCCTGTCCACGAGGCAAAAAAACAGGGCGCCGCAATGCCACAGCATCACGGCGCCCTGAAATCGTTCGGGGACGGGTCTATTCGGCGTCGCCCGCTTCCGGCGTTTCGGCGGTATCCTCATCTCCATCCAGCGAGCGGGTGTAGCGGCAGCTCTTTTCCGGGCAGGCAATGTGCTTGCCCCGGGCCTTGGTGGTCTTGATGGTCAGGATCTTCGACTCACACACCGGGCACGCTTCCTCAACGGGCCAGTCCCAGATGGCGTAATCGCATTTGGGGTACTGATTGCAGGAGTAGAAGATCTTGCCGCGTTTGGAACTCTTCTCCACCAGCATGCCGTCTGCGCACCGCGGGCATTTGACCCCGGTGGAGAACGGTTCCGCATGCTTGCACTTGGGGTAGCCGGTACAGGCGATGAACCGGCTGCCGGTGCGGGCCTTCTTAATGATCAGGTCGCTGCCGCAATCCGGGCAGGTGCCGACCTTTTCCGGTTCTTCCTGCGGACGGTCCACAATCTGGATCTTTCCGTCCTCGTCGCGGCTGAAGTTCGTGGTGTTCTTGCAGTCCGGGTACCCGGAACAGGCAAGGAAGGTCCCGGCCTTGCCGAACTTGATGACCATGGGCTTGCCGCATTCCGTGCACACGATATCGGTTTCAAGCCCCTGCTTCACGGTCTCCATTTCTTCGGAGGCCTTCTTGAGCGTGGGATCGAAGTCCTGCACGAAATCCTTGAGCAGATCCACCCAGTTGCGGTCGCCTTCGGCCACCTTGTCCAGCGCGTCTTCCATCTGTGCGGTGAAGCCCACGTCCATGAGCGTGACAAAGTGCTTGCTGAGCTTCTCGCAGACAATGCGGCCCAGATCCGTGGGCACGAAGTGCTTTTCCTCCAGCGTGGTGTAATCGCGATCGATGAGCGTGGAAATGATGGAGGCATACGTGGACGGGCGTCCGATGCCCTTCTCTTCCAGCTCGCGCACCAGCGAGGCTTCGGAATAGCGCGGGGGCGGCTGGGTGAACTTCTGTTCCTTCTCGAACTTGGTCAGGGCCACGGTCTGCCCCTCGCTGAGCTTGGGCAGCTCCTCGCCCTCGGCCGCCTTCTGCGGCGAAACCGCAAGGAAACCGGGGAAAAGCATGCGTTCGCCCTTGGCCCGCCACTGGGTATTGGCCGCATTGACGGTCACCGTGGTGTCGTGGAATTCGGCGCTGGCCATCTGCGAGGCCACAAAGCGCTGCCAAATGAGGCGGTACAGGCTGTGCTGCTCACGCGGAAGCAGATTCTGCACCATGTCCGGGGTCAGGGCCACGTCAACGGGCCGGATGGCTTCATGCGCGTCCTGCGCGGCGGACTTGGTCTTGTAGAAGCGGGGCTTGGCCGGCACGTATTCCTTTCCGTACATGTCCCCGATAAGCTCAAGCGCCGCCTGCTGCGCCTCGTCCGCAATGCGGACGGAGTCGGTACGCATGTAGGTAATGAGGGCCACGGTGCCCTGCTCGCCGAGATCCACGCCTTCATACAGGCGCTGGGCAATGGACATGGTCCGCTTGGCGGAGTAGCCGAGACGCTGGCTCGCCAGCTGCTGCAGGGTGGACGTGATGAAGGGCGGCAGGGGCTGGCGCTGGCGTTTCTTCTCTTCCACCTTGTCGATGGTGAAGGCGGCCTCGCTCACGGCCTTTTCAATGGCGGCAGCGGCGTCGGCATTGCCCACCACGGGCTTCTTGCCGTCCACCTTGTGCAGTTCGGCGCGGAAGGGGGGCGGATTCTCGCCGGTCAGCTCCACACGGAAGGTCCAGTACTCTTCCGGCGTGAAGGCATGGCGCTCGGCCTCGCGGTCCACGATCAGACGCAGGGCAACGGACTGTACGCGTCCGGCGGAAATGCCGCGCTTGACCTTGTTCCAGAGCAGCGGGGAAAGCTTGTAGCCCACCAGACGATCCAGAACGCGACGGGCCTGCTGCGCGTCAAAAAGATTCTCGTTCAGCGGCCGGGGATTCTCCAGAGCCTCGCGCACGGCCCGGGCCGTAATTTCGTTGAACTGGATGCGGCTGATATTCTGGTTTTCCTTCTTGATCAGCTCGGCAACGTGCCAGGCAATGGCTTCACCTTCGCGGTCGGGGTCAGGCGCAAGGTAGACGCTGTCTGCGCTCGCCGCAGCATCGCGCAGTGCGTTCACAACCTTCTGCTTGCCCTGAATGACCTGATATTTCGGCTTGAAATCCTTTGCTTCATCCACGCCAAGGTCCTTGGTGGGCAAGTCACGTACATGGCCCACGCTGGCGTGCACCATGTAATTGCGCCCGAGAAACTTCTTGATGGTTTTCACCTTGGCGGGTGATTCGACTATGATCAGGTCTTTGCCCATGAGGAATCCTGTGTTTCGCTGCACCAGCCCGCAGGCTTGCCATACGGGTCGGAGGTGTTCATTATAGTGAGAGGACGCATCACATGCGGCCTGCCCCTTCAGGTAGGGGAAAATACGACAAATGCCAACCGCGTCAAGTGAGCATTTGCCTCGACAATAACCATCCGTCCGGTTTACCGCGTAGCCATAGCAGGATTCCTGCCCATGAGAAAAGTATTTATTCTCTGTAGTTGCCTTCTTCTTGTCGTCCTTGCCTCGGCCTGCGCCAAGGCTCCCTACACCGGGCGCAATCAGTTCATCGTCATTTCCGAGAGCGAGGAACTGGCTCTCGGGCAGCAGACGGCACGCGAGGTGCTCAAGACCGAAAAGCGGGACACGACCAGTGACAAGGCCAAGGCCGTGGAACGGGTGGGCAGACGCATTGCCGCCACCGCCGGACGAGACGACTTTGACTGGGAATTCACGACCATCCTCAAGGATGACACCCCCAACGCCTTCTGCCTTCCCGGCGGCAAGGTCTTTGTCTACACCGGCATTTTTCCCTATGCCCGCACAGATGCCGAACTCGCCGCCGTGATGGGGCATGAAATCGGCCATGCCATTGCCCGCCATGGCGCGGAACGCGTTTCCACCACCCTTGCCGTGCAGACCGGAACCGCCGTGGGCATGATCGCCCTTTCCGGCAAGAACCGATCCCCGCTGACCAGCGCAGCCATAGGCACTGCCTTTGGCGTGGGCGCCAAGGTGGCCATACTGCTGCCCTTCTCACGCACGCAGGAGTACGAGGCGGACCGCGTGGGGCTCATCCTCATGGCCAAGGCAGGCTACGACCCGCATGCCGCCCTCACCTTCTGGGATGCCTTTGCCAAACAGCCCGGCACAAAGCCGCCCGAATTTCTCTCCACCCACCCGGCTTCGGAAAACAGACTCGCCACCCTGCGCGAGCTTATTCCCGAGGCCATGGAGTACTACCACCCACGGTAATCCACAGGGACGTGACCTGCATCACATCCCGCACCGCCATTCGTCTGCTACGACTCTCCGTGAAACCACCTGGAGAAACTCGTGCAATACTTTAGAAAGATGTGCGGCTGCGGTTGCAACCCCTGCTCCATCAGCCTTTCGGAGACCTTCTGGTCCTTTGTCGGTGCCCTTGTAGGCATCGGCTGCGTGGCGTACCTGCACTTCGCGCTGCTGGCCGATTCCGACGCCGTCATGCTCATCGGCTCCTTCGGCGCGTCCGCAGTTCTCCTGTACGGCGCCCCGGCAGCCCCGCTTTCTCAGCCACGCAACCTTGTGGGCGGACATGTGCTTTCCGCCCTTATCGGAGTGGCCACAGCAACACATGTCTCCCTGCCCTGGCTGGCCTGCGCCCTTGCCGTGGCCACGGCCATCGCCGTGATGCACCTTACCGCCACCCTGCACCCGCCCGGAGGCGCCACAGCGCTCATTGCGGTTATCGGCAGCGACCGGGTTCATGCCCTCGGATACGGGTACGCCCTCGTGCCCGCCCTGAGCGGGGCGCTTATCCTTTTGGCGGTGGCCCTGGTCATCAACAATATCCCGAAATCACGGCGTTATCCTCAGTACTGGAACTAGGGTTCCGGCTGCAAAGGCCCGGCGGCCCTGCACCTGCGAAGCAATTTGCATTTGAATCCCGCGCCGATTCGGATTACACCCCTACCCGGAGGCGTGGCCTCCGAGACAAACAGATTATCCCCGCACACGGTACCAACCCCGTAGCCAAAGGAGAGTTTCATGCGCGGAATGAACGATATGCTGCGCCAGGCGCAGATCATGCAAAAGAAGATGACCGACCTGCAGGACCAGTTGGGCAACCGCACCATCGAAGCCACCAGCGGTGGCGGCATGGTGACCGTCAGCTGCACCGGCAAGCAGGACATCCTGTCCATAAAGATCGACCCTGCCGCCGTGGACCCCAACGACGTGGACATGCTGCAGGATCTGGTCCTCACGGCCGTGAATGAAGCCATCCGCCAGTCCAAGGCCATGGTGGAAAAGGAAATGGGCGCCATCACCGGCGGGATGAAGATTCCCGGCATGTTCTAGACCGGGTATCCTCTCGTGCAACAACTGCCCGAACCCCTCAAGGTACTGGTTGAGCAGCTTTCGCGGCTCCCCGGCCTCGGCCCCAAGTCCGCATTGCGGCTCGCCATGACCCTGCTCAAGTGGCCGGAGAACAATACCCGGAGCCTGGGCAAGGCCATCCATGATCTCCGCGACAGCCTGCACCTGTGCTCACGCTGCGGTTCGCTGACCGACACGGACCCCTGCACCATCTGCACCGATGGTTCACGCAGCCGCGAGACCCTGTGCATTGTTTCCGAATGGGACTCGCTGCTGGCCATGGAGGAAGGCAGGTTCTATCAGGGGCAGTACATGATCCTGGGTGGCCTCATCGCCCCGCTGGACAACGTGACCCCGGAACACCTTGAGCTGAACAGGCTGCAGCAGCGGCTTGAAGAGGGCGAGATCAGCGAGATCATCTTCGCGCTCGGCACCACCATGGAAGCCGAAAACACCGCCGCCTACGTCAAGCAGCTGGTGGCTACGCGTTTCCCGCACATCCGCATCACCCGCCTGGCCCAGGGCATCCCCCTGGGGTCCGAGGTGAAGTTCGTGGACAAGGAAACCCTGCGCCAATCCCTGAATTACCGACAGGACCTGTAGGCCCGCGCATAACACCAGCCTTCATGGTTCCTGCACCGAAAACAACACAAGGCCGGACATCCCTGTCCGGCCTTGCTCTTTTTTACACAGATCTTTGAGATTACGACTCGTATATCCTGTTGATGAAGTTATACATTTCCACAGGATTCTCATCACGCCCGTTAATCGTCAAGTGTTCGATAAGCGCTACATTGTTTCCCCGGGGCGTGGTGGTCTGCTCCACCAGCAGGGCCAGCGTGTAGGGGTCAATGGATTCCTTCTGCTCCAGCGTCATGAGCCAGCCGTTTCCGGTCAGCTGCCAGTGCGCGGAATAACGCTCGCTCCCGGAATAGTGGTTCAGGAGCATGGCCTTGAGGTCGTTGATGCAGAAACGGCCACGGGTCCTGCCCGCCACCCCGAGAAATTCTCCATCCGGAGACTGAATCACCAGCGGCATGGTCAGCAGGGCACGGGGCGGCTCCTGCACTGCCTCCGGCTCACGCCCGACCGCAGGGGATGGCGCATACAGGGTGGCATCATCCTCCGTATCAAAGATGAACCCCTCTTCCTGCAGCACGGCATCTGCCTCGGCTTCGGGCGATATGGGTGCCGACGACGAGGCATCGGAGGTTTCCAGCGTATATTCGTTCACGTCCCCGTAGGCATTGCGGATGCGGATGCGCTTTTCATGGCCTCGCTCATGCTCCGCGGCAGACGCCTCTTCCAGCCGCCCGAGCAGGGCTTCAGCCCGCTCCAGCCAGCCCGCAAGGGCTTCGGGTACGGCGGCAGTCTCAGGAATCCGGGCATCCGTCAGACCCAGCTGGTTGAGACGGCTGTCTATGGCGTCCATCTTGCGCAGAATGGCGTCCTGCTTCATGGTCAGGTTGACCATGCTCTTGGCAAGCCCGCTGAGGGCCTGGGTATAATCGTCGGGCAGCTCCACTTCCAGCGGTCCCGAGGGCAGGGATACCGGAGCAGCGGCTTCTTCGGACGGACTATCCGCCTGTTCGGGCAGGGGCTCGATCCACGCGAATTCCCGCTCCAGCCGGGCCCGTACCTCGGGCACGGCCATGCCCCGGCTGAACAGCTCGCGGATACGCAGGCAGACGGTGCCCGCCTCCTGCGTGAACCGGATCGGCTTGCCGTCGTTGGCAACGGGAATGCAGTCCGGGAACTTGCGCCGGTAGCTCTTGATGGTCGTTTCCGACACGCCCAGCATGCGCCCGAGATCCTTGTGCGTAAGCGTTTTCTCGCTCATCGTAACCCTCACACGTCCTTGTTATCGTTGAATCGTAACCCATCGATAAGTCTTTGTCTGCATGCCGTCAAGAACAGATGCGCACGGACAGCACCACGCTCCATGGTCCTCCCCTGTGTTCCGCTAAATCATGGCGTCCCACCTCTCCTTTTTCCATACTCGTTCCGGAGCATGCCGGTACCCAGCCCTCCATGCCGCAGCTTGAACCATGCGGCGAGGCAGGCTACACTCCGCCCGCCGTCAGCCATTTTCCTCAACCCATTTTCAAGGAATTCCATGCTCACACCTTACAGCTTTTCCTCCCCTGCACGCCCGGGGGACCGCATATCCGGAACTCTCCGCATGATGTTGGTACTCTGCGCTGCGTTCCTGTGTCTCCATACTTCCGTCGCCATGGCCAGACAGATTTCCCTTGCCGTGGTCACCAAACCCGGTTCCGCCCAGTACGTGGCCGCAGAAAAGTTTGCGCAGCTGGTGGAGGAACGTTCGGGCAAGACCCTGACCGTACGCATATACCACTCCGGATCCCTGGGCACGGAAACGGAGATGCTCCAGCAGATACAGCTTGGCGCCGTCAACATGGGCATCATCACCCTCGGCCCCTTCGACACCTTCGTGCCGGAGGTCAAGGTGGTGGCCTTTCCGTTTCTCTTCAAGGATTACGCGACCGTGGACAGGGTTCTCGACGGTCCGGTCGGCACCGCCATTCTGGGAGAGCTGGAAAAGGCTGGGTTCCGGGGGCTTGCCTTTTCCGAAAACGGATTCCGTCATCTGACCAACTCCCGTCACCCGGTCCATGCGGCTGCCGATGCGGAAGGCCTGAAGGTCCGTGTCATGGAATCCACCTTCCACAAGGAACTGTGGCGGGCGCTTGGCGCCAACCCCACCCCCATGGGCTGGCCCATCTATTCGGAACTGCAGCAGGGCACCATTGATGCCCAGGAAAATCCCCTGTGGGTGCTCAGCGTCTACAAGCTGTTCGAGGTGCAGAAGTACCTGTCCCTCACGGGCCACGTATACTCCGCGCACATAGACATAGCCAATCTTGCCTGGTTCAACGCCCTTCCCGCAGAGGAACAGGCCCTCATCACCCTGGCCATGCGCGATGCCGCACGGCTGCAGAGGGAGTGGAACCGATCGCAGGAGGCTGTCTATCTTGAGGAGTTGCGCACGCAGGGCATGATCGTGGACGATGCGCCCAACCTGCCGTCCTTCCGCCAGCGCATCGACAAACTCAGGGAACTGGACATGTACGCAGCCCCGCGCACGCGGGAACTGCTGGACCAGATCATCCGTGCAGCCCAGCAGCCATAGCTTTTTTCGTGTCCCGGCAGCGCCGCGTTATGCGGCGCTGCGCTCGCTTTCGGAAAGCACCTTGCGCATCACCCGCACCAGATCATTGGCCTCCACCGGCTTGGCGATGTAGCTGTTCATGCCTGCCTGCAGAAACCGCTCTTCCTCGCCGGGCATGGCATAGGCGGTCATGGCGATGATGGGGGTTCCGGCTACATGTTGGTATTCAGGTTCATGGCGGATGGCTCTGGTCGTATCCATACCATCCATCTCGGGCATCTGGATATCCATGAATATGAGGTCAAAAGGCCCGCTGTCGGAGGCCAGGATATCCAGCGCACGCCTGCCGTTTTCCGCAGGCACGACCTCGTGCCCGCCCTTCTCCAGAAGCCGCACGCCATACAGCATGCTCACCGCATCATCCTCAACCATAAGGATCCGCAACCGGCGATCCGGATCAACTTCCTGCTCCCCGGCGTCGCTGCCCGACCTGGGCTCCGCCTGCATGGTGTCCGACACCACAAAGGGGAGGGACACATAGAAGGTGGTGCCCTCTTCGCCATTATCCACGGATATCGCCCCGCCCATGAGCTGCACCAGGCGCCGCACGATGGTCAGTCCCAAACCTGCCCCCTGATACTTGCGGGCATCCCCGCCCTCTCCCTGGGTAAAGGGATCGAAAAGCGTGTCCAGCACCTCGTCGGTAATACCTATCCCGGTATCGGTTACGGAAAAGAGCAGGCCGCAGGACAGGGCGTGATGGTTCGGCAACCGCATTACATGCACCTGTATGCCGCCCTGCTCCGTAAACTTGATGGCATTGCCAACCAGATTGAAAAGGATCTGCTGCAGCCGCACGGCATCCCCCATGATCACCGCCGGCACGTCTTGGTCAATATCGAATGTGAATTCCAGCCCCTTCTCCCGTGCGGGCATGGCAAAGATATCCATGACCGAACTCCGCTGTTCCTCAACGCGGAACGCGGTTTCCTCAAGCGCCAGCCGTCCGGCTTCCATGCTCGAAAGATCCAGGATATCAGAGAGCAACCGCGCCAGCCGCCTGCTGGAGTTGATGGACGTCCGTACATATTCCTGCTGCTCGGAATCAAGCACGGTGGTTTCCATCAGATGCATCATGCCCATCATGCCGTTCAGGGGGGTGCGTATTTCATGGCTGATGTTGGCCAGAAACTCGCTCTTGGCCAGATTGGACGAATCCGCGATCAGCTTTGCCTGACGCAGCGCCTCTTCCATGCGCTTGTAGTCCGTCAGGTCAAAGGCCATGCTCATCACGGCACGGCGCCCGGCCATAAAGGTCTCCAGCGAAACAGAATAAAAATACCATACCCGCTTTGAGCCATCCTTGCAGAGAATGTTGAACTCCCCCTCGTCTCGACGCACCCCGGAAACAAACAGGGTTTCAATATGCTGCTTCACGAGTTCCATGCGTGAGCCGTAGGCTTTCTTCGTCCATTGGGCGATGGTGGGAATCTCCGCGTGGGTATAGCCGGTTATCTCCGTCCACGCCCGGCTGATCATGAGCACCTTTCCGTCTTCGGTATGGATCATGATGGGGAAGGGAGCCTCCTGCAGCGCCCTTCTGAATCTGGCCTCACTCTGCACAAGGGCATCTTCAGTCCGTTCCCGCTGCAGTTCCGCCATCTTGCGCTCGGTCACATCGAGCAGTGTGAACAGAAAATCATCCTCGGCCATGCTTTTCTGCACGGTCATGTCCATGTATGCCACCCGCCCGTCCAGACGCAGGAACCGGATTTCGTGGCGCAGGGCCTGTCCCGGTTCAAGACCATTCAGAATCTCCATGCCCAGAAGAGACGCATCTTCCTCGTGCAGTAACTCCTCAAGATCATAATCCTCTAACGATTCCGCCCCAAAACCGAGCTTGGCGCGGAATTCCCGGTTCACATCCACAATCCTGCCCTGCCTATCAACCACCATGAGGCCGAGAGTAATGCTGTCCACCACATCTCGGATACGCTCGTGAAAGACGCTCCGGGCACAACCGGAAACCGGCATGAAGCGTTCCGCAGGCTTCAGCCGGAAAAAGAGGATTCCCAGGCACCCCAAGCCTGCGACGAGCAGCACGCCTCCGGGTAACAGGGCATATTCGGGCCGGGACAGCGTGTCCGCTACGGCAGGGGGCAGCCATCCCGCCATGGAGGCAAGGAGTGCCCCGCAATACGCGCTTGCCACCGCCATGCCCGCCGCACACAGGGACAGTATGGCGGCGCGTGCCGCACCGGGCATATCCGACGCTGAACAGGACCAGCCTATGCCATACCGGCATATGATCACCCAGATGCCGACCAGCACCCAGCTCAGAACAAACAGTATGGTGGTTATCAACGTCGTCCTCCATGGATGCAGCAGACTCCGCAAGATGCATATCCGGGTCAGCGCACTATAGCAGCACAAGGCATCCTGTACGTATTATATACTATCTTGGTTGGCCTTTCCGTTGTTCCCGAGCATGTGTTCCCCTGCTCCCGGTCGGAAAGCCCTTCTATGCCATGCCGTTCTGGTCTATACTCCTTGCCGGGCCATGCCGGTCTTTCCGGCTGTTACCCCGGTCGTTACCCTTGTTCATAAATCAAAAACATTCCGGAATTGCATGTCTTTTTCCGAACATACTACGAACAGCGCACCATCGAGTTCCCCCTTCAGCGGCGCCATACGCCTCTGCCATGCCACCAGCAGGATGCTGGACATCCTCTGCCGTACCGCCCTGCTCCTCAGCTGTGCAGGCATGGTGACCGTCATCGGCGCACAGGTGGTCTTCCGCTACGGATTCAACCATTCCCTCTTCTGGGCCGAGGAACTGGGCAGAGTGCTTCTGGTGCAGCTTACCTTCTTCGGGGCTGCCGTGGCCTACCGGGCCGAGGCGCATATCGGCGTGGACACGCTGGTGCGCCGGCTTTCTCCCTCCATGCGCCAGATGGTCCATCGCCTCATGCACACCGTTTGTCTGTGCCTGTTCTGCGTCATGGTGGTATACGGGTTCCGGTTTGCCGATCTGCTGAGCCTGCAAATGACCACGACGCTCGGCGTCAGCCGCCAGATTCCCTTCCTTGCCGTCCCGCTGAGCGGCTGTGTCATGTGTGTGCACAGTCTCTGCTTCATCTTCGCCCCCCTGTCCCGCCACAGGGAGAATCAGGCATGATGCTTTTTCTCTTTGCCCTCCTGCTTCTGCTTTTCAGCCTGAATACCCCCATTGCCGTGGCCGTGGCCGCCAGCGCCGTGGCCGCCTTTGTGCTGCAGGGCAACATGAACCTCATGCTTGCCATGCAGCGCCTGTATGCCGGAGCCGATTCCTTTCCGCTCATGGCGGTTCCGCTGTTCATGATTGCGGGCACCCTGATGGGTGCCGGCGGCATTTCCCGGCGCATCGTGCGCCTTGCCGACGCGCTGGTCGGCCATCTGCCCGGCGGACTGGCCGCCGTCTCCGTGGTTTCCGCCATGTTCTTTGCGGGCATATCCGGATCTGCGGCCGCAGATACTGCGGCGGTAGGCACCATTCTCATTCCCGCCATGATCCGGCGAGGCTATCCTCCGGCCTTTTCCGGCGCCGTGCAGGCGGCTGCCGGTTCCATAGGCGTGGTCATTCCTCCGTCCATCCCCATGATCATTTTCGGCGTACTGACCGGGGCTTCCATTGGCCGCCTCTTTGCCGCAGGCATCATTCCCGGCATACTGGCCGGTCTTTCGCTGGTGCTGGTCTGCGTCTGGCAGGCAAAACGCAGAAACTGGCGCCCGGAGCACAGCTTCAGCCTCGTGGAAACCGGCAGGGCCCTGCGCGACGCCACATGGGCCCTCGGCGCTCCCATCATCATTCTCGGCGGCATTCTCGGCGGCGTATTCACGGCAACGGAGTCTGCCGCCGTAGCCGTATTCTATGCCCTGCTGGTCGGCATCTGCATTCACCGGGAACTGCCTGTACGCCGACTCCCCGCGCTCATTGTGCAGTCGGGCATCACCTCCAGCATCATCCTGTTCATCATCTGCGCCGCGTCCGTCCTTTCCTGGTTCATGGCCATGGAAGACATTCCCGCCCGCCTTGCCGCCCAGCTGCTCTCCCTTACCGAATCCCCCCTGTTCCTGCTGCTGCTCATCAACCTGCTGCTGCTGATCGCCGGAACCATCCTGGAAACCACGGCCGCCCTGATCCTCTTCGTGCCCGTGCTGGTGCCCATGCTGCCCGTGCTGGGCATCAACGTCATCCATCTGGGCATCATCGTGGTCATGAACCTGTCCATCGGCATGCTTACCCCCCCCATGGGTGTCTGCCTTATTGTCTCCTGCTCCATTGCCGGCACACGGCTCGGCACCATCGCCCGGGCCGTGCTCCCCTTTTTGCTGGCCCTGCTGGTCAATCTGGCGCTGGTGTGTCTCTTCCCCTCCCTGAGCCTGTTCCTTCCCTCCATTCTTCTCTGATTCTCCATTTCCCGCCCGCGCCACGAGCCATCCATCTCTCCGACAGAGCCTTATGCCGAAGATGATGCCAACAGTCTGCGCCACTGTACCTTCTCGCCCATGCTGAAAAAAAGCACGTTAATTACATTTTTGTTTTTTTGTCCGTTTTTGTTTCGATTTTTATCACTGCATTTTTACTTTTTTGTATACGATTGACACTTTTTTTCCCACCGAGCTATCGTTCAGCAGGGGGTAATACCATGCTGCAAGCTCAGGTGGATGATTCTTCACATACATTGATCATGTCCATGCCGGATGTTCTGGCTTACAAAACCAACCTTCAAACCCTGAACAAGCAATGGATCAGGACCACGCTGACAGGAAAAATCAGCTCCAATCAGGTTGCGAGCACACTTATCGATTTCATGGAAACCACGCAGGGCAACTTTCTTACCCTGCAAGACAAGCTCATCAACGCGCTTGTGGCCGAGAACTGCCACAAGCTGGTGTTGGAGCTGGCCGGGCTTTCGCAGGTCACCATCGACATCCTGAAGCGCAACCTGTTCGAGCGCACTGCCGATGTGGGATTTCTGGCCGCAGATGACGATATCGTCGCCTTTCTGCAGGATACGGAAACAGGCCCGGACAGGGAGGCAATGCGCCGACGGCTGCGGGACTACCGAAACACCTACACCGTGTACGATG
>QKEJ01000026.1 GCA_003252375.1 Halodesulfovibrio sp.
CCGTGCTTCCTGCTCGCTCCGAGTGGCGGCCTCGATGCGCTCCACGATCTGACGGACCATGTGGGTGACGTCCCGGCCCAGGGTGCCGAATTCGCCCTGCAGCCCGGCGGGGGGCTCGGCATTGAGCGTGCCGCCAGCAATGGCTGATGAATAGCCCTGCAGGGACCGCATGGACCGGGTCAGATCTCGGATGATGTATAGCGTGACCAGCACCGTGAGCAGGGCAAGCCCGGCCTCGGTGCAGCCGAGGGCAAGATTCACGCGGGAGCCGAGTTCCCGGTATTCCTTTTCGGCGCTCTCGCGGAAGGCCACAACCTGCGGTTCCAGTGCCCGGCCCGCCATGATGAGGCGCTCCGTTTCCTTGCGCGTGTCCGGATCAAGCGTCTCGAAGGCTTCGAGATAGGTCTGCATGCGGCGCAACAGGTCGTTGCCCTCAGTTGCCCGTTCCGGAAAGATGGTCATGAGTTCGGTAATGTGCCTGCGGGACGCGGCCAGATGCTTTTTCAGCTGGATTTGGGATTTCTCGTCCCCACGCATGACATAGTTCTTTTCCTGTCGGCGTGCCTGCAGCACCTCCATGTGTGTCTGCGACGCCAGTTCCTCCAGCCGGACAAGGCGGGTCTTGGCCCTGTCGCCCATCCATCCTGCGGCAAAGATGCCGATATACCCGACAAGACAGACTCCGAGCAGCAGATAGAGCTTTTGCTTCATGGTCATGGCAGATCTCCTTGCGTGTGTACCATCTCCGGTGGCATGAGCATGAGGTGTGCCGAAGGGGTTCTGCGTAATACCGTATGGAATTCCGGTGTGTTGATCCTCTTTTTGGGTGCTGGGGAGCTCGTGGCGGCGGGCGCGCCCTGTTGGGATGTTTTACAGAACGTCAAATATCGGAACAGCGACATCGGGAAGGCCGGGACACCATGGATGCGTCCGGTGGGCACCCGCTTGTGCAATTCTGGCTGGAGTGGCAGGGTGCTGTTTCCAGTGCGCCGGGTTGGATGGCGCGTGCTGGGGCGATGCCAACGCATGAACGATTTGCAAGGGGGCAGGGTGTGAGAGTTGTGCGACAGCTGCTGCAGGGGGAGGCTATCCGTCCCCATCTGGCGGGCATTGCCCGACTGCGGATGGAAATATTCAGGGAGTTTCCCTATCTGTATCTCGGCGAGGAGGCGTATGAGCTTGAGTACCTGCGGTCGTATGCAGACTCGGACAATGCCTTCGTGGTGCTGGCGTGGGATGGCGATGTGCTGGCAGGTGCGCTTACCGGGGTTCCCCTGCAGGAGGAGATGCCCGAATTCACGGCTCCCTTTGCCCATTCATCCTATGCCCTGGACCGGCTTTTCTACATTGGCGAGCTGCTCTTTCTTCCCCGGTACCGGGGGCAGGGGCTCGGAACCATGCTGTTTGGCGAGGCAGAGGCGCACGTGCGGTCCCGGTCATCGTTTTCGCATCTCACCTGTGCGACCGTGGTGCGCCCCGACGAGCACCCCTTTCGTCCGGATGATTTCATTCCCATAGACGGGTTCCTGCATCGGCATGCGTTTGAGCGCATGGACGGCGTGACCGTGGACCTGTCGTGGCCGGAGGTGGATGGTGTGACCCGCGGGCATGCCATGCAGTTCTGGATCAGGCCGTTGCTCTCCTGACCCGTCTGCCCGGGCATGCCTATGCCCCGGGTGTACATTCCACACGGTTCCGTCCGCCCTGCTTGGCCCGGTACAGCGCCTGATCCGCATTCTTGATCAGGGCTGCCGTCGACATGCCGCCCTTGTGCTGGGCCACACCGAAGCTGAAGGTCACCTGCTGTCTGCCGTGCAGGTCCGGCGGAGGTGTCTCGGCAATGAGGGCACGCAGCCGTTCCGCCATGGCTGCCGCCTGTTCCAGCGTCGTGTGCGGGGTCAGGATGATGAACTCCTCTCCGCCCCAGCGTCCCAGCTTGTCCATATCCCTGAGGTGCGTCGCCAGGAGTCCTGTGGTGTGCACAATGGTCTTGTCGCCCATGTCGTGCCCGTAGGTGTCGTTGATGTTCTTGAATTTGTCGATGTCGCACAGGATGAGGCTCAGGGGCGTGCTGCGGCGGTTGGCGATCTCCACTTCGCTGCGGATGAGCCCTTCGATATGGCGTCTGTTGTATATTCCCGTCAGGTGGTCTTCGGTGGCAAGGCGTTCCATTGTCTCCAGCAGTTCGAGCTGCCTGGAGGCGTAGGATTCCGCCTCGCTGATGAGGCGGCTGTTGAACATGTACTGGATCGAATACATGAGGAATATGGTCAGCAGCAGGGAGAGCGTGTTGATGAGCGCATCGGTGGGCGGGGCGCCGTTGAAGTAGTTGTGCATGCCGTCCTGCGAGTATGCGTAGTAGACGCGGAAACAGTACAGCAGGGCAAACATGAGAAACGTGGTACCCGTGTGCACGCAGTGTTTCCGGTAGTCCTGCTGTCTGGGGAAGAAGAGCAGGAGCGTCAGGTGCAGGAAGACGGGGATGAGCATGCCGGCAAAACACAGGGTGCGGATGCGGATGTCCGGCTGCACGTATGTGTATTGGCAGTAGAGGGCAACGAAGAGGGCCACGTAGGCAAGGTAGGGGAGGCGGCGGACGTGGCGGTGCGTGAACTTGGCCGCGCCGAACACAAAGGCGATGACGCCGGAAAACATGAGGGTGTTGGCAAGGATGACCGAGAATACTGCGGGCACGGCCGGGCGCATGAGGGCAAGCGTCATGCCCACGGATTGCAAGACGAAGTTCGCCAGAAGGTATGCCGAGCCTTCAAACCGTTTCCTGCCTGCGTTAACCGTAAAGGCCATCAGGTAGGCGCACGAGTAATTAACGAGCACGAAAATGATGACCACGGTCTTCATGTCAAAACTGGGCAACGTTCCCTCCCCGTGTAAAACGTCTTGCAGTCGTTGGGGCACGCTACAGGAATTCGTTGCGGTTTTCATTACAAAAGAGCTTAGGAATTGCGAAGGGCGGACGGGGTTTGTCTATAGGTTCGTTGCTGCTGCCGTGCTTCTCTGTTACTCATTTTTATGGGCATGCACCGGAACCTTTAGGGGGGACAATGGTCTTTGCAATAGTCTGCGCCATCGCAAGGGATGAAGCGTCCGACCTGAAGGAATGGGTCGACTACCACCTGATGATCGGGTTTGACAGGGTCGTTATCTTCGACAACGAAAGCGTTGTGCCGGTCCGGTCCGTTCTCAGGGAATATGTTGATGCCGGCGTGGTTGTGGTGACGGAAATAGCAGGCCGCGGCGTGCAGCTTTCCGCGTATGCGAGTTTTATCAAGGAATTCAGAAAGGCCGCCCGGTGGGTGGCCTTTCTTGATATTGATGAATTCATTGTGCCCAAGGACTGTCAGGATATCTCCGCGCTGCTCGAGCGCTATGCCGCGTTCGGCGGTCTGGGGATACACTGGAGGGTCTTCGGTTCCAACGGGCATGTTGCCCGTCCCCCGCTGCCGGTCACTGAGGCGTACGACAGGGTGCTTTCCCGGGACTGCCACATCAAGACCATCGTCCAGATGCAGCATGTCCGTCATGTGGTCTCGCCACATCACTTCACGTACGCGGACAACATGTGTTGCGTAAATGAGCACGGGGTGCCCGTCTTCGGCGCCAAGTCCTACCACACTTCGGACGTCGTGCAGATCAACCATTACTACTACAAGTCGCAACAGGACTATGAAGCCAAGATGGCGCGGGGGTTTGCGACACCTCTCCTTGGAGCGGACGGGTATGATATGGCTCAGTTCTATCGGCAGGCCGGAACTGCCGGAGAGGCGGATGACGCCATTGCCCGGTTTGGGGCGGGCATGAAGCGTTTCGGCAAGGTCGGTCATCTGCTTGCTGCAAACCGGTTGCGTGACGCCAGCGAGTTCTCGGAGATGGCCGTGCTGGAGGAGGCCAGGCGCCTGTTGCTGGATGCCGGCAGCGAGGCGGCGCTGGACTATCTGGAGAAACGGTCCCGGTATAGCGAGAGCGTGTTGCTGGGGGTGGCGCGGGTCAAGATCTTTGCGGTAACGGGCATGCGCGAGGCAATGCTGGATGAAGTGCGCACTCTTCTTGTCCGGTTTGCCGGGGATGTGGAGGCCTGCAACATGGTGTACGGAGAACTGGCCCGTTCCTATGCCTCCCTCGGCATGGCCGAACATGCTGCGAGTGTGGAGCGCATGCTGGCGGCAGGGGCATGACCCGTGTGTGGGGCTGCGCGTCTAGCCCCGCTTGATGTTGTATACGCCCCGTCCTTCAGCGATGTGCGTGTTCCGGCTGCCCGCTGACCAGACAACGACATGGGCGTTCCCCACCTTGTTCCCCAACAGTCGGATTCTGGCTTCCGCATACAGATCAAGCGGTTTGGCGGGGCGCAGGTAGTCCACGCTCAGCGTGATCGTGGCAATGTGGTCTTCCGGTTTGCAGTTTGTCCACACGGCGAAGCCGCCGCAGATATCCACAAGGCTCGAGATGACGCCTCCGTGAATCATGGAGCGTTTGGCATGGCCAATAAGCTGCTCCCTGTAGGGGATATACAGGCGCACGGCGTCTTCGCCCAGATAATCCACCCGGACGCCAAGGAGGACGTGGAAGGGAAATTCCGTTTCAATGAAGCTGTGCAGGGTGCTGTTGTCATGCATGGCGGTGTCCTGTGGTTGAAGAGTGGGTACGCCATGGCTTGGTCTGCCATGTATGGGGTGAGACTAGTCGTGTGCGGATGGAATGCAAGGAGAAAGCAGGGGCGAGCGGCTGTCCGGGGGGCTACGAAAAGGAACCCCGCCCGGACTTCTTTCGAAATCGGGGCGGGGGAGTTGTCTGGAGTTCTTGAACGGGAATCGTCAGCTACACGGCCGTGATCCAGTGCTCTATGGCCTGCTTCTTGTCGTCCGAGAAGTCGCTGTACACCTTGTCGCGGAGCCAGCGCAGCGACCGTGAGCGGAGCTTGTCCCTGAACAGCTCTTCTGCTTCCTGAATGGCCACCTTTATCAGGCAGGGGCATTTGGCGGAGAAGTCTGCAGCCGGGTCCGTAAAGATGCTCTTTTTCCGTATCTCGGCACATTGGAAGAAGAAGGAAGGGCCTTCGATTGCTTCGATTATGTCCCAGAACGAAATGTCACTGGCCGGTTTGGCCAGTTCATACCCGCCGTTGACCCCGGGGATTGATCTGACAATGCCGCCCTTGCGCAGCTTGGCGAAGACCTTGGAGAGATATGTCTCCGGTATTGCATTCAATTCAGCTATCTGCTTTATGCCGATGGTCTTCCCTTCCGGGATGTCCGTCATATAGAATAACGAGTGGAATGCGTACTCCACCCCGACGCTGAACTGCATATGATACCCCAAGATCACGTAGAATGTTTTTTAGGCATCTACCACTAGGCTTGCTGGGTCTGCAAGGGAATATGGGCCTGGCAAAGTTGCATGGGCCTGTGGGCGGGGTGGCTCCCGAAGCAGCGCAACGGGTGCCGGAGCAGAGGACCTCCGGGAGCCACGGGTGTGGTTAGATGGTTTGCCGTACTTCGGAGACCGTGACTTCCAGCACGCGGTTGGCCCAGGAAAAGTTGCTCTTCACGGCGTCGAATTCGGGGCCGGACTTCTTGAAGACGGCAGTGCCCGTCAGAAGATAGCCTGTTCCGGGACCCATTTTGCCCTCTACCTCTTTCGATCCCAGGGTGAGGAGGACCTTGCTGTTCTTTTCCACCTTGCCCTGCGTTTTCCGCATTCCGAATGCCGGAATGAGAATCCGGTTTTCTCCAGGAAAGGCAAGATAGGAATTCCAGGTGTTTACGACGTGTGCTCCTTCGTCATCGTACGAAACGATGGAAACCACGCCCTCCTTGCTGACAACGGTCATGAATCGTTCATTGAACATGGTGCATCTCCTTGCGTGTATTATTGTCGCTAATGTGGATAAATGTTATCCGCGATAGCGACGAATTAAACGCGATCGTTGATGGTGTCAAGCGCCAGCATGGAAAATGATGTGGATGAAAATCGTACGCATCGGAATGGGGGAATCTGCAGGGGGGGCGGCAGGAAGGCACTGTGTGGGGCATGCCCATAGGCATTGCCTTGGATGGCTACGTGCGGAGTATCCGATCAGGAATAAGAAAACGCCCCGGCTTCTTCCGAAGTCGGGGCGGGGCATTTGTTTGGAGCTTTTGGGAGGATTGCGCTGCTGACATCGTCCTTTTAAGAGTGCGTTTCTTAGGGAGGACGGCTGTGAAAATGCTATCAAGTTGGCTTTCAAACATGATCATAGAATTTGATATCTTCAGTGAGAAGATGGCCAAGAACAATCTTGTTTGCAAGAAGATCGAACATTTCTCCAATGGGGTTTTGTCCGGCAATGAATTTGTCTACAACCCTGTGCATGTCGCTGATGAGGGCGGCGTGAATTTGAGCATGTATTTCGCAATCTGGATATCGAGCCGCTTTTATGATTTCGTATTCGTCTTTGAAATGTTTCTTTGTGTGCAAGATGAGTTCGTTGCAAATGTGTGCAACTTCAGTATCTTTCATTCCTGATGTTATAGCAGTCAATATCTTGTTTGATAAAAAGAATAAACTTTTGTGCTGGTTGTCAATTGTTGTATTGCCTGATTCGTATTTACTGTCCCAATGCAGCTCAAGGAGTTGTGTGCAGAGATGCTCTGTGTCGGTAGCACACGTTGTCTTGTCAATCGCTACAAACTTGCTTCTCCCTGTCCTTTTTGCCCTGTAGAGAGCCTGATCGGCTGTGGAAAGTCTGTCCTCCAGAGATTCCTGTCCACCATTGAACGATACCATGCCAATGCTGATGGAGAATTTGATGGCGCCGTTTGGAGTGCTGACCTCGATGGAGTTGATATGCTCGATTATGCGTGAGGCAAATTTTTGTGCAGATATACGGTCTATGTTTAGTAAGAGAATGGCGAATTCCTCTCCGCCAATCCGTCCGAATATGTCAACCTCTCTGATGATGTTTCGCAGTTCGGACGCTAGTGTTTTCAGCGCAGTGTCGCCAACCTCATGCCCGTATGTATCGTTGATTTTCTTGAAATGATCTATGTCGAGCATTATC
This sequence comes from Halodesulfovibrio sp., assembly GCA_003252375.1. Taxonomy (GTDB): domain Bacteria; phylum Desulfobacterota; class Desulfovibrionia; order Desulfovibrionales; family Desulfovibrionaceae; genus Halodesulfovibrio. The sequence goes on from QKEJ01000026.1 coordinate 7,058, forward strand.
AGGGCCTGAGGCTCACAGAATCTGTATCCGCGCGTTAATTCTCGGCTTGCATGCTCGAAAAAGAACCGTCTGTT
>QKEJ01000134.1 GCA_003252375.1 Halodesulfovibrio sp.
CAGCTGCCGTGGCACTTCATGCAGTAGCGGATACGTCTGATTACCCCGGGTAATGAAACAAAACCTGTTCGCGTTCAGACCGCCATCCTGAGGAACGGTAAATAGCGCCTGCAGCGCGTCCGGGTTGATCCATGCAAGGATGGCTCCCACAGGCTTCTTTTCGAACGCAATGGGCAGCATGAGGATCAGCCGCAACGGGGTATCGTTTCCTTCAATCCAGATACGCACCGTTTCCGAGTCGGCACCGTCCTGAAGCGTCGCCCCGCACCATTCCGGCGGGCTGAAGACATTGGCGTTGTCCACCAGCGTCTCCCCGTCCTTGTTTATGAAGGCTATTCTGTCATATATCTTGATTTCATTGAGATACTTCCGTGAGACGCACCGGCTGAACAGCTCGGACATTTCTATCTTGCTTGCAAGGAGTCCGTACTGGGGAGACATGCCAAGAGCCTTGTTCTTGAAATACGCCGTGAAGTCGTTACTTGCCTCCAGATCGAAAAGATCATCCTTTCGCTCCATGAAGAAGTGACTCAGCGTGGAAGCCTCAACCGAGGCATACTCACGGTACCGGACAAGCGACAGTCTCTTGAGCTCCACCTGGGACGCGTAATTCGCCCAGACAATGAAAATCAGAAACACCGCCACCATGGTGGCGGTCCAAAGCATCGTTTTGTTCTTCAACGATGATCGTGGCATCGCGTGCTTCTTTCCCCTTCCGGGCCGTGCTAACGGCTGAAGAAATCCGAATAATAGCGGAAAACGGCCGGATAGTACTTCTCGACCAGAACGTTGTACTCGCCACTGGCCTTCAATTCCGCAAAGAACGTGTTGAATGCGGCCCGCAACTCCGGAGAATTTTTACGGAATCCGACGCCCATCTCCTGCTCCGGAGAAACGGGACCGAGCACCTTGATCTTTCCGGACCACTTTCCGAGTGCGACAAGGGAGTCCGGAACGTCCAGCAACGCGACATCCGCATCCCCCATGATGACGGCCGGCGCGATATCGTTGACACTCCCCTCGAAATCGACAACGCAGGCCTTTTTCCCGCCGATCCCGTACAATCCGGGCTCAAGGCACGTCCCGCTCTTGCCCATGACCCGGTTCCCCTGCAGAAGCGCCTTAACCTGCTGAATATCGCGATTGATGTCGCCGCTCGGCGCAATGGGCTGCAACGGGGAATCCCCGCGGGTTATGCACCACACCTGCGTGGGAAAGGTCGGTTCGGAATAGTTGATCACGGCCTGGCGCCAGGCAAGTTTGGTCAGCCCGTTGGCGATGAGGTCACCACGTATCGGGGCATGCCCGACCACTTTCACGGCATCCCCGTCGGGCACAACGGTATTGCCGGTCAGATCACCGAACACGTGTCCCCAGTCCGATTCCACATAGGCATACTGCACACCCAGATAGGCCGCGAACCGTTGCATGAGCTCCACATCCAGCCCGTCGCCATGCCCCGTGACAAAGTTGGCGTACGGTATACCAAGATGCCGGAGAACTCCCTGCTCCCTGATCTGGGCAAGATCAGACGCCTGTGCGCTCCCCGCCCCGCCCATGAGGCTCAACAGCACAAGCAACGTCACGCAAAGACTGATCACTCTCTGGGACATCACGCACTCTCCTTGTTTGCCTGCGTGCCGGTCGTCCATTCCGACAACCATACCCGACCATGCCCGCAGAGTGACAGGCTAGCGGCCTGCCCGCACCTCCTTGCTGGCAGTACCGGCGCGTACGATGGCGTCCTGCAGTTCCCGCATGGGGCACGGTTTGGAAAGCAGACGGAACACGTCGATCTCGTTTACGGCCAGCAGGGCGTCGTCAATATCCGTATAGCCCGAAAACAGTATCCTGCTTGTCGCAGGGTAATTCTCCTTGAGCCAGAAAAGAAAATCCAACCCCGACTCCTTGGGCATGCGCAGGTCGGAGACAACGACATCCACCTCGCCGCCGATGCCCTGAAGCATCCGCTTGGCAGCATCGGCGCTTTCCGCCACGTATACGGTAAATACCTTCCTGAACTGGGTCGTGAATGATTCGAGAAGATTCTCCTCGTCATCAACAAACAGGACCACCAATTTCTCGTCAGTCGCGTTCACAGCAGATTCCCCCCAAATGGATACGATGCAGACCGTGTGTCCGAAGCCCTGCAACCGTCTCCCGTCCCCGTCAGGCAGGGCCCGGCCAAAAGGTTTGATTCCATTCACCCATTATTTTTCCGTCTCCGCATAATGGCAATAATAATTTCGTCCGGGACCAGTTTTTCCGGCATGCTTCCCGCCACGCCATCTCCCTCCCGTCTCCACTTATCATTGGCCCCGCCGGGGGAATGATTACTCTACATGGTGGAATCATGGACGCTTGTTCCCGGGAGATACCGCAATACCTGCACCGCCCGCGAGCAACAGGCCTGCGGGAGGATGCCATGAAGATAGCCGTAAAACTGACGTTTTTTGGGGAAGAGATCACGAAGCTGGTGGAATACCCGGGAAGGCCCCACTCGCAGGGAGAAGTCATCCAGTGGCTGATGAGCCAGACAGACTTCCAGTGGACCGATTACGACAAGGCGTCCAGCGAGGACAAACTGCTCTACCACCTTGAAGAGGGAACCATGCAGTAGCCACCGCCTCCTGCCGTGCAGAACACGACGACATGCGCCTGTTCCCCCGTAGCGGAGGAACGGGCGTTTGCCTTATCGGAGACAGAGGAAGAGCTCTTCGGTTCCGGTGCGCCCCAGATAATGACGGCAGCCGGTGCCCGCCAGCGTCAGCATGGCGGTCTCGAGCCTATTCTGGGTCAGGGAGCGCAGCCCCCCCAGGGAGGGCAGCATCCCTTGCGGGATGCACATCTGGCTGCCGCAGTGCACCAAGGCGTGGAGCCAGCGCAGCAATCCGTCCGCAGCAAGCCCGTTGCGGTCTCGGATCTTCAGGTCCAGACGCTGGATACCCTGCAGGCTCTCCAGCAACATGGGGTGCACGGCCACAAGGCACAACCCCTCGTCCCTGTTGATCAGCACCTGCTGCAAGAAGGAAAACAGGCACTCGTACCGGCTGTTGCCCACATGCAGGGACCCGGACTCCAGCCGGCGCAGGCTGGCGCGCACCCGCGACTGCGCGGCCTTTCCCGCCCCGCGGGCCACCTCCTGCGCAAGCACGCGCAACGGAATCCTGACCATGCGTTCGCCCGCAGGCGTCTGCAGGGTATGCCGCAGGCAGCCCAGCAGCACATCCAGATCAAACTGATCCAGTCGTTCGCCGGAATAGCGCGCCGCATATTGCGGCAATGCCGATGTGACGGCATACCCGGCAACCGTCTCCCGGATACGAACATATCTGGCCTGAAAGCAGTCGGAGGCGAACAGCAACTCCGGCGGCAGCAGCATGAATTCCCGTTCGGCAACGGTCATGGATTGAGCGGCGGACGGCGGCGCACCGTATTTCCAGCCTATGAGAAGTGGTTCCCGGTCATGCAGAAAGGAATCGTCGTACATGGCTCAGCCTTCTCTTCATCCCCGGCAGGGGCGGCACCGCGCCGCCCCCACAGGAGAATGGAGGTTCGGAAATTGTCTACATTTCGCCTGGCAGTTCCTTCAGTTGCGCCAACGTGTACACGGGACCATCCTTGCACACGTAGCTGGAGCCGATGTTGCACCGGCCGCAGATGCCCACGCCGCACTTCATGCGCTTTTCCAGCGTGGTCACGATCTGCTCGTCGCCGAATCCCAGTTCCTGCAGGGCCTGCACCGTGAACTTGATCATGATGGGCGGACCGCAGGTGACGGCCACCGCGTTCTCCGGGCTGGGGCCGATCTCCTTGAGAATGTTGGGAATAAGGCCCACCTTGTGCTGCCACTCCGGCGTGCCGTTATCCACGGTAAGCACGGTGTGCATGTCGTCACGCTGCAGCCATTCCTCCACCTCGTAGCTGAAGGCCATATCATGCGGGCTGCGGGCGCCGTACAGCAGGGTGATCTTGCCGTACTCCGCCCGGTTGTCGAGCATGTACAGCAGCAGGGTCCGCAACGGAGCCATGCCGATGCCGCCGCCCACGAACACGATATCCCTGCCCCGCATGGAATCATACGGAAAGGCGTTGCCCAGCGGCGCGCGCACACCGATCTGGTCCCCCGCCTTCAGGGTATGCAGGCGACTGGTCAGCTCCCCCACCTTCATGACGCTGAACTGCAGGTACTCCTTGCGCGTGGGCGGGGAGTTGATGACAAAGGTGGACTCGCCCACCCCGATAACGGACAGCTGCCCGACCTGACCGGGTTCGAACGAAAAGGCCTGCATTCTGTCCGCATTGTTCAGGGTCACGCGGAAAGTCTTGATGGCCGGGGTTTCCTGAATGACCTCCTGAATGGTGGCCATGTCCGGCAAGTAGACATTGGGCGGATTGCTAGTCATGGGCATGCTCCTGTGCATTGGCAGCCGCGTGCTGAATGGCACAGGCAACCGCATTGCGGATATCAAAGGAAACAGGACAGTTGGAAATGCACCGGCCGCAACCGACACAGGCCAGGGTCTTGTCGTGCAGCTGCGGGTAGTAGCTGAACTTGTGTCCGATACGGTTGCGCATACGATGCGCCTTGGTGGGGCGCGGATTATGCCCGCTGCCCTCCAGCGTGAACTGGCTGGACATGCAGTTGTCCCACGTACGGATACGCTTGCCCGAATCCCCGTGCGGTTCATCCGTGATATTGAAGCAGTAGCAGGTGGGGCAGAGGTAGGTGCAGGCTCCACAGCTGAGACAACTCTCCGCGGTCTTGTCCCAGAAACCGAGATCGCCGAACAGCGAGAGCAGGTTGCGTTCCATGTCGAGGAAGGACGTCCGTTCCGGCACCTCCTCCAGAATGCGGTTGCGGACGTTCAGGGCCTCCTGCCGCAGGCCGTCCGCCTTCATGAAGGCAGTGTCCCGCATCAGTTCCATGCCCTTTTCCGTCAACGCTTCTGCCACATAGCCCGCCTTGAGCGGCGTGAGCAGCACATCGGAGCCCGTGGCGTCCACGGGGCTGCCGCCCACCCGGTCGCAGAAGCAGGTCCCGGCCTGCCCGGAGCAGGCAAGAGTAACGATGGTGGCGGCATTGCGCCGCGCCGTATAATACGGGTCCTTCACCTGCTCGCCATCGTAGACCCTGTCGAAGATCTGCATGGCGCGGGCATCGCAGGGGCGGGTGCCGAAGAGCAATATCTTGCCTTCCGGCAGGGTGGGCCGCAGCTCTATGGACGTCCTGTAGGGGGGCGTGTCCGTCTTGGTGGTCGCATATTCGAAAAGCGTTTCGCAGGGGGGCAGCAAGGCCTTTTTGGCAGGCGTGGTGGACAGGCGGTCCAGTTCGATGCCGCGTTCCGGTTCAAATTCGCGAAACACCACGGTGTCACCATGCCGCGTGGGGGCCAGCACGGTGTACTCGCGGCCAAGCTCCTCCAGCCATGGTGCAATGTCTCGGGCCTTGAGAAAACGTGCGGTGCTCATCGTGCATCCCTCTCCTTGATGGTCTCTTCCTGCTGACGGAACATGAAGAGCGGCGGGGTGCTCTCCTGATCCATGCCAGCCTCGTAGTCGAACAGGTGCTTGATGCGACGGTTCAGGGCCTGCTTCATGGCCAGAATGGGGATGCCCATGGGGCAGGCCCGTTCGCACTCGCCGCATTCGGTGCAGCGGCCGGCCGTATGCAGGGCGTGAATGGCCTGGAACATGAGTTTTTCGCGGGGGGTATCGGACTGATCCACCCAGTGGGGATCACGGCTCTGGGCAACGCAGCTATCCTTGCAGACGCACAGGGGGCAGGCATTCCGGCAGGCATAGCAACGGATGCAACGGTCCATGTGCCCTTCCCAGAAGGCGAACCGCTCACGGGCGTCCATGCCCTCCAGCAGGTCGAGGCTGCTGGGCGGCGTCTCGCCTGTCGCAAGGCAGCCGGAGCGCTCGGAGACCATGTGGTCATGCATGCGCGGAGCCTGCCCGGCACAGGTGTAGCACTTGTCCATCAACACGTCCTGCAGACGCAGCGCATGCGTCTCCTCTCCCGTGGTGACGGTGAGCACATCATCGCCTATCTCCACGTCCGTGACGGGGGCCCCGTTCACGGCAGTGCGTACCTTGCGGATGTTCACCGCACCGGTGCAGCCGATGCCGAAGATGACCACCTCATCCCGGTTGATGAGGTTCTCCTGCAGCAGCTCGGTGATGGTGCGGCTGTCGCACCCCCGGGTCACGATGCCCACCTTGCGGCCCTTCAGGGACGGCAGGTAGGCGGCCAGGTTCTGTACGTGCATGGGGCCGACGGCCAATCTGTCCAGATCGGCCTCGGTGGTGATGAACAGCGGGGTGCTGGAGAGCGGGTCAAACCCGCCGGTCCAGGCAAGCACCAGATCCAGATTGGGCAGTTCCCGCGCAATGAGTGTGCGAAGTTCCTGTGTATGTGCCATGTGCTGCGTCCTTTAACCTGCGGCCTTTATGCCGGTTTCGTCCATGTCGATCGGAACAGCCGGACAGCCGGAAAAGGCGGCTGCGGGACCGAGGTCATGAATCCTGGCGGTAAAGTCACTCACCACCTGCTTCCACTTCTGGCCTTCCGAGGCGGAAACCCAGGTGTAGTGGAAGCGCTCCTGCTGGATGCCCATGACATCAAGCAGTTCGCGCAGAATCTCCAGACGCCTGCGGGCGTAGAAGTTTCCCGCCGTATAGTGGCAGTCTCCGGGATGACAGCCGGAAACGAGCACGCCGTCCGCTCCGTTGAGGAAGGCACGCACCACAAAGAGCGGGTTCACGCGCCCCGTGCAGGGCAGCTTGATGATGCGCAAATCCGTGGGCTGGGCAAACCGCCCCACCCCTGCGGTATCGGCCCCTCCGTAGGAGCACCAGTTGCAGAGAAATCCCACTATGCGCAGTTCCTTTCCTTCTAGTACGGGCATAACGCGTTCACCTCGGCAAGAATCTGGTTATCGGTAAAGTGCTGCAGCTGAATGGCTCCCTGCGGACAGGTCACCGCGCAGACGCCGCAGCCCTGACAGACCGTTTCCACGACAGAGGCCTTGGGCATGCCCCGGAACTCCGTCATCTCGATGGCGCCGAACGGACAGGTGGAGGCGCACTTGGCGCACCCCACGCAGCGCTGCAGGGCCACGCTGGACACCTGCGGATCGCTCGCCAGCTTGTCCCGGGAAAAGAGCGCCTGCACCTTGCTGGCTGCGGCGCTGCCCTGCGCCACCGAGGAGGGAATGTCCTTGGGTCCCTGGCAGGAACCGGCCAGATAGACCCCGGCGGTGTTGGTTTCCACGGGCTTGAGTTTGGGATGGCCCTCCATGAAGAAGCCGTACCCGTCGTAGGAGATGCGCAATTTTTCGGCCAGCGCCCCCGCCCCCCTGGAGGCTTCCGCCCCCACGGCGAGGACCACGAGATCCGCTTCGATCTCAACGGGCGACCCCATCAGGGTATCGGCCCCCTTGACCACATACCGACCGTTGCGGGGCTGAATGGTGGAGACGCGCCCTCTGATGTACTTGGCCCCGTACTCCTCCATGGCCCGGCGGGTGAACTCGTCGTAGAGCTTTCCGGGCGAGCGGATGTCCATGTAGAACACGTAGGACTGGGAGTCCGGGATATGATCCTTGGTCAGGATGGTCTGCTTTGCCGTGTACATGCAGCAGAAGCCGGAACAGTACGGACGGTTCACGGAATGGTCCCGCGAGCCCACGCACTGGATGAAGACAATGTCCTTGGGCTCCTTCCCGTCCGAGGGCCGCACAAGGTGCCCGCCGGTAGGCCCGGAGGCCGAGAGCATGCGTTCATACTGCATGGAGGTGACCACATCGGGATACCGACCGCCGCCGTACTCCCCGTACAGGGTGAAGTCGAACAGGTCGTACCCCGTGGCCGCGATGATGGCGCCCACCTGCTCCTGCACCACCGTATCCTCCTGTTCGAACCGGATGGCCTGCGTGGGGCACAGCTTGGCGCAGGCGCCGCACTTGCCCTTGGTGAGCATGATGCAGGCACCGGGATCGATGACGGCCTTCTTGGGAATGGCCTGCGGGAAGGGAATGTTGATGGCCGTGGTGGTGCCGACGTGCTCGTTGAAGCGGTCCTCGGCCTTCCTGCTGGGGCACTTTTCCATGCATTGGCCGCAGCCCGTGCAGGCCTCCCAGTCCACATACGTGGCCTTTTTGCGGACCTTCACGTCGAAGTTGCCCACGAATCCGTCCACACTCTCCACTTCCGCCATGGCGTGCAGGGTGATGTTCGGATGCTGGGCGATGTCCACCATGCGCGGGCCGAGGATGCAGGAGGAGCAGTCCACGGTGGGAAAGGTCTTGTCCAGCTTGGCCATCTTGCCGCCGATGGTGGATTCGCGCTCCACGAGCACCACCTCCAGCCCGCCGTCGGCGCAGTCCAGCGCGGCCTGAATGCCCGCGACACCGCCGCCGATGACCATGACCCGCTTGTTGATCTCGAACTCGCTGGAAAAGAGCGCGGTGTTCCGCCGCAGCTTTTCCACCGCGATCTGCACCAGATCGATGGCCTTGTTGGTGTTGGCTTCCTTGTCCTTGCCTATCCACGAAACATGCTCGCGGATGTTGGCCATCTCGAAGAGATAGGTATTGAGGCCTGCGCGGCCGATGGTCTTGCGGAAGGTGGCCTCATGCATGCGGGGCGTGCAGGACGCCACCACAACGCCATCCAGCCCGTATTCCCGGATGGCGTCGATGATGCCCGCCTGTCCGGGTTCCGAGCAGGCGTACATGGTGTCGGTGGCAAAGGCCACTTCCGGGAAGCTGCGGGCGGCCTGCGCCACCTGCTCCGTATCCACGGTGCCAGCGATATTGGAACCGCAGTGGCACACAAAAACTCCGATATTCATCGTGTACGCTCCTCTGCAGCGGGGCAGTCCACAAGCCGCAGGGTGTCTGCGGGATTGACGCACAGCTTGTCCATGCACAGGCAGGACTCGCTTTGCCCGAGGGCAAGCCCGGCCAGCTGCGTGTAATAGAACACGGGCATGTGGTGGCGCGTGTGGTTGGCCCTGTTGATCTGGCTCTGGCGCATATCCAGATTCATCTGGCACATGGGGCAGGCCGCGACGATGGCATGGGCGCCGAGTGCGGCGGCCGTATCCAGAATGCGGCCGGACAGCGTGGTCACAAGATCGCGCCGCACCAGTCCCAGCGAAGCGCCGCAGCAATCCACCTTGTGGGGGAAGGGCAGCACCTCCGCTCCCAGCGCGGTCATGAGTCTGTCGAGGCTGGTGGGGTTTTCCGGATCATCGAAGGTCATGACATCCGGCGGACGGTTCATGATGCACCCGTAGTAGGGAACCACCTTGAGCCCCTTGAGGGGCCGCGAGACGTGCGAGGCAATGGCTTCCGGCTCGCAGTGCTCCAGCACGGTCTGCAGCACGGACTTGATGGGCAGGTCCGCCCGCACGGGCCGTTCAACAATGCTTTCCACCTTGTCGTGGAAGGCCTTGCGCTGCATGCGCAGGCTGGTGGTCTTCAGATTCTTCAGGCAGCTGGGGCACGGCGTGATGATGCCGGCCACATCCATGGATTCCGCAATGGCGAGGTTGCGCGCCACCAGGCTGGCGGAAAGCAGATGGTCGCTGGCATGCGCGGGAGTGGAGCCGCAACAGTTCCAGTCCGGAATGTCCAGCAGTTCCACACCCAGTGACTTGCACAGCGCCCGGGTGGAAATATCATACTCGATGGAGGAGCCCATCCCCGAACAACCGGGGTAATAGGCATATTGCGTTACGCTCATGGTCGTCTCCCTATGCCTGTTCCCTGAAACGGGCGAAGATGCGCTGCACCTCGTCCTGGTGCTCTATGCAGTGCGGACGCAGGCCCAGCTTGCCCTTGCCGAGGGCCACGGGGGCAAGGTCGGCATCCGTCCAGAACCGTCCGGTGCGCTTGACGAAGTTCGCCATCATCCCGACCTCGAACACACGACCATGTTTTTCAACGGACGTGAGGAACGCATCCCACAGGTGCCGGACGGGCGCCTCCGCAACCAGACCTTCCCGCCGCGCCATGTGCCGCAGCACATCCATGATGCGAGCCACGTCTATCTCATTGGGGCAGCGGGTGGTGCATGTTTCGCACGAGGCGCACAGCCATATGGCCCGGGAGGAGAGCACCGCGTGCTTCTCCCCTGCCTGCAGCATGCGCATGAGCTTGTTGACCGGGATATCGTAGGCAAAGGAGAGCGGACAGCCTGCCGTGCAGTTGCCGCACTGGTAGCAGCGGGTCAGGTTCTGCTCGCTCGCCTGTTGCACTTCCTGCAGAAAATTGCCGTCATTACGGTCGGGAACGGTCTTTGTGGGCATCTGTACTACTCCGTTTCTGGGCGCATGAGCTCCCGTGCCCTGCTGCGCAGACACGCAGCAGGGGGCTCGAGAGCAGGGAACTAACGGGCAGGGGCAGGGGGGAGGGGGGTTCCTCCCCCCCTTCCTATGGGCTTACAGAGCAGCCTGGTAGATTGCCGTGACGTCGCTGTCCTTGGGACGGCGGGGGTTAGTCAGGCCGCAGGCGTCCTTCTGTGCATTGGAGGTCATGGTGGGGATATCCTCGGCCTTCACGTCCTTTCCGTAACGCTTGCCGAGTTCGATGAGACCGGCGGGGATGCCCACGTCGGCGGAGAGCTGACGGATGCCCACAAGGGCCATTTCCGCTGCGGCTCTGGGGCTCATGCCCTCGATGTTCTCGCCCATCCAGGTGGCCATTTCGGAGAAACGTTCCACACAGGCGATAAGGTTGAACTGTTCCACGTGCGGCAGCAGAATGGCGTTGCATTCGCCGTGCGGCAGATCGTAAAAGCCGCCCAGCTGGTGCGCCATGGCGTGCACGTGACCGAGGCTGGCGTTGTTGAAGGCCATGCCGGCAAGGTACTGCGCGTAGCACATGCCTTCACGGGCTTCGATGTCCTGGCCGTTGGCAACAGCGCGGCGCAGGAACTTGAAAATCAGCTTGATGGCCTTCTCGGCACAGGCATCGGTCATGGGGGTGGCGATGGTGGAAACATAGGCTTCCACGGCGTGGGTCAGGGCGTCCATGCCGGTGGCCGCAGTCAGGGCCGGGGGCATGCCCATCATCAGCAGCGGATCGTCGATGGCGATGGTGGGCGTGACGCGCCAGTCAACAATGGCCATCTTCACCTTGCGGGAGGTATCCGTGATGATGCAGAAACGGGTCATTTCCGAAGCGGTGCCCGCGGTGGTGTTCACGGCAATATAAGGCGGCATGGGCTTGGTGGACTTGTCCACGCCCTCGAAGTCATGAATCTTGCCGCCGTTTGCGATGACGAGGCCGACACCCTTGCCGCAGTCATGCGAGCTGCCGCCACCCAGGGTGATCAGCGAGTCGCACTTGTTCTTCTTGTAGACGTCAACGCCATCGTGCACGTTCTTGTCAGTGGGGTTGGGAATGGTTTCGTCATACACCACGCAGTCCATGCCGTTGGCCTTCATCAGGTCCACGATCTGCTTCGTGATGCCGACGGCGGTGATACCCTTGTCCGTTACCAACAGGGGTTTCTTGCTGCCGAGCGCCTTGATCTTGTTGGGGATTTCCTTATGGGAACCGATGCCCATCAGGGTAACGCTGGGAATGAAGAAACCATACACTTCCTCTCTTACTGCCATAACTCTCTCCTACCTTACAGTTGTCGATTGGTTGATGAGAAGTCTGAAACGGCTTGCCGTGACGTATTGCTCTCGTTATAGGCAGGGATCGTGCCAAGTTTGATTGTTGCACAATACCAGACTGTTAGAGCATTTTCGCACTCAGGGAGTGGGCCACTTGCGGCAAAGGGCACAGAAGGGAAGGACTGCGGAGGAAGACAGGCACAATCCTCAAACTCATTTTTATACCATATATTTCAGCATGTTGAAAAGAGGGGTCGAAATGACCCGGTCCCGACAGCCGGTTGGGTCATTGTGACACAGTCGTTTTCCCGTGCTGTAAAACGCAGCGGGCCCTTCTTTCGAAGGGCCCGCTGAAAACGTCATATCTATCCGATATGTCAGGATATGGAATACTTTTCCAACTTCCGGTACAGAGTCTTTCGCCCGATACCGAGCGCCTGCGCCGCGTGCTGGCGATTCCCGTCAAAGAAGTTGAGCGCACGCAGAATATGCTCCCGTTCCACCTCATCCAGGGCGAACACCCCGCTCCCGCCGTTGCGCTTGGCGGCCGCCTTGTTCACCAGTTCCTGCGGCAGGGCGTTGTCCGAGATAACGTTCCCCTCACACAGAATGAGCCCCCGCTCCAGCACGTTGCGCAGTTCGCGCACGTTGCCCGGCCAGTGATACGCCAGCAGCGACTGCATGGCCTTTTCGCTGATGGTGGGGGTCTGCTGGCCTATACGGGCCGCCATGCGCCCGAGAAAGTGCTCGGCAAGCAGGGGAATATCCTCCCGGCGCTCATGCAGCTTGGGAATATTGATATTGAACACGTTGATGCGATGGTACAACGCCTCGTTGAAGGTGCCCTCCTCCACGCCCTGCGCCAGATTCCGGCTGGTGGCGAAGATGAACCGGATATCAATGCACCGCTCGCTCTTCTCTCCCACCCGGCGGTACCGGCGGGCTTCCAGCACCCGCAGCAGTGAGCCCTGCAGCTCCAGCGGCAGTTCGCCTATCTCGTCCAGGAAAAGGGTTCCGGTATCGGCGAACCCCAGCAGCCCCTCACGGTCCTCGGTGGCCCCGGTGAATGCTCCGCGGGTGTGCCCGAACAGCTCACTGCGGATAAGATCCTTCTGCAACGTTGCGCAGTTCTTGATGATGAACGGCTTGTCACTGCGTGCGCTGCCGCTCTGGACGGAATGCGCCACCACGTCCTTGCCTACCCCGCTCTCCCCGGTGATGAGCACCGGAACCTCCGTGGGAGCGACCTTGTCGATGAGGAACCGCAGGTGCTTGACCTCCGAGGAGTTGCCCACCAGCTTGGAAGGCGGCGTGCTTTTCTTGGTATGCCGGAAGGTCCTGTTCTCGCGCTGCAGGCAGGAGCGCTGGTAGGCACGCTCCACCACCAGCTCCACACGGTCCAGGTTGAAGGGCTTGGGAATATAGTCATACGCGCCGATGCGCATGGCCTCCACGGCGTTGTCGATGTCGCCGTGCCCGGTAATCAGGATGATTTCCACATCCGGGTACATGCCCCGGAACTCCACCAGCAGGTCCAGTCCGTCCGCATCCGGCAACCGGATATCGGAGATGATCACGTCATACCGCTTCTTGGACAGCTTCTCACGGGCCACACGCCCGCAGCAGGCCGTCTCCACCATGCGCTCCGTTGTCGCCAACTCGCGCTCGAGCAATTTCAGAATGGATTCCTCGTCGTCAATGACCAGAACACAGTATCCGTTGCTATTCATGTATTCCCGCCTGTATCCGGGGCAACGTGACCGTGAAGCACGTCCCCTCTCCAAGTGTACTTGTTACGCTGATGTCCCCTTCATGCTCCTGAACAATCGTGTAGCAGGTGGCAAGTCCTATCCCTATCCCCTTCCCCACGGGCTTGGTCGTGTAGAACGGCTCGAACAGCTTGTTGAACTTGTCTTCCCCGATGCCGCACCCGGTGTCCCGCACCTGCAGACAGATGCCGCCCGATTCGTGCGGGCTGCTGCTGATGGTCAGGGTCCCGTCCCCCGCAATGGCGTCCACGGCGTTGGTCAGCAGGTTCAGGGCCACCTGCTTGAGCTGGGCCTCATCGCCGTAGATAAGGGGCAGATTTTCCTGCAGGCTCAGCTCCACCCGCAGCCCCGGCCGCTTCTTGAAATGGTGATGCAGAATCCGGATGGTATCCGTCACCACCGTATTGATGCACACCGGCACGAACGCCGACTTCGTGGGACGGCTGAAGGTGAGCAGCGTCTGCACAATGGTCTGGCAACGCTGGCATTCCTTCAGGATCGTATCCGTGTACTCCCTGAAATCGTCGAGAATGGCTTCATCCACCTGCCCTTCCAGCTTCGGGATTCGCCTGCGGATGCCCTCGGCAAATCCGGAAACCGCCGTGAGCGGATTGTTGATCTCGTGCGCCACCCCCGCAGCCAGCATCCCCATGGTGGCCATCTTCTCGGCCTGGTAGAACTTGGCCTGATACTCCTTTTCCATGGTCACGTTCCGCTTGAAGATCAGCACCTGATGCTCCTTGAGATGCGGGCTCTTCAGGGGAGACGAGACCATCTCGAAATGCATGTTGCGGTTGCCGATGCGGAAGATGGCCGTCTCCCTGCACACCGTGTCCTTCTTCAGCGACTGGAACGCCGGACACGTGGGGCAGGGCACGCTGTTGCCGGTGAACAGCTCGTAGCAGAACTTGCCCCGCGGGTCGCCGTCCGGAAAGATCTCCATGAACACGTGGTTCACGGAGATGATGCGCATGTCCTCGGAAAGCACCATCATCAGGTCGGTGATGCCGTCAAAGATGGCGGCAATCTCCCTGCGCTGCGCCTCGGACCGGTCATGGCTGGCCTTCAGCTCCACAATGCTGTGCTGCAGTTCCTGAAAGAAGTTGAGCTTGCTGTGCTCAATGCCGATAAGGTCCTGAATGGTGGTTGTGTTTTCGGCTACCATGCTTCCTCACATATGCGGGCCAGATCGCTCCAATGGGCGTCTCTGGGGTTGGTCACCGTACAGGTATCGCGCACCGCCATGCGGCACAAAGGCTCCAGCTCGGAATTGGTGGGCAGGATATCCCGCAGCCGGGTCGTCACCCCCAGGCTGACGAAAAGCTCATGCAACGCCTCTATCCCCTTCTCGGCCAGACTGCCCACGGGACAGACCTGCGGACCAAGGATTTCCCTGCCGATGCGGGCCATCTTCTCCTTTGCCGCAGGCAGGTTGAAACGCATCACCACCGGCAGCAGGATGGGGTGCACCAGTCCGTGCAGCACGTCGTAGCGGCCGCCCACCGAGTGGGCCAGCGAGTGCCCGATGCCAAGCCCCGCGTTGCTGAACGACATGCCCGCCGCCGTGCTGGCGATACTGAGCTGTTCCAGCGCCTGCAGCGACCGGGTGCTCACGGCCTCGCCCATGTTGTCCAGGATAAGCCGGATGGCCAGCAGGGCCTGATGCTCCGTGAACGGGGATGCCGCCCGCGAGACATAGGACTCCACGGCGTGAGCGAAAGCGTCGACGCCGGAGGCGATGATCAGCTCCGACGTCTTGGTGGTAAGCATGGTGGGATCGATGATGGAAAGATTGGGCACCAGCGACCGGCTGATGATGGACATCTTCACCTGCCGCTCCACATCCGTGATGATGCTGTACTGCGACATGTCCGAGCCGCTGCCCGCCGTGGACGGGATGAAGATCATGGGCGGCAGCGGGCGCATGATCTTGTTCGCCCCCTCGTAGTCCCGGATCTGCCCGCCGTTCCCCGCAATGGTGGCAATGCCCTTGGCCGCATCGATGGGGCTGCCCCCGCCCAGACCGACAATCACGTCCGCCTGCGCGTCCTTGTACAGCGCAGCCCCCTCGTGCACCTGATGGTCCCGGGGGTTGGAATCCACGTTGCTGAAGTAGACGCAGTCAATGCGGTCCTCTTCCAGCAACCCCTTGATCATGTCCACCCATCCCGCCTTCTCGAGTCCCGCGTCACTGACAAGCAGCACCCTGCGCGCCCCCAGACGGCGCGCACAGGGGGCAAGGTGCTTCACGCTCCCCTTGCCGAAGATGATTTCCGGAATAGCAAATTTGGTTACAAGCATGGCCTTCCCGTGGATGATTGGGGGTGAATCGAACACTCCCGGCAGCGCAGTGAGGCATTCTGACACAGCGGCCCCAGGCTGCCGGAAGATGGTACAAGCCGGCCGGAACAACGCACCATGCAACACATGGCGTCTCAACATGCCACTTCTCTCTAAGCAAAAAGACGGCCAACACGGCACCTCGGCCGTGTTCCAGTGGCCAAAACGACACACACGCCGTGCCGTCCCATTTCTCCGCCCAGCCGCACAAAGAGAAAAACCATGTAAATACAAAATATTATGAAGAATACAAATCATGCTCGCACATGTCACGCCCCGCACGGCGAGCATGACAATGCGCGCTGAGGACACGGGGCGGCCCCTGCCGCGGACCACAAAATGACCCATAGGGTTCCCTGCACTGTGTCACAATGACACAGCAATGCAACCCCCAACCCACTTACCGCTCACCCCCCGGAAATGGCTCCGCACCCGCATGAATGCACGGCCTTGCCCCCTTCCCCGCACTCCGGAGCTGTCTTTGGGCATCGCGCAGCACCATCCTTCAACACTCCGGAATGCAAGGAAATATAAAAACTCGCACAGTTGTTGAAGATATACGCGAGAACATTTTTGCTTTTAGAAGGATGTTGACTTTATATGTTCGTGGCGACATAAGAAAATCGGAAAAAGGTGAGTACCCCCTGTTCAATTGCTCAACCTCACTCTCCGGGATGATAGTATGTCTACCGGATTACTCTGCAATGGACATGCTGCTTGTAACGGAGGTTCTCAATCCAGTTCGGAAGCTGCAGTGGAGCCCGCTACCATGATGAAAACGATTCCTGTTCAGGAAGCTGTGGGAACTGTTCTGTGTCACGATTTAACCCGCATCGTCCCCGGCGAGTTCAAGGGACGGGCCTTCAAGAAAGGCCATGTGATCCAGCCGGAGGACATTCCCGTCCTGCTGACCATCGGCAAGGAGCACCTGTATGTGCTCTCGCTTGAAAACGGCCAGCTGCACGAGGACGAGGCGGCGCTGCGCATCGCCCACGCCGTTGCAGGTCCGGGAATCAGTTTTTCGGAGATCAGCGAGGGACGCATCAATCTGATCGCGGAGCGGGGTCTGCTCACGGTCAATGTTGAGGCATTGGCGGCCATCAATTCGATCGAAGAGGTCGTGCTGGCCACCATGCATACCGGACAGTTCGTGCCGCAGGCCCGTCCCGTGGCCGGGACCCGGGTGGTCCCGCTCGTCATCGACGAGGAAAAGATTCTCCGGGTGGAGGAGATTTGCGCCGCCCACTATCCTGTCGTGCAGGTCAAGCCCGTGCAATCCCTCCGCGTGGGGGTGGTCACCACGGGCAGCGAAATCCTGCACGGACGCATCAAAGACAAGTTTGGTCCTGTTCTGCGCAAGAAATTCGCCGGGTTCGGCTCGGAGGTCATCGGCCAGAAGATGGTGGGTGACGACCCCGAAACAACCCGCGACGCCATTCTTTCCTTTGTAGATGAGGGAGCAGAAATGGTGGTCGTGACCGGCGGCATGAGCGTGGATCCCGATGACCAGACTCCCGCCAGCATCCGCGCCACGGGCGCGGAGGTGATTACCTACGGATCTCCCACCTTTCCGGGAGTGATGTTTCTTCTTTCCTATCTTGGAGACGTACCTGTGTTGGGGTTACCGGGCTGCGTCATGTACTACCGCGCCAGCATTTTCGACATCGTGATGCCAAGACTGCTGGCCGGTGAACGACTTACCCGCAAGGACATCGTGGCGCTGGGGCATGGAGGGTTCTGTGCAAACTGCGACCCCTGCCGTCATCCTATCTGTCCCTTCGGAAAGCCGGGTTAACAATGAACCCACAGCCTGTCCGCAGGCTCGTGACTTTGGCATCTGCCTGCCGGATTGCAGCGTCTGCCAACTCAGTCCGGCCCGAGTTACCACCCTTCAAGGAGGACCTCTGATGATTAAGCGTATGATCCACGTCAATGGCGCTCCCCGCATGGCCATTGTCTCTCCGGAAACCACCCTTGCGACCTACCTGCGCGAGAGCCTCGGCCTCACCAGTGTCAAGGTCGGCTGCGGACAGGGCCACTGCGGCAGCTGTAATGTCATCGTGGACGGCAAGCTCATCCGTACCTGTAGCTACAAAATGAGCCGCCTTACCGAAGGGGCCAGCATCACCACGCTGGAAGGCATAGGCACCCCGGACAACCTGCATCCCATCCAGGTTGCATGGATCGCCCACGGTGCCGCTCAGTGCGGTTTCTGCTCCCCCGGTTTCATCGTTTCCGCCAAGCTGCTGCTCGAAACGAATCCCAAGCCCAGCCGTGAAGACGTCCGCGACTGGTTCCAGAAGCATCGCAATGCCTGCCGCTGCACCGGCTACAAGCCACTGGTGGACGCCGTCATGGACGCCGCCGCCGTGCTGCGCGGAGATATGAAGGTTGAGGATCTCGAATTCAAGATTCCTGCGGACGGCCGCATCTGGGGCACCAAGTACCCCCGTCCTTCCGCTGTCGCCAAGGTAACCGGCACGCTCGACTTCGGTGCCGACCTTGGCATCAAGATGCCTGAGGGCACGCTGCGTCTCGCCCTTGTGCAGGCAGAGGTCTCCCATGCGAAGATTCTCGGCATCGACACCAGCGAAGCCGAAAAGATGCCCGGCGTGGTCAAGGTCGTCACCCACAAGGACGTCAAGGGCAAGAACCGTATCACCGGCCTCATCACCTTCCCCACCAACAAGGGGGACGGCTGGGATCGTCCCATCCTCTGCGACGAGAAGGTCTTCCAGTACGGTGACGCCATCGCCATTGTCTGCGCCGACACCGAGTGCCACGCCAAGGCTGCTGCCGAAAAGGTGAAGGTGGACCTGGAAATCCTGCCCGCCTACATGAGCGCTCCCGAAGCCATGGCCGAGGACGCCATTGAAATCCATCCCGGCACGCCCAACATCTACTACGAGCAGAAGATCGCCAAGGGCGAGGACACCGGCCCCATCTTCGAAAAGGCCGACGTGGTGGTGGAAGGCGACTTCTACACCACCCGCCAGCCCCACATGCCCATCGAGCCCGATGTGGGCTTTGCCTACTTCAACGAGGAAGGCAAGCTGTGCATCCACTCCAAGTCCATCGGCCTGCACCTGCACCTGTACATGATCGCTCCCGGCCTCGGCGTGGAGCCCGACAACATGGTCATGGTGCAGAACCCCACGGGCGGCACCTTCGGTTACAAGTTCAGCCCCACCATGGAAGCCCTGGTCGGCGCCGCCGCCATCGCCACGGGCAAGCCCGTGTACCTGAACTACACCTGGGCACAGCAGCAGGCGTACACCGGCAAGCGTTCGCCCTTCATCACCTGGATGCGCTATGCAGCCAGCAAGGACGGCAAGCTGCTCGGCATGGAAACCGACTGGTCCGTTGACCACGGTCCCTACTCCGAATTCGGCGACCTGCTCACCCTGCGCGGCGCCCAGTACATCGGCGCCGGGTACGACATCGCCAACATCCGCGGCGAGGGCCGCACCGTATGCACCAACCACGCATGGGGCGCCGCCTTCCGTGGGTACGGCGCACCGGAAAGCGAGTTCCCGTCCGAAGTGCTGATGGACGAACTGGCGGAAAAGCTGGGCATGGATCCGTTCGATCTGCGCTACAAGAACATCTACCGCAAGGGCGCCACCACGCCGACCGGCCAGGTGCCGGAAGTGTTCTCCCTGCCCGAGATGTTCGACCGCCTGCGTCCCAAGTACGAAGAGGCCAAGAAGCGCGCTGCCGCCAAGTCCACCGCTGACGTGAAGCGCGGCGTGGGTATCGCCCTCGGCGTATACGGCAGCGGCCTCGACGGTCCGGACACTGCGGAAGTGAACGTCGCCCTCAACCCCGACAACACCGTGACCGTGTTCTCCTGCTGGGAAGACCACGGCCAGGGTGCGGATATGGGCACGCTGGGCACCGCTCACGAAGCGCTGCGTCCCATCGGCATCACTCCCGACAAGATTCGTCTGGTCATGGGCGACACCAGCCTCGCACCCAACGCCGGCCCTGCAGGCGGCAGCCGTTCGCAGGTTGTCGTCGGTCAGGCCACCCGCGTGGCCTGCGAAATGCTGGTCAAGGCCATGAGCAAGCCCGGCGGCGGCATCCGTACGTACGATGAAATGGTCAGCGAAAAGCTCGACCTGACGTACGCCGGCAAGTGGTCCGCACCGGCCAACGACTGCGACGCCAACGGCCAGGGCAATCCCTTCTGCTGTTACATGTACGGCCTGTTCATGGCTGAAATGGCAGTGGAAATCGCCACCGGCAAACCCACCGTGGAAGCCATGACCACCGTCGCCGACGTGGGCGTGGTCAACAACTTCCTCGTCGTGGACGGCCAGATTCACGGCGGCGTGGCCCAGGGCATCGGCCTCGCGCTCACCGAAGACTACGAGGACATCAAGAAGCACGCCACCATGCCCGGTGCCGGCTTCCCCTACATCAAGCAGATCCCCGACGACATGGAGATCATCTATGTTGAAACGCCGCGTCCCGACGGACCGTTCGGCGCTTCCGGCGTGGGCGAAATGCCGCTGACCGCACCGCACGCTGCAGTCATCAACGGCATCTACCATGCCTGCGGCGTCCGCATCACCAAGCTTCCGGCCCTGCCGGAAAAGGTGCTTGCCGGTCTGAAGGCCAAGGCATAAGTCCTTTCTGACAACTCCACACGGACGGCATCCCCTTGCTGCGGGGATGCCGTCCTCATCCATTGGAGAACCGCCATGGACCAGTCCGAAATGAGAAACTGGGAAGCGCGGTGCACTCAGGAAGAGCCGCCCAGGTGCCGGGCCGCCTGTCCGCTGCATGTCGATGTCCGGGAATTCTGTACCCGCATGGCGGAGGACAGACCGGATCAGGCATGGGGCACCCTGTGCCGCACGCTGCCGCTGCCTTCCGTCATGGCCCGGATCTGCGATGCTCCATGCAAGAAGGCCTGCCTGCGCAATGATGCGGGCGGGGCCGTCGAGATGAGCGCGCTGGAACGGGCCTGCGCCGATTTTCCGGGCAAGACGCCTCCCCTGCACGCGCCGCCATCACGGGGACGCAAGGCCACAATTATCGGCGGCGACATCGCCGCCCTTACCGCTGCATGGGACCTGTCCCGCAAGGGGGTGGAGGTGGCCCTGCACTGTCCGTGCGACGTCACCGACATGCTGAACTGGCTGCGCTGCACCGCTCCGCTGGATTACGAGGCGACCCTGCGCAAGCATCTGGAGACGGAGCTGGCCACCCTGCGCCGTCTGGGAGTGGTCATCCACGAGCATGCCCCGGTTTCCCTCACGCTCGTGGATACGGCCCGCGCCGAGGAACGGCTTGTCTTCATTGCACCCGACGCCTATCAGGCCCTGCTGGAAGGCGATGCCCCGCCCGATGACCTGACGCTCGGCACCGTGCGCACCGGCGTCTTTGCCGCCATGCGCCCTGCCGAACCGGAGCAGGCCTTTTCCCCGGTTTTCCTTGCCGCCCTCGGCCGCCGCGCCGCCACATCCATGGACCGGTTCTATCAGGGAGCGAGCCTTGTTGCGGGCAGGGAGCGCGAAGGCATCTTCGAAACCCGCCTCTACACCAATATTTCCACAGTCGCCCCCGTCTCTCCCATAGCCGTGTCCCAGAACGGCTACTCGCGGGAGCAGGCCGTGCAGGAAGCCGCCCGCTGCCTCAGGTGCGAATGCATGGAGTGCGTACACAACTGCGCCTTCCTCGCCGAGTTCGGCAGCTACCCCAAGCAGTACACGCGGCGCATTTACAATAACGCCTCCATTGTCATGGGCACCCGGCAGGCCAACACCATGATCAACTCCTGCATGATGTGCGGGCTGTGCGCCTCCCTGTGCCCGGACGGGTTCGACATGGGCGCGCTGTGCCTGCAGTCGCGGCAGGACATGGTCGCACGCGGCAAGATGCCCGCCTCGGCGCACGAATTCGCCCTGCGCGACATGGCCTTCGCCAACGGCGAGGACTGCGTCGTGGCCCGCCACGCACCGGATACCGCACGCAGCGCCTGGCTTTTCTTTCCCGGCTGCCAGCTCACCGCCTCCATGCCGGATGCGGTGGAACGCACATGGCGATGGCTGCGCACCCAGCTCGGCGGAGATGCCGAAAAGGGCGGCGTGGGCCTGCTGCTGCACTGCTGCGGCGCCCCCGCTCACTGGTCCGGACGGACCGACCTGCATGCGGAAGCCGTCCGCACCCTCAGCGCCCATCTGGATGCGCTGGGGAATCCGCCCCTTATCACGGCGTGCCCCACCTGCACGGACATGCTGCGCAAGGCCCTGCCGCAGGCCGTGATTACCACGCTGTGGGAAGTCTTTGATCAGCAGACCTCTGACACGGCCTTCCCCGCATCGCCCCTTGCGGCACAGACGGAACTGGTGCTGCACGACCCGTGCAACACGCGCCATGATGCCGCCCTGCGGTCCGCCGTGCGCAGCCTGCTGCACCAGCGCGGCATACGGGTGACCGAACCGGAACGCAGCGGCGAGCATACCGAATGCTGCGGCTTCGGCGGGTTATCGGAAAGCGCCAACCCCGCCCTGGGCGTCAAGATACGCGAGGGCAGGGCCGCACGGCTCACCACGGCCTCGCCTGCCGACGCGGTAACATACTGCGCCATGTGCCGCGACATGCTGGCCAAATCCGGCAAGCGCATCCTGCACATGCTTGATCTGCTGCTGCCGCCGGAACCAAGCGAGCCATGCGGACCGGGCTGCTGCGGCCCGCGGGCCGACAATGCCGCAGGCCCGCATGCGGGCCCGGCACCCAGCTATTCGGAACGGCGTGAGAACCGTATCCGTCTGCGGGAGCGGCTCATCACCGGCTACTGGCAGGAAGCTGGCAGAACAGCCGCTCCGTACGAAGCCCTGCGCGTGACGTACACCCCCGAAGCGCAGCAGCGCATGGAAAGCCACCGCATACTGGATTCGGACATCCGCAAGGTGCTCCTCCATACGGAACAGCAGAAAACGTGGCTGGAAAACGTGACCGACACCGAATCCAAGGGGCGCAGGTTGGCCATGTTCCGTCCCACTATCGTGACCTACTGGGTGGAATACACGCTGCAGGATGACGGCGGATACATGGTGCACAACACGTGGAGCCACCGCATGCGCATCATTCCGCCCGGCCACCGGAGCGGCAACGGAGGAAACGCATGAGCACCCTGAAGGTTCTGGACAAGGATTACTCCGACTGGGTGTGCGCCGCCTGCGGCAAGCCGCTGCAGCCCGCCCCCGTGGAGCTGGAATATCTGGACAGCCTGTTCAACGTCGAGCTGCCCTGCTGCGTCGCCTGCGGCATGGTGCTCATTCCCGAGGAACTGGCGCTGGGCAAGATGGCGGACGTGGAGCGGCTGCTTGAGGACAAGTGAGACCGCCATGCCAACATGCCCGCACACCGCTCCCGCAACCGATTCCGCAGCCGGTCCGCTCTGGGCCCGTCCGGCCATGCGCGCCGTATCGGACGGCATATTCCGGCCCGGCGGGCTGGCGCTGACCGACCGCATGGCCGAATTGGCGGGCCTCGCGCCCGGGTGGACCGTGCTGGATGTGGGCTGTGGCACGGGCGCATCCGTCATGCGGCTGCGCCAACGGTTCGGCGCCTGCGCCGTGGGCATGGACGCCCTGTTTTCACAGGTCCGCCCGCAGGAGGATCGCAATGCGACCGCAGCCCCGCTGCCGCTTGTCATCGGCACGGCGGAGCATCCGCCGTTCCGCCGGGGAGCCTTCCGCATGATTCTGTGTGAATGCGTCCTTTCCCTGCTGCCCGACACCCGCGCCGCGCTTGCCACGCTTCATGCCCTCTTGGCACCGGGCGGCATACTGGGCATAACGGACCTGTACCTGCGCACGGGACCAGGCAGTCCAAACGGCGCGGCCTCCCCGTCGTCCCTTCCGCACGGCTCCTGCCTCGGCTGGCGGGCGGACCGACGCGCCATTGCGGAGCATCTGCATCACACGGGATTCACCCTGCGCCGATTCGAGGACCACTCCAAACAGCTGGGCGAACTCGCCGCCAGGCTGGTGCTTGCAGGCGAATCCCCGTGCCTGCTCTCACCGGCAGGGGCATGCGGGGATTCCACGGGGCCTGATACAGGAACCCCGGGCTACTTTCTGCTGCTGGCGGACAGGCGCACGGCATAACCACACATGCGACACGCACGTTCGGAGACCACATGATGCTAGACGAATCTTCCCTGCGCATGATGCAACTGGCCGGTCAGGGCTACTGTTGCAGCCAGATACTGATCCTGCTCGCCCTGGAGCAGGCGGGCCGCGAGAACCCCGAACTGGTCCGTGCCATGGCCGGGCTGTGCCACGGCATGGGCGACTGCGACGGCCCCTGCGGCGTCTTCACCGGCGGCGCATGCCTGCTGGGCATGTTCGCGGGCAAGGGGGGAGTCGACGATGTCGCCGACGAACGCCTGCCCCTGATGCTGGAGAGTTTCCGCGACTGGTTCACGGAGGCCGTCGCCGGGTACGGCGGCAGCACCTGCGGTTCCATTGCGGGCGGCGACTGCCGCACACCGGATCCGGCCCGTTGCGGCACCCTGCTTGCCGATGCCTTTGCCAGCCTCATGCGCATCCTGTCGGAGAACGGCATTGATCCCTTTGCGGACAGGGACGCGCATGCCTGATGCGTCGTTGCTGTTTGCGCAGGAGGACAGGCTGAGCCTGTGCCCCGTCTGCCTCGCCCGCGTTCCGGCACGACACGAATCCGTGCAGGAAGACGGCAGGGAGACCGTCTATCTGGTCAAGCGCTGCCCGGAGCACGGCCCCTTCCGCGCTCCCATCTGGCGCGGCGCGCCCGCCATCACCTCGTGGAAGAAACCCAAGCTCGCCACGCCGCCCGCCCCGGACAAGGCCTCCAGAGAGGGGTGCCCGTACGACTGCGGCCTGTGCGCCCGGCATCGGCAACACACCTGCACCGTGCTGCTGGAGATCACCAGCCGCTGCAATCTTGCCTGCACCTACTGCTTCGCCTCGGCAGGCAGGGGCAACGCAGCGGATGA
Source organism: Halodesulfovibrio sp. (assembly GCA_003252375.1). Classification (GTDB taxonomy): domain Bacteria; phylum Desulfobacterota; class Desulfovibrionia; order Desulfovibrionales; family Desulfovibrionaceae; genus Halodesulfovibrio. Next base: position 24,740 of record QKEJ01000134.1, read on the forward strand.
TCCGGCCATGGAGAGTCTTCTGGAACGCCTGCAGAGCGCCCGCGCCGCCGCCGGCCCCTGCAACGTACAGCTTTCCGGCGGCGAGCCCACCATACGTGAGGACCTGCCCGCAGTCATCCGCGCCGCCAAAAAGCTCTTTCCCTTTGTGCAGCTCAATACGAACGGCCTGCGCATCGCCCACGACAGCGGCTACGCCAGAACACTGGCCGAGGCCGGGCTGGATTCCGTATTTCTGCAATTCGACGGCACCACCAACGCCATCTACACGGCCCTGCGCGGCGCTCCCCTGCTCAAGGACAAGCTGCGGGCCATACGGCATCTGGGCGAAGCGGGCATCGGCGTGGTGCTGGTTCCCACCGTGGTTCCGGGCATCAACGACCACAACGTGGGGGCGCTGCTGCGCATGGCGGCCGCCTTTTCCCCGGTGGTGCGCGGTCTGCACTTCCAGCCCGTGAGCCACTTCGGACGATTCCCCATGCCTGCCGGAGCCTCCCCGGAAACGAT
>QKEJ01000068.1 GCA_003252375.1 Halodesulfovibrio sp.
TTCAACGAGGATGTGACCGCACGGCTCAACCAGATCATCGTGCAGAACAACATCGACACCATCTACAGCCACTGGGTGCACGACATTCACCGGGACCACCAGTGCGCCGGGCAGTGCGCCCTGATGGCGGGACGCCACGTGCCCCGGTTCCTGATGTTCCGCAGCAATTATTATGACAGCCACCAGACCTTTGCGGGCAACTTCTATTCGGACATTTCGGGCGTGATGGACAGGAAGATCGAGGTGATCAAGGCGCATCGCTCGGAACTGGAGCGGGTGCGCTTCGCCTGGATCGACTTCATCAAGCACCAGAACCAGAACGACGGACAGCGGATCGGCGTACAGTTCGCGGAGTCCTTTGAGGTCATCAGATATCTCGTATGATCGTCACCATCCATCAACCCGATTTCATGCCATGGATGGGCTTCTTTGACCGCTGGCGGACGAGCGGATGCTTTATCGTGCTTGATGACGTGCAGTTCATCCGCCGGGGCTGGCACCACAGGGATCGGATCAAGACGCCGCAGGGCGTGCAGTGGCTGACCGTGCCGGTCATGAAGAGCGGCAGGTACGAGCAGTGCATGCGGGATGTCCGGCTGGAGCCGGGGGCGACATGGCGGCGCAAGCACCTGAACACGGTGCGGTCCTGCTACGGCAAGGCGCCGTTCTTCGGGGTGCACTATCCCGTTCTGGAGCGCGCCTACCAGCACGGGGACGAGTTCCTCATCGATTTCAACATGCGTCTGCTTGCCTATGCGGCGGAGCAGCTGGGCATCGACAGCCCGGTACGCATGGCGTCGGAGTATGGCTGTGGCGACCTGCGGGCAACGCAGCGGCTTGTGGAGCTTGTCGGGCGCGCCGGAGGCGCTGTGTATCTGACCGGTACCGGGTCCCGCGACTATCTGGATGAAGCGGCCTTTGCCGCCCGGGGCATCACCGTGGAGTGGCAGCGGTTCAGCCAGCCGGAATATCCCCAGCTCCACGGATCGTTTGAAGCGGGGCTCTCCGTGCTGGACTATCTGATGATGATGGTGCCCGGTGAGGGAGCACAGGAGGCAGCCCATGCCTGATCTGCATGCTGCGCCCGCCACGCTGAGCCTGCCGGATGCCGGTGGTGACGCGTCCTTTGCGTTCCTGCCGCACGATACGGAAATTTTTGGCGTGCCCTGCTACCGGTTTGCCGGGCAGGTGCAGCCGGACGGGAACGGGGCGGTTTCTGCGGCCGATACGGCGCGCGGGTGCGAGGTCATGCTCACCATGAAGGTGGAGGCGGGCGAGCTGCCCCGTTGGCAGGGCGTGCTGGACCGGAACGGATTTTCGTTCATTGATACGGAGCTGACCCTTTCCGGCACCCTGGTGCGGGAGCACCGGCGTCCCCTTCCCGACGGCGTCGGCTTTTCGGACGACGCGGCGCTGGTATCGGCCCTTGCCCCGGATCTGTTCCGGGACCTGCATTCGCGGTTCCGGCTGGATGCACACCTTGCTCCCGGGCAGGTGACAACGTTCTGGAACCGCTATCTGGCGGACATGGTGGCAAGCGGCAGGGCATGGGCGCTGTTCCCCATGGCGCAGGGACGCCCGGTGGGTGTCTGCCTGTTTGCGGGAAACCGTGACGGGGCCAAGGCGCTGGACATTCAGCTCATTGCCCTTGAGCCGCAGGTGCGCGGGGCGGGGCTTGCCTCGGCGCTGCTTGCCCATGCCGTGGCCATGACCGGCATCACTGCGGGCGGCACGGAGGTGTACGCCGGAGCACGGGATGCCATGAATTTTTATCTGCGCAACGGGCTGGTGCGCGTGGGCGGGGTTGCCCATGTCTTTCATGCCTGGTTGCCAAGAACCAACGGATGATGGTGGATACCCATGATTCATGCTGACATAGTTGCCGGAGAGCAGGCCCGCCTTGTGGTGACCTTCACCATGGAGATTGCCGACGAGGTGCGGGCGCACCCCGAATTCGCCGCCTTCTGGGCGCGCGTGGCCTCGGTTGACGGGCTGCGCGTAACCGGTGATGCGGAGCGGCCCATGGGGTTCGAGGCGCCGCTCGATCCGTGGCAGGCCATGGTGGAAAGCGCCATGCCCGAGCATGCCGAGTTCCAGCGGACCTTCTTCGGGCAGCTCATGTTCCGCAGCGAGCTGCTGGCCGATACCCGAGTGGATGTGAACCATCACCAGCGGCCCTTTGACACCCCGGAGCGCTGCTGGCTGTTCGTGCTGAATCAGGGACACTTCTTCGAGTACATGCTCAACAGGATTTACTGGGAGATCGGTTCGCGCCTCGGCGTGATCTCCACCTTCCCGCTGCACGTGGACATAGAAGCGGCCAACACCTGCAACATGAACTGCCCCATGTGCTACCGCGACAAGCTGAAGAGTGTGGGCCAGATGGATGTGGATCTGTTCCGGTCGCTCATCGACGAATGCGAACGCGAGCATGTCTATTCGGTGCGCCTGTCATGGCGCGGTGAGCCGCTCACCCATCCGCGCATCACGGAGATGATCGCCTACGCTGCGGCCCGCATTCCCAACGTCTCCTTCCTGACCAACGCCTTCTATCTGAAGGACGAGATTCTGGACTGCATCGTGGACAGCCGTCTTTCCTACGTGGCGGTTTCCTTTGACGGCGTGGAGGACGTGTACGAAAGCATCCGGCATCCCGCCGTGTTCGCGGAGAGCCGTCAGCGGCTGGAAACCCTGCTCGCCCGGCGTGCGCAGGCCGGGTCCGTGTTGCCGCAGGTGCGGCTGTGCACCATCTGGCCGGCCATCCGTCATGACCCGGATCGGTACCGCGAACTCATGCAGCCGGTGTCGGACTGCATGGTCTACAACCCCTATATCAATTTCCGCGGACCCATGACCCTCAAGGAAGGGTTCGTCTGCCAGTATCCGTGGCAGCGCATCATGGTGGCCTGGAACGGCGACGTGCAGTGCTGCACGGGATGGGATGCCACGGACATCGTCATGGGCAACATGCGGGACCGGAGCATACGCGAATTCTGGCTGAGCCCGGAACTCGACCGTATCCGTACCCTGCATGCACAGGGACGCCGCATGGAGCTGGTGAGCTGCGCTGAGTGCCGCCACGGTTGCGCAGGCGATCCCGACATAGAACTTGCAACCATCCTTTCGCGGGAGGGCTAGATGCGGGTTCTGGCAATGGTCAACTGGGGGCTCGGCCTCGAACTCGTCAGGGCGCTGCAGGCGCTGCCCGTGGTGGAGCAGTGCACCGTGATCGGGCAGTGCGACGAGACCGGCAAGGACCCCTGGCGCAATGTGGTGCGCGAGTTCTGCATGGCTGAGGGCATTGCCTTTCATACCGCCGGGCCTGCAGCCAACGGACAGGTTGCCGACCTCATGGAGCAGCTGGGACCGGATCTGGCCGTGACCCACGCGTGGCCCCTGCGGCTGCCCGCATCCGTGTACGGGCGGCCCGCACTGGGCACCCTGAATTTTCACGCCTCGCTGCTGCCTCGGCACCGGGGGCGTTCACCGCACCTCGCAGCCCTTGAGGCTGGGGATACCGTAACCGGGCTGACAAGCCATCTGGTGGATGACGGACTGGATACCGGACCGATCGTGGCGCAGGCTTCCTGCCCCATCGTGTCCGGTGAGGGGACCGAGAGCCTGATCGAGAAGATCAAGCTGCTGGCTGCGCCCCTGCTGGCGGAATCAATCGGGCGTCTGCTCGACCCCGCCTTTTCTCCTCAACCTCAAGGCTGTGACAGCCGAGCAAACTGAAAGACCGGGTGACATATGAGAAAATCCGAAACCAACGTGCAGTTCAGCTGCGAGACCTTTCCCGAGTATGTGCGGAACGAACTGCGCAGAAGCCGCGGCAAGCGGCTGGCCTACCTGTGGAACAGGTTTCAGTGGAGCCAGTTTCCCAAGCGGCGTATCCTGCCGTCCTTCCCGCTGAACATCGACATAGAGGTCAGCAGCCGTTGCCAGATCAAGTGCACCCACTGCTTCCGCCAGTACATGGACGTGCAGGAAAACGATTTCATGCCGCTGGAGATGTACAAGAAGATCGTCAAGGAATGCGGCGAGCACGGCCTGTTTACCCTCAAGTTCAGCATGCGCGGCGAACCGCTGCTGCATCCCGACATCGTGGAGATGGTCTCCTTTGCCAAGCGCTCCGGGGTGAAGGAAGTGTGGATCAACACCAACGGCGGCGCCATTACCGAGAAGCTGGCCCGGGGCATCATCGGCGCCGGCGTGGACTGGATCACCATGAGTTTCGACGGGCTGGGCGCTAACTACGAGGCCGTGCGCGTGCCCCTCAAGTATGAGGAGTCGCTGGAGAAGCTGCGCATCCTGCGCCGCGTGCGCGACGAACTGAAGGCCGACACCCTGCTCAACGTCCAGTCCATCTGGTCCGCCATCGAGGACGATCCGGGGGCCTACATCACCCTCATGAAGTCCATCGTGGACCGTGTGGCCTACAACCCGGACATGCATTTCGACCATATCAACTGCGTGCCCGATCCGAATTTCGTGTGCCCCCGCCTGTGGCAGCGCCTGTGCATCACCAGCCGTGGCAACTATCTCAAGTGCCCGTCCGACTTCCGGATGCGTGAGGTGCTCGGCAACGTGAGCGACTACGGTGTGAAGGAGGCGTGGGACACGCTGCAGGGCCAGCAGCGCAAGTTGCATCTCGACGGCAGGCGGCTTGAGAGCGTGGTGTGCTCGGAATGCCACCACGGCGCCATCAAGAAGAAGGTGGACGTGACCCTCGGCGACAAGACGAGAACGGACGCCTCCTACGTTTCCAAGGAATAAGGGTGAACGGCATGAGTGACCCCATCCACTTCATCATGGGCCGCAGGATCATGCTGCGGCCGCTGGAAGAGGGCGATTACGGCGACGAATACCTGCGCTGGCTGAACGACCCCGAGGTCAACGCCTATTCCCAGCGCCGTCCCTTCCCCAACAGCCGGGAATCCATGCGCTCGTACCAGCAGGGGCTGGAGGCATCGCGCAGCGGGTTCGTGCTGGCCATTGTGGAACGGGAAAGCGGCAGGCACCTGGGCAACGTCTCTCTCGTGAACCTGAACCCCGTGCACCGCTGCGGCGAGGTGGCCATTCTGGTGGGCGCCGAGGGCGCGCGCGGCCGGGGCATAGGGCGCGAGGCCGTGTATCTGGTCACCCGCCATGCCTTTGACTTCCACAACCTGCACAAGGTGTTCGCCGGAACCTTCAATCCTGCCTTTGTCCGTTGCGTGGAGGGGCTGGGCTGGAAGAAGGAAGGCGTGTTCAGGGAACGCATCTGGTCCGGCGGCCGGTACCACGACCAGACCTGGCTGGGCATTCTGCGCAGCGAATTCGTCCCCATGCCGGAATTCGAGGAGTAGCCTGTGCGTTGCGTCATGACATACGGCTTGTACCTGCGGGCGGACGGACGCCTGCCCTGCTACTGCGGGGCAGGGGAGACCGTGACCCTGGGACGGTACGTGCCCGGAGAGGGCAGGGATTTCGTGGAGGACGTCTTCCACAAGGGGCTCTTCGCCCATATCCGCGAGGCGCAGGCCTGCGGCCAGACGCCGTTTCCCGGCGTGTGCGAACGCTGTTCCTATCTGGAACCCGACGCCCCGTTTGATGCGGAAGAGCGGGTGCTGCGCTGGTTCCATCTGGAGCCCTCCATGCACTGCATGCTGGACTGCGAATGGTGCCAGGGGCAGCGGACGGACACGTCCGGTCTGAAGACCATGCCCATGGAGCTGCTGACCGAGGTGACCGACTCCTTTGCCCGTGCCGGATACCGGCTGGAGAAGGGCAACGTCTGCGGCGTGGGGGAACCCACGCTCAATCCGCACCTGTGGGAGATGATGCGTTACGTCAAGGACCGTCTCGGCGGCGACATGCTCATCAGCACCAACGGCAACTCCCCCTATTCGGACGCCATTGTCCCCAGCGGCGTGGACAAGGTGAAGATCGCCATCGATTCCACGCGGCAGGAGCAGTACCAGCGGTACCGCAAGCGCGGCAGCATAGAGCGGGTCTTCGAGTTTACCCGCCGTATTGCCGAGGCAAGGGAGCAGGCGGGCGTGGCCACGCCGAAGCTCATCTGGCAGTACATCATGTTCAATTTCAACGACTCGGACGAGGAATTGCTGGAACTGCAGCAGCGCGCGCGTCAGATGGGCGTGGACAGTCTGCGCATCGTCTACACCCGGTGCAACAATTATTCGAGCAAGAGTCGTGAGGCCTTCCCCCGGGACTTCGACGATATCGACTTCTTCCAGATCAAGGACGAGTCCCTGCTGACCGTGGAGGAAGCCCGGGAACGGCTCGCCAGTGCCGACGCCCTGCGGGCGGCCGGGGAACTGGAAGAGGCCGCCACGGGCTACATCGGTCTGGTGAACGATACCACCAAGCGGTTGCTGCTGGGCGTGGAGACCTATGCCGACTTTTTGGACGCGGTCTACAACATGGAGCGTGTGGTGCAGGACGGAACGCCGTCCCTGACGCAGGAGCAGGCCCATGCCCTGTATGCCATGGAAGTGGCTGCCTATGCGGCCCTTGCCGACATCTACACCCGCAAGGGTGAAGAACGGCAGGCCGGACGATACAGAGCCTTCATGCAGAAGGCGGGGATGGTGAAGGCATGACAACGGGAGCAATCATTCTGGTGCGCATGGGGTCGTCCCGGCTGCCGGGCAAGGCGCTGCTGCCCATCTGCGGCATACCGGTGCTGGAACACATGGTGCGCCGCGTGGCCCGTACGCCGGGGCTGGATACCGTGGTGGTGGCCACGTCCACGTCCCCGCAGGACGACATTGTCGAATACATGTGCCGCAAGTGGGAAACCGCCTGCTTCCGGGGCGACGGTCCCAACGTGCTCAGGCGCTGCATCGATGCGGTGGAAGCCCACGGGCTGGACACCGTGGTCCGTCTTGGCGGGGATTCCCCGCTGGTGGACCCCGATCTCATCGGGCGCATGCTGCAGGACTTTGCGCAGCAGCAGCCGGACTACCTGAGCAACACCCTCGAACGCAGTTTCCCGCTGGGGCTGGATGCGGAGATCTTCGATGCGGCGACCTTCGGGCGCATCGGCGAGATCACCAGCCGTCTGCCCGAGGCGGAACGGCGGACCAACGAGGAGAACGTGATCGTCTACCTGCACCAG
>QKEJ01000099.1 GCA_003252375.1 Halodesulfovibrio sp.
CGGCACAGGTCAGATCCGCGCATACCGTGGCGTACTTGGCCCCTTCCTGAATGTGCAGCACGTCCGAACAGGTCACGGCATCGCCGCCGAAACGGGTGGTGTAGGCATTGTCCGCCGCCTCGAGCACCCGTCCCCTGATGTCCGCCTGATGCGTCTCCAGGAACGCCTCGATATAATAGCGATCGATGCAGCGACCCCGGTCAAACCCGAACAGCCGACTCACGGGCGCAGTGCGCCGCAGACCGCCGAAATCCACGGGGGCCGGGGCTCCGCCGTCCTGCATGTCCGCAACGTTCATCAGGCCCATCCACTTTCGCAGGGTATTGAACATCTAGGTCGGCCTCCATTCCTTCAAAATTTTCCTGTACCAGGATTCGTATTCGTCCGCCTCGCGTGCGGGGGCAAACCGATCCAGCGCATCACGCCGTGCGTTCCTGCCCAGCTGCGCCAGCCGTTCACCATCCTCCAGCAGCACGCGCAGCCCCCGGGAAAACGCCGCCAGATCGCCAATGGGCGTCAGGTGGCCGGTGGCCGCATCCGCTCCCGCATCGTTCAGGCCGTCAGGGTGGTCCACGACCAGGCCGCGCACCTGCTCCGCTATGCCGCCGGCCGCCGTGGCCAGCACCGGTGTTCCGGACGCCAGCGCCTCAAGGACGGCATTGGGAAAGGTATCCATGAGGGCGGCATGCAGGTAAAGGTCCGCGGCGCGATACACCCCGGCCACGAACTCTCGGTCGTCGGTGAACGGCAGATACCGGATCGTCGCCTTGCCCACCTGCTCCTCGGCTCCTTCGCCGCCCAGCGCCAGCAGAATGAGCGGTGCGCCCGTCCACTCCCGGGCCAGCTCCAGCAGGGCATCCCGCAGGAGCGCAAAATCCCGGAACGGATTGTTCCGGACCATGAACGAGGAAAACAGCAATACCCGCGCGTCCTGCGCAATTCCCAGCGCCTCGCGAGCCTGCGCCCTGTCGCCGGGGTGGAAGAGGTCCGGGGACACGCCGTAGGGAATGATCCGGGACTCCACAATGGCCGGGGCAAGCATGGACCGCTGCACCCGCTCCATGAGCCATGCGCATGGCGTGGCCACATAGACCCGGCTCCGGGCGAAAATGTCCCGCTTGCGACGGGCATTGCCCGCCGTACCGTCCCGGAGCACCGGCGGGTAGATGGACAGGTCCGGACAGCTGCCGCACCCGGTCTCCCATCGCGCGCATCCGAGGGGATGTGCGCAGTGCCCGCCCAGCAGCCAGGAATCATGCAGAGTCAGCACCACGGGGCGCTCTGCGGAAAGCTCCGGCAGCCGGCGCAGGTCGAAGTAGCCGCCATGCAGGTTGTGGCAGTGCACCACGTCCGGACGCTCCGGCGGCACCTGCAGCAACCCGGCGGTTGCCGGAAAGGCAAAGTCCTCACGCCCCATCCACTGGCCGACCCGCCGTTGCAGCCGAGCCATGGCGGACAGGCCGCTCCGGGCATCCAGACGCCGGGCAAGGCCGGGGCGCACGCCCTCCGGCGACAGCAGCATGACCCTCGGATCGTCACAGGATTTCACCCCCGTGGCGATCCACGCATCGTGCCCTCTTTCGAGCCAGGCACGGTGCAGACTCCAGCAGTCTCCGGCAGCACCGCCGATGCGGTCCGTCGTGGAGACCTGCAGGATCTTCAGGGCCTTCTCCGTGTTCAACTACGCTTCTCCGGTGCGCTGCCGATCTGCAGTCCCCAGTGGTCCAGATAGTATTCCATGGTTGTCCGCATGCCCTCTTCGAGCGTACGGACGGAAAAATCACCGATAAAGGAGCGCAGCTTGGAGGAATCGCCGATGCGGCGCTCCACCTCGAAATCATACCGGCCCTTGGGGGCGTCGATGAGCGTCACCTCGGACGTGGACCGGCACATGTCCCGGATGAGCACGCCAAGGCGGTGGATGGTGGTTTCCTGCCCGTGGGAAAGATTGAACACCTGGCAGCCGCGCACGCTCTCCGCCACACGGATGGTGGCGTCCACCACATCGTCGATGTAGGTGAAGTCGCGGGTCTGCTTGCCGGTGCCGAACACGGTGATGGGCTTGCCTTCCAGCGCCTGACGGAAGAACTTGGCCATGACCATGCGCTGGTCCTGCTTGGGGCCGTAGACATTGAAATAGCGGATGGAGATGGATTCGAGCTGCTTTTCCTGACACAGGGACTTCAGGTAGATTTCATTGTAGCGCTTGGCGATGCTGTAGCTGGAGTTGGGCGAAACCTCGAACTCCTCGTCCACGGCCTGCTCAATGGCGCGCTTGCCGTACACGCCGCTGGTGGAGGCGTAGACGACCTTCTTGGCGCCGTGCAGCATGGCGGCCCGGGCAACGTTGGCAAGCCCCGCCGTTTCCACTTCCATGGTCTCGACCGGATTGTCGGCAACAATGTCCACACCAAGCACGGCCGCATAGTGATACAGGTAGTCGCATCCCTTTGCCGCTCTGGAGACCACGTCCCAGTCCCGCACATCGCCCTGAACCAGTTCGACCTTCTCGAGCACGTCCTTGTCCAGCTTGTTGCCGCGCAACAACGTATCCAGCACCACTACGTCATAGCCCATGTCCACGAGACGGGTGACGAGATGGTTGCCTATGAAACCTGCACCGCCAGTTACCATTACTTTCATAACTTGAACCTTCCATGCCTGCGGGTTGTGATCCGTTATCGGCCCGAAAACCGGGAAACAACGTGCCGTGCCATCAATTTGCGGATCGGCAAAATCGATCATTAGTTTAGAGAACGATTTTTTTCACGATTGATCGGCGTCAGTTTTACATACCCTTTTATACCTTAAAGTCAATCCACGTGCGGCTGACAGATACCGGTAACCATCCAGAAACAGAACACTTCCTCGGAAAGCGCTCCCGGCGCGCCTTCCGGCGTCTGTCGGAGACCCGGCAGAAAGAATCGGCCGCACAAAGTATTTGCAATAATCGTGCACAAAGTTAGCGATGAGTCCCGGAGCCGCGCGCACGAAAAAAGCCGTCCGGTCTCAGAAGACCGGGCGGCTCGTTCAGGCAGGAGATTGGGCAGGCTGTTAGAGCTGGGCTCCCAGCAGGTCGCCGAACTCGGTGCAGCCGACGGTGCGTGCGCCGTCCATCTGCGAGGCAAGGTCCACCGTCACGGTCTTGGCGGCAATAACCTTGTTCATGGCGGTATGGATCAGGTCTGCGGCCTCGTGCCAGCCGATATGGTCCAGCAGCATGGCGCCGCAGAGAATCAGGCTGCCGGGATTGGCCTTGTCCTGGCCCGCAATGGTGGGAGCCGTTCCGTGGGTGGCCTCGAAGAACGCCAGCGAATCGGACATGTTCACGCCGGGGGCAAGGCCCAGTCCGCCCACCTGCGCGGCAAGGGCATCGGAGATGTAGTCGCCGTTCAGGTTGGTGGTGGCGATAACGCTGTACTGTTCGGGGCGGATGAGCACTTCCTGGAACATGGCGTCGGCAATGCGGTCCTTGACGATGATCTTGCCGTTGGCATTGCCGGCGGCGTCCTTCTCGGTCACGGCCACATCGGCGAATTCCTCGGCGGCCAGCTCGTAGCCCCACTCGCGGAAGCCACCTTCGGTGTACTTCATGATGTTGCCCTTGTGCACCAGCGTGACGCTGGACTTGCCCTGCGCCACGGCGTGCTGCATGGCCTTGCGCACAAGGCGCTTGGAGCCTGCGGGCGTCATGGGCTTGAGGCCCACGCCGGCGGAGGCGTCCACGTTCACGCCCAGCTGGTCACGGAAGAATTCGATGATACGCCGGGCCTCGTCGGTGCCGGAGGCGAACTCGATCCCGGCGTAGACGTCCTCGGTGTTCTCGCGGAACACGATCATGTCCACCAGTTCGGGGCGCTTGACCGGGGACATGATGCCGTCAAAATATTTGATGGGGCGGATGCATGCGTACAGGTCAAGGGTCTGACGCATGGTCACGTTCAGGCTGCGGAAGCCCTTGCCCACGGGGGTAGTCAGCGGTCCCTTCATGGCCAGCTCGGCACCCTGCAGGGCATCAAGCGTGCTCTGGGGCAGGTACTCGCCCAGTTCCTTGAACGCCTTTTCACCGGCGAGCAGTTCCTTCCAAACGAGAGAACGCTCCTTTCCATAGGCCTTTTCCACGGCCTTGTTGATGATCGGCTGGGCAGCCCTGGTCACTTCCGAACCGATTCCATCACCTTCGATAAACAACACAGTCTTCTGCATTCGAGCGTCCTCCGAAATCTGTCTCTAAATGTCCCTTCCATGCCACACGCGGAAGGGTCACGGAAACTAGCAGAGGTTGCCGATTTTGTAAAATGCGGAAATGTGCCATTTCCATCCGGGGGCAAGGCCCGATCCCCCTTGCCAGCCGCGCCCTTGCCCCTGCCGATGCAGTATCGTGCAGTCAATCCCGCTTTCGTTGCCTTTTCCCCCGCATCGGGGTAATCAGCTTGTCGCATGCGCACCGTTCCCGGAGACGGGCGATGGGGGAACAGGCCATCCGGACAGCCCGCAGCTTTTTCCCCGCCACGCCGCATCCGGAGCCTTCTGACGCACCTTTTACCACCCGCCTGCGGCGGCGTATCGGATACGACAGCATGAACGTGGTACTCTCGGGCCGGATATCCCCCGCCTTCATTCATACAATGACGCCCCTGCTGGAAGCCGTGCTCACGCACGGACACGACGTGACCGTTCTCGGGCCGGTGGACGATCCCGCAGGTATAGCCCGGCTTGAAGCCATGGGCGTGCGCGTCGTCCCCATGCGGGACGGCAGCATCGGGTCACTGGCCCGCGCATGGCGGACCCTGCGCTCCCGTCACACGGACCTGCTGCTCAACTGCGGCCTGTCCCGGCTCTTCTCCGGCTCCCTGGCCGGATGGCTGGCCGGTGTAAACCGCATCTATTCCATTATCGACGATGCGGAGCCGCTTCTCAGACGGCGCAAGGGGCTGCGCAAGATCACGGCCCTGTTCCGCCGCCTTTCCTGCCGTCTGGCCCTGTCCGCCAACCGTTCCGTTTTCCTGCTCACGGCGGAGGACCGCAATGCCCTCACGACGCGGCGCATCCTCCCCAAGGCAACGGCCTACCGCCTGCTCAGCGGCATGGGCATCGACACGGACGCGCACCCCAGACTTCCCCTGCCCGCGCAGGACACCCCGCCAACCGTTCTCTGCGTGGCGGACCTGGCCCGTGAGAACGGACTTGAGGAATTCATCGAGGCCGCCCGCATCATCCACGGCGACTTTCCCGAAGTGCGGTTCCGGCTGCTGGGCAACCCGCCTGCCCACGGCGAGACCATCTCCGACAGCGACCTGAGCCTCTGGAAATCATGGGTCGAGGTCCTGCCCGGCGCCCCTGCAAGCGACCTGCATGCGGAGCTGCTGGCCTGCCACACCTATGTGCTCCCCGCATGCCGGGGCGGCATTCCCCACGCGGCGCTGGCCGCACTGGCCGCAGGACGCCCCGTTGTGACCACGGATGCGCCGGGATGCCGGGAGCTGGTTCTCGACGGCGTGAACGGCCGTATCGTGCCCGCCGGCAACGCCGCCGCCCTGGCGGACGCCCTGCGGCACTGCCTGCTGGATGCGGACGCCCTGCCCGGCATGGCGGAGGCATCCCGCCGCTATGCGGAAGAGCGCTTCACGGCTGCGGCCACCTGCCGCACCCTGTGCCGCGAAATGCACCTGGCCCACGTCGGTCCGGATGCCGCGCTGCCCCAGACCGTGCTCGGCGCAGCCCTCAAGCGGGCCTTCGACCTTGTGGTCGCCGTTCCGGCCGCCCTTGTGCTGCTGCCGGTCCTTCTTGTGCTCATGTACAAGGTCCGCAAGACCATTTCACGGGACATCTTTTTCAGACAGATCCGCCCAGGCCGTGGCGGCAAGCTCTTCCGCATCCTCAAATTCAAGACCATGACCGACGCCGCTGGGCCGGACGGCGCACCGCTGCCCGATGCCGAGCGCATGACGCCCCTGGGCGCCAAGCTCCGCTCCGCCTCGCTGGATGAGCTGCCCGAACTGTGGAACGTCATCACCGGCGAGATGAGCCTTGTCGGCCCCCGCCCCCTGCTGCCCCAGTATCTGGACCGCTATTCCCCCCGGCAGGCACGACGGCACGACGTGCGCCCGGGCATTACGGGCTGGGCGCAGGTCAACGGACGCAACGCGGCCTCGTGGGAGGAACGCCTGGAGATGGACGTCTGGTACGTGGACAACCACTCCCTGTGGCTCGACCTGCGCATCCTCTTCCTCACCGTCTGGAAGGTGCTGCGCAAGGAAGACGTGGCCAGCCCCGGCCATGTGACCTGCCCGGAATTCATGGGCAGCGGGACGCCTGCCGAACAGGATGCGTCCTGTACAGACGCTGCCGGCAACGGCCCCCGGAACACCCCGGAAGAACACGGACAATAAGCATCGCTCCTGATTGTGATGCCCCGACAAATCGTATATAAATCTGCCATCCAAGACGCGCGCCCGAGGCGCATAACCAAACATCGGATCTGACCGTGAACAGCAACGATCGCATATACCTCTCTCCCCCCCACATGGGCGGACACGAGATCGAGTTCGTCAACGAGGCCTTTGCCAGCAACTTCATTGCCCCTCTTGGCCCCATGGTCAACGGATTCGAGGCGGAGTTCGCGGCCATGTCGGGCATCCCCCACTGCGCAGCCCTGTCCAGCGGCACGGCAGCCCTGCACATCGCCATGCGCATGCTGGGCATCTCCAGCGGCGACGTGGTGCTGGCCTCCAGCCTTACCTTCATCGCCAGCGTTTCCCCCATCACCTTCATGGGCGCGGAGCCCGTATTCATCGACAGCGACGCCGCCACCTGGAACATGGACCCCAACCTGCTGGCCGATGCCGTCAAGGACTACTGCCGCAGGGGCAAAACCCCGGCCGCCGTGGTAGTAACCGACCTCTACGGCCAGTGCGCCGACTATGATGCGCTGCGCTCCGTGCTGGACCGCAACGGCATCCCGCTGGTCATTGACGCCGCCGAGTCCGTGGGCGCCACCTACAAGGGACGGCACGCCGGCAAGGGCGGAGCCTGCGCCGCATTCTCTTTTAACGGCAACAAGATCATCACCACTTCCGGCGGCGGCCTGCTTGCTGCGGAAGATGAAGCCTTCA
>QKEJ01000080.1 GCA_003252375.1 Halodesulfovibrio sp.
CGCCTGATCTGGTGTTTCCACCTGAACCGCGTGTACCGGCATGGCCAGCATTGCCAGAAGCAGCAGGGAAGTACCGTACGCGGTGAATCGGATTGTTGTGCTCATGCGTCCTTGTATACAGAAAAGTGCCCGCCAGGCAAGGACTGGCGGGCACTTCCCATTTTTCATGCTATTCGAAGGTGATAACGACTCGGCGGTTCAGCCGGCGGCCTTCACTGGTCTTGTTGTCGTATTCGGGATCGCTTTCGCCCTTGCCTACGGCCTTGATACGGTCGGCACTGATTCCCTGCTTGGCGAGGAAGGCGCGGACGGATTCGGCACGGCGCTGGGAAAGGGACTGGTTGTAGGCGTCGGGACCGGTGGAGTCGGTATGCCCGGTCAGAACAACCGTCCCCGGGCGATCCTGGATCAGAAGAGCAGCTTCCGTCAGGATGGTTGCGGATTCTTCATTGATTTCAGCGCTGTCGAATGCAAAGTTGACGTTGCGCAGAACAATGGCTTCCTCTTCCATCATGGGAGCGCTTTCCTTCATGGTCATCATGTGGGTTTCTTCCACGACGCGGTAGAAGACATCCTGCATGAACTTGTCGAGGGCCATGTCGTTGGTGAGCAGTTCGCCCCCGTCGGCGTACACGGAGCAGCCGTTCAGGGCAGCAATTTCCTTGAGGGTTGCCTCGCCTTCCGGCTTGTCGGCAAAGGAAATCACGTGCAGGCAGATACCCGGTTCGGAGTTGTACAGGACGCGGGCTTCGGCCACGGGATCACTGCCCATGTTGGATTCACCGTCGGAGACGAGGATGACGGCACCATTGCGCTGCATGCCGTGCACATACGGCTGGGCCTTGATGATGCCATCACCCATGGGGGTGAAACGGCCACGGATATCCTCATCGGTGGAAATGCCGGCAAGGGCCTTTTCCACGGCCGGTGCGTCAAAGGGAGCCAGGGCAACGCGTTCGGAGAAGGGGGCAAGGGTATGTACGGAGGCATCGTAGGGCAGGTTGGGAACCTTTTTGGTGACCTTGATGAGCAGGTCACGCGCCATGACGATCTTTTTTTCCTTCAGGCCGGTATGCTGCATCATCATGGACCCGGAGTGGTCGATGAAGTAGTCAAAGCTGGCAATCTTGGGTTCCATCCGCATCATGGTCTGGGCCTGTGCCATGGCGGCCATGCTGAGCAGGGCGGCGCACAGGGCAATGGCCAGAGGTCTGAACATCATTTTCATGTGAAATCTCCTTTAAGGAAAAATACGGTCTGTGCATTGTTGAAATACTGCCACCATATATATCTCAAATTCATGCTTAATGACAAGATGTTACTTTATTGTGCATGCGCTTATGCGCCTTCGGCCACCAGGGCTGCGTACAGGTCCTCATGATCCGGGTACTTGATGCCCGCCCCGGTGACGATGATACTGGGTGAGAGCATGTCCGATTTCGGATCAGCCATATCGAGAATATGCCATTTCCCCTGTTCCCTGCCCACGACAAGTTCCTTCTTTTCCCTGTGGGCGCGCTTGATGGCGAATATGACGGATTCCTTGAAATTCATGAACGACTCCCTGCATTCTATGTTGCCCGGATAGTTGTGGCGATTATTTGCTGCCGCTTTAACCATATTTTGCACAGGCTAACAATATAAAAGACCACTGCGGCATGCGCAGTGGTCTTTCTGGCCGGGTGGGCAACCGGCGGACGGGCAATCAACTTACATGAGCAGGGTTGCTGCCACGGTTTCCGTGGCGACGAGGAGTACGGCAAAGCCGATGATGCGTGCTGTTTCCATGTGGGCTCCCATGGGAAAAGTTAGGAGTTTCCTTTCGTGTGGTCAGGCAGGGGGCGCGCCCCGAGGGAAGGGGCGTCAGCCGGGGCGTCAAGGACGTTTCCGGGGGAAAAACGCAGGGCAGGCTTGAAGAAGCGACGGACGGTGTTGGCGGCATTGGGTGAACTGATGGATGGAGTGCGGATCATCTGTGTCTCTCTTGGTTGCGTTCCGGTAATGCCCTCTTTTAATGAAATTGAAATTCGTTATCAAGTAAAAAATGCAATTTATCATCTCTTGCAGGATTCATCAGGGATTACGGGAAAGTGGGGCCGTTGTGCTGCCGGGCCAGATGCGCAGCAGGCCGAAGGCTGCTCTTCCGGACGTCCAGACACCCGTGGCCACCCATACCCAGACCAGCACGGGTAGGCCGCCCAGCGTGGTGCCTGTTGCGAGCATGCCCGTCCCCAATGCCACGGAAATGATCATGGCGTTGCGCAGGTAGCGGAAGTCGCCGGTTCCCCAGTGGATGCCGTCCGTGGCAAAGGAAAGCGCATTCACGGGCTGGATGAGGGCCGCTACGGTCCATGCGGCGGAGAATGTGGCGTAGGCCTCCTGCGGGACCAGGAGCCATGCGAGCTGGTGCCGGAAGAGAAGCATCACCGCAAGCAGGAGACAGCCGGTGCCGAAGCTCCAGGCGCATATGGTTGCAGCCACGTGGCGGGCCGTCCGGATGTCTTTACTGCCGGTAAAGTAGCCGATCAGGCTTTGGCCGGTAATGGCAAAGGCATCCAGAAAGAGCGCGGTGAAGAAAAAGAACTGCCGTATGGCCTGATGGGCGGCACCTGCCTCGGCGCCTGCCTCCGTCGCGTAGCGGGTGGCCAGTAGCAGGAAGGCCAAAACGCAGCCGGTGCGCAGGAAGAGGTCTCCGCCGATGGAGACAAGGCGGGTCAGGTCGCGGAGAAGGACCCGGCTGTGCAGCCCGATGCTTCTGTGCACCAGGGCAAGGGCCCAGAGAGCGCCAATCCACTGGCTTGCGGATGTGGCCAGTGCGGCTCCGTCCACACCGAGTTCCGGCAGTGGCCCGATGCCGAAGATGAGCAGCCAGTCGAGGAGTATGTTCAGGCCGTTGACCACGGCAGCGATGTAGAAGGGAGCCCGCATGTTCTGGATGCCCCGCAGGGCGCCGAAGCAGGAGAAGGTGAGCAGCACCGCCGGAGCCCCGAGGAGGCGGTAGTGCATGTAGCCCACGGCGTGGGGAAGCATGGATTCGGTGCTGCCCATGATGCGTGCTGCCGGTTCCACGATGAACCAGGCCGCAAGGGCGCACAGGAGGCCAAGGCCCAGGGCCAGCAGGGTGGATGCGCTGCAGGTGGCGGCGGCCCTTTCCTTGTTGTTGGCGCCCAGATGGCGGGCCAGTTCGGTCTGCGTTCCCACTCCCAGAAAGTTGAAGATCCAGAAGGCAGAGGTGAGCACCATGGTGCCTATGCCCAGCGAGGCCAGTTCCTCTGCGCCCAGCCGGGCCACGAAGGCGGTGTCGGCAAGGCCGGTGAGCGGTTCCGCAACAAGGGAGACGAGCACGGGCATGGCCATGGTCAGCAGGGTCTTGTGCGGGGCGCGATGATAGGGGTGGTCGGCGGTGTTCTGCATGGTCGGTCTGTCGTGTTCCGTGGAGGGGCATGTGGGCTTCCCGGGCAGTTTGTCCGGGAGTGCTTTGGGAATATAGGATTTTTGGGAGTCCGGGAAGGGTAAATCTGCTGCCGGCGGGGGGCCAAAGGCTGCCTGCTGTGGAATCGGAATGGTCCTACCGTGTAGGGTTGGGGAACAACCAGACCGGGATGCCGGTCGCAAGGAGTATTCCCCATGACTGTTTCTACCCAGACCACCGTGCATGCCTATGTGGGAGACGGTGTGCAGACAGAGTGGCCCATCCTGTTTCCCTTTTTTGCGCCCGAGGACGTCAAGGCCATACGTACCGCAACGGATGGCGTGGATACGCTGCTGGAGTACGGAAGCGCATATGTTGTGACCCCGCTGGAACTCGGGGGGACATGCACCTGCCCGCTTGCCTCGGGGGAGCGGTTGACGCTCTATCTGGAGCTTGAGCTGCAGCAGTCCATAGACCTGAGCAACACGGGCATCCTTGCTCCTGAAATACTGGAACGGGGGCTTGATCGTCTTACGCTCATTGCCCAGCAGCAGGCCGAGGCCATCGGTCGCTGCGTGCAGGTGGGACGGGTGAGCGACATTTCCGCTTCCGACCTGCTGTCCAGCATTGATGCCTGCGCGGCGCAGTGCGTATCCGGCGCGCAGTCCGCTCTGACGTCGGCTGCGGCAGCATCGGAAGCCAGCCGCACGGCTCTGGCTTGTGCCGCAACGCTCTCCCTGCCTTTGACAGGGGCCGCCGATGCAGGGCGCGGCCTCGTGGCAGGGGGGGAGGGGGGATGGCAGCTTGGCGGAACGGCTGCAGGCAGGGACGTCGGGACCGAACCCGGACAGGTGCCCACCAATGCGGATATCCCCGCTCTCAGATGGTACAGGCCGCAGACCATAGTGGGGGGAGCGCTCCCGTATCTCGGTATTGGCGGCCTTGAGTACATAGATGCGCCGGATATCCAGATACCCGTGCATACGGCTCCGGACAGCGCGTTCGGCACGGCGTCCGCCTCATCGGAGTATACGGCCAGTTACACCAACTATGCCTGGAACGCGGTCAGGGGGGACGGGTGGAAGACAGCCAACAGCTACAATGAGATCTGGATGTCCGCCGGCGATTCGCCCCAATGGTGGACATACACGTTTTCCTCCCCCCGGAACCTGCGCGGGGTAACCATTGCGTTCCCCAACTACCCCACCTACGTGACGTACGGTCCGAAGGATTTCACCATTGAATGTGATGGCGTTGTCGTCTGTACGGCAACCGGCGTTTCCTGGTCGATTCTGGAAGAGAAGACGTTCATGTTCGATACGTGGGCTGGTGGCGTTTCGGAGCTGAAGATCACTATTACCGCCGGGAATGGTGGCCCGTATATTGTCATCGGGAATGTTGCGCCGCTCTTTGGCCGTGCCGCCGCTCTTGTGCCGGGCGTGGCGGAAGGCGAGGTGTGTGTCGCTGCCGGTACTGAAATGGCCTTGGCGGAGGGCGGCAGGCTGGTCACGTACACGGTGCCGTCGGATCTGACGGCCGCTCTGCCTGTGTCAGACGGGATACAGTACGTTCTCGTCGGACCGGATGGGCTCTCCATTGAAGCGGCCCCGGCAGCGTATGATCATGCAACCGGCATGTGGTCAGACGGTGTGGTGCGGCACATCGTGGCATGGATAGAGGTATCCGGGGGGCTTCCGGTGCAGTTCATGGCCTGTCCTTGGGGGAGCCATACGACTCTTGATCCTGTCGGCACCGTGCTGCCCAATCCCTATATCTATCTGGACGTGGTGGCCGTGCAGGAAGGGACCGTGTGCCCTGTGGTTGAGAACGAAATAACCGGCGTGGACATCAACGGTGGCCCTGTCCGCGTATGGAGGCTGGCATGAGCGGAATGGTATTCATGGATTACGGCAGGGTGGGGGAGACCGTATGGCGGCGTAGCTGCCGCCATCCCGGCGAAGGATGGATGGTGATGGCGGCGGCCCGGCCCGTGGCGGACGCGGTGGCGCAGGGGGACGGCACGTGGCTTGAACCGGCGCTGCCGGACCTTGCATTGGGTGAGGCGGAGAACGTGGTGGGTATGTTCCCCGTGAGCTATGCCCGGGTGTTCGAGCTGCTTGGCGTGGGCGATATCATCTGACCGGGCAGTGCGCAGGCAACAATGCCCCGCCGCATCATGTTTTGGCAGATACGGCGGGGCGTTTTGCGTGTGCTGTGCGTGCGGGCTATTCCACCCAGTCCAGGGTACGCTCCACGGCCTTTTTCCAGCCGGTATACAGCGTGCTCCGTTTGTCGCCCGCCATGTCGGGCTGCCAGGTCTTGTCCTCTTCCCAGTTGTTGTACAGTTCCTCGCGTCCGGACCAGTACCCGCAGGCAATGCCTGCGGCATAGGCAGCACCGAGGCAGGTGGTTTCCGCGACCTTGGGACGGACCACCGGTACATCGAGAATGTCGGACTGGAACTGCATGAGCAGTTCGTTGGCCACCATGCCGCCGTCCACCTTCAGGGTCTTGAGCTCCACACCGGAATCCCGGTTCATGGCCTCGACGATGTCCTTGGTCTGGTAGGCGGTGGCCTCCAGCACCGCGCGGGCAATGTGGTTGCGGTTGATGTACCGGGTCAGGCCCACCATGACGCCCCGTGCATCGGGCCGCCAGTAGGGCGCGAAAAGGCCGGAAAAGGCCGGAACGATGTACATGCCGCCCGTGTCATCCACCTCGCTGGCAAGGGCTTCCACTTCCGGAGCGGATTCGAACATGCCGAGGTTATCGCGCAGCCACTGCACCAGTGCTCCGGCAATGGCGATGGACCCCTCAAGGCAGTAGGAGGGCTTTCGGCCGCTGAACTGGTAGGCGAGGGTGGTGATGAGCCCGTGCTGGGACTGGATGGGCTCGTGCCCGGTGTGCATGAGCAGGAAGCAGCCTGTGCCGTAGGTGTTCTTGGCTTCGCCCGGGGCAAAGCAGGTCTGTCCCACAAGGGCCGCCTGCTGGTCGCCTACGGCACCGCATACGGGGATGCGGGCCCCCAGCGGGCCGTCCTCGGCCGTGGGGCCCCAGGTGGCCGCGTCGGACGAGGGCACGATGCGCGGCAGGCCCTGTCCCGGAATGCCCATGGCCTTGAGGATGGACTCCTCCCACTGCAGGCTCTTCAGGTCCATGAGCATGGTCCGGCTGGCATTGGTGACATCGGTGACGTGGGCGCCGCCCTTGGGGCCGCCGGTGAGCCACCAGATGATCCAGGTTTCTATGGTGCCGTACATGATGTCGCCCCGCTCGGCGGCGGCTCTGGCTTCCGGCACGTTGTCCAGAATCCAGCGGATCTTCGGGCCGGAAAAATAGGTGGCGATGGGCAGGCCCGTCTGGGCCCGGAACCGGTCCTGTCCGCCTTCCGCAGCAAGCTCCTTGCAGATTTCATGGGTGCGGGTGCACTGCCAGACAATGGCGTTGTAGAAGGGCCTCCCGGTATTGCGATCCCAGACCACCGTGGTCTCACGCTGGTTCGTGATGCCAATGGCGGCAAGGTCAGCCCCCTTGAGGCCGGACTTGGTCAGAGCACCGCGAATGACCTCCTGCGTGTTCTGCCATATCTCCATGGGGTCGTGTTCCACCCAGCCGGGCTTCGGGTAGATCTGCCGGTGTTCCTTCTGGTCCAGCCCCACGATTCTGCCATGCTGGTCGAAAATGATGAACCTGCTGCTGGTGGTGCCGGAGTCCACCGCGCCGATATACCTTGCCATCCCATCCTCCTTACAGTCAGCGTTCCACACAACGA
This sequence comes from Halodesulfovibrio sp., assembly GCA_003252375.1. GTDB lineage: Bacteria > Desulfobacterota > Desulfovibrionia > Desulfovibrionales > Desulfovibrionaceae > Halodesulfovibrio. Next base: position 7,185 of record QKEJ01000080.1, read on the forward strand.
AGGCAAATCATGCCGAAAAAAGACCGCAAATACAATATGGTCGAGCGCACTGCATGCGTCATCGGGACTATCGGGCTTCGGTTGTCCCGTCTGGCATGGCGCAGGGAGCCGGTGCAAGGCCCAGTGCCGCTTCAAGCAGCTGGGTGAAGAGTATTGCATCCGGGGCGGGGTGCGTCTTCTCTTCTCCGGATGGGGCGGCAAATTGCATCTGGCAGTAGGTGCAGCCTGTGGCCAGTACGTCGGCACCTGCGGCGCGGGCGTTTTCCCGCTTCTTGCGCATGAGGGCATCGGAGATGGTGTCGTCGCGCCCGCGCAGGGGGTTGCCGCAGCACTCGAGGCGCAGGTCCCACTCCACGGTTGTGGCCCCCACGGCGGTAAGAATGCGCTCGAAGACGGTGGGGGCCAGCGGGTCGTCAAACTCCGTCACGTTCCCGGGACGCAGGGCGTGGCATCCGTAATGGCAGGCCACCTTGAGTCCGTGCAGGGGGCGGACGGTCCGCTCTCGCAGCCGGTCCGCGCCGATATCCCTGTCCAGCACGTTGAGCAGGTGCAGCACCTCCACCCGGTCCGGCAGGGGAAGACCCTCCCTGCCGAGCAGGTTGCCCACTTCGGCGGCCAGTCCGGCATCGGAGGCCATGCGGGCCTGCGCGTACTTGAGGTTGCCGAAGCAGCATTTGCACGGGGTGACGATGGAAAGTCCGGCCCGGGCGGCAACGGCGAAGTTGCGGACGGCGGAAAAGACCGAGGCCACGGCATTCTCGTGCCGGACGGGCCAGCCGCAGCAGGAGAACTCAAGGGGGACGAGCGTGATGCCCAGCGCCGTGCACAGGGAACGGACCGAGGTGCCATAGTCGGGAAGGTGGTGGGCTATCTTGCAACCGGGGAAGTATGCGTATTTCATGCCGGGTCTCCGGAAGAGCCTTTGGGTGCGGGGTGGGGGAGCGCGTTGTCCATCGGAGCGCGTGCGGGGGCGCTGGGGCCCGGAAGCGGGCAGGCCGTGAGATCCCGTTCCCTGAGGCGCTCCGTGGCTATCTGTCGCAGTTCGAACAGGATATCCGCCACCTGGATGTTCTGCGGGCAGTGTTCCTGGCATTTGTAACAGGTGGTGCAGCTCCAGACCATGCGCGCCGCCAGGGTCTGGTCCTTCAGCCCCATGCGCAGCAGGTTCATGATCTGCTGCGGGGTCAGATCCAGGTCCTTGGCCGGGGCTTCGGAAACGGCCACGACCGGACAGACGCTGGTACAGGTGGTGCACTGGACGCAGCCCCAGAAGGATTCGGCCCTGTCCGCAAGGCCGTTGCCCCTGACCTGCTCGAAGCGCGAGGCGCCCTGCGTGCGCAGGACCTCGGCCCACTGTGTTGCCGTGCATTGCCGTATGGTGGTGTTGGGGCCGTCCAGGGCCTGCTGGCGCAGCGCCTGCTTGGAGGAGAGCCACAGGTCCTGCAGGTTGATGCCGGATGGGCAGATATCCGTGCAGCGCATGCACTCCGTACAGATGCGGCTGCCTTCGGCAAGGGCGTTGATGGCGGAGGTATCCAGTGCCCCTGCGGCATGCTTTCGCAGGGAAACCAGCTTTTCCGAGGGCAGGATATTCGGGTTGCCCATGGCCGCAAAGTGGGGGGCCACGCTGCAGTGCAGGCTGCATTCGCCGCAGCGGGTGCAGGCCTCGAAACCGAGGCGTGCGGCTGTGGCCGTGTCCGGAATCGTGGCGGCGTCATGGCGGCGGTTGCGGAGCACAAGATTGAGCGGCGTGGCCACCGGATGCAGGAACTTGCCATAGGGGAGCAGGGCGAGGCCGGCAAGGGCCAGTCCGACATGCAGGAACCAGAAGAACGCATCGGTCTGCGCTGCATTGAGCGCGTCTGCTGCGGGGCTGATGGCGGTGGCCAGGGCGCGTGACAGAAAGGCCGAGGAGGTGTCGGCATGGCAGTAGGAACAGTTGTCGGCGTGCAGCTCGGCTCCACGGGCGATCAGCTCCGCATCCGTTCCGGCCGGGGGCGAGAATCGGACACCGTTACGGGCCGACCAGAATGCCTGCAGGGCCGGGATATCCGCATCGCTCTCCGGGACGAAGTAGGTGTCCGTCATTCTGTTGAAGACATTGGGGGAGATGATCTTTGTGGCCTCCAGCGCAAAGCCGGACAGGACAATGCCTGCCACCATGCCCATGAACAGCCAGTCCTGCAGTCGGGTCGCTGGCCGCAGGCCCCTTGTGCGCAGTCGGCGGACAAGGGCCATCAGACATCCGGCAACGACAAGGCCGCCCAGCAGATTGCGCAGCCACTGCCACGGATCGAGGGTGGATTCGTATCCGGCAATGAAGGGGCGAGAGACGACATCATCAAGGGCATGGAAGAGGAGCAGACCCGTGAAGCCGGAGAGTGTCAGGGCATGCATTACCCAGCGATAAGGGCTGGTGCGCAGGGTGCGGCGCAGCAGGAGAACATCCGTGATCAGGGTGACGGGCAGGTGCAGCAGGATGTGCGTAATCTGCCACGGCGTGCGACCACGTGAACGGTCTTGGCGCGGGAGCGCGGAGCCGGAGAGGCGGCGGGCATAGCGCCGTATGATGCCTGCAAGGCAGAGGCAGACGGCTGACACGAGAAGAAGGCGGAAAACAGTCATGTTCGGTCTCTCCTGTGCTCCTCGCCGTGCCGGTTTCGCCTGCACGGCTGCTGCTGATGAACGTGCGGGTTAGCCCTTGCTGCCGGAATCGATCATGGAGCGCACGGCGTGGTATGCCGTGGCAATGGCGATGCCTGCGCCGCATTTCATGCGCATCCAGTCATGGTGGGCAAGGATGGCGCCCGCGGCGAACAGGTTGTCGTGCAGGACCGCGCCATTGGTTCCGAGCGGCCGTTGCCGGTCATCAACCTCTATACCCGAAAGATTGAGGGCATTGCCCTGCCTGGCGAAGAATCGTTCGGTATGCCACTGGGTGCGTGACGAAGGCTGGGTGACCGGGATGTTGAAAATGGGTTCAATGACACCGTCGCGGTGGGCCAGAAGTCCCTTTCCGAAGAATCTTCCGCTGGCGAGGATGGCATTGCGGGCCCTGACGGTGCGCACATCGCCCGCCGCACCTATCTGAAAGGAAAACAGGCCGTCGTCTGCGCGTCGGGCATTCAGGACCATCTTTTGGGAAAAGGTACAGACCCCTCTGGGGGCCAAGCCCCTGTCAAAGGTGGCCCGGAGTCGCGGGCCGGTAATGGAGGGAGGCAGGGTGGGGATTTCGAAGACGTGCCTGCCCGTCAGTTCTTCAAGCAGGGAAACCGTGCGCACGGGGTCGTTCAGCCCAAGCACCGCCGGAAAGCCGATGTACTCCACGTTCCGGGCATGCTCGGCCACGGCCTTTGCAAGTTCCGCGCACCGTTCCGGGGCGCTGAGGGTCCATGCCATGTGCTCGGGGTAGAGTTCGCCGATTGACCCGGGAAACGCAAGGCGCGCCGTTTTCAGATCTGGCCATTGCTGCTTTTGCATCTCCACGATCTGGGGGCCGCTGAAGCCCTTGAGGCCGTGGAAGTCCACGATGATGGTGGGGGCTTTGTCCCGCAGGGCCTCCGTTCCCTTCCAGGCAGTGCGCGGGACGCGAAACGTGCGCTTTACCGTTCCGGCAGGAGAGAACACTGGAGTGTTGCGGTCGGCATGACCGAGATATTCGAGCTTCTGGCTGGCCAGAAAGGTTGTGAAATCGTCGAGGGCCGTGCGGATGCACTCCTTGCCCAGCCGGGCATACGGGTGGCCTGGAACGTCCCTGATGACGGCATCCACGGCATCCCACGGGGAGTCCCAGTAGCGTCCTTCGGCCACGGGATGCACGGCCATGAGGTCGAGGAAGCCCGTACTGAAGTCTATGCCGCCGGTGGCGCCGGCCTGGGCGACGGAGAGCCCCCGTTCTGCTGCAAAGAGTGTGGCGGCCATGCCGGCAAATCCGGCACCAATAACCATGACGTCATAGACGGTTTCGTATCGCTTCATTGTCTGTCCCCGCAGGCAGCCCCCTCTCCGGGGGCGGGATGCGTCGTGGTCTCCATGCCTTCGGTTGCATCTTCCCGTGCCGTGGGAATCTGCAGTTCCATATCCATCATGCCGCAGTACAGGGCCTCCTGCAGGTCCGCCTGCATGGCGGGCAGCCCCCAGAGAATGGGAGAGAAGCCCCGCCAGCGGCGTTCGATGAACGACTTGAGCTCCGCCACCCCCTGTGTACCCTCCACACAGTTGCGGTCGTACAGGTGGCTGGTTACCCGCAGCCCGCAGAAGCCTCCCTGGCAGGGCCCCTTGCCCACACGACTGCGCAGCCCGATGGCCGTGAGCATGGACTGGCCCCGGGTGGGGCCGGCAGTGCCGATGGTGTCCACAATGGCGTCAATGACGCTGCGTGAGACCATTTCGCATTCGCACAAGATGAGATCATGGGGGTCGCGGGTCCCGAGCCATGTCTTGGCCGTGAGCCCGGGTTCCGTCCACATGCCCATGTTTGAGGGGGGCAGGGGAACCTCGCGGGTGGTGCAGGGACTGTCGACGCCCAGCTTGCGGCAGACGAGATCGGCGGGTTTTTCCGCCATGAGCCGGAATGTGGTGAGCTTGCCCCCGGTGATGGTGACAAAGTTGGCGATGTCGTCCCGTTCGTGGTCGATGAGGCTGAAACCGCGGCTCACGTTCCGCGCGTCTCCGGCGTCGCCCGCCAGGACAAGGGGGCGGACCCCTGCATAGGCCCGGATGTAGCGTGTGGTCTCCAGCGACGGCATCATGGCCCGTGCATCATTGATGATGCGGTCCGCTTCCTCCACCGAAGGGCGGCAGGCATCGGGGTCCTGGATGGTGACAGAGGTTGTGCCCAGTACGGAAACGGTGCCTCCCGGCACGAGAATGTCGGAATCCGCAGGCTTTCGAAGGCGGTTGATGACACGGGTGGTCAGGCGGTTCTGGGTAATGAGCAGGCTGCCTGAGGAGAAGAGCAGGTTGATGGTGGCCCCGGCCATGCGGGCGACATTGCCGGCCCAGGCTCCGGCGGCGTTTACGACCAGCGCCGCTTCCACGCACAGGGGCTCGCCCGTGGTGTCGTCCACCAGCTCCACGCGGGTGATCCGCTGCGCGTCAATACGGAATCCGGTAACCCGGGTGTTGCAGCGGTAGGACGCTCCCAGCGAAACGGCGTGGGCGACGTTGTCCAGTGACAGCATGAAGGGATCAACGGCGGCGTCTTCCACGGCGTAGGCGGCGACAAGGTTGTCGGCCAGGGCCGGTTCTAGCGAACGCGCCTCGGCAACGGAAATCTCATGACAGGGAACTGCGCTGCGTGCGCACATGTCCGCGAAGTCCGCTATGTATTGTTCATTGTCCCCGGGCACGGCCACGAACAGCCCGCCGGTATCGTCAATGCATTGCGGTGCCAGCCGTTTGAGGAGTTCGCCTTCTTCCCGGCATTCCATGGCAGCCTCGCTGTCGGAGGCCACATACCGGGCGCCGCTGTGCAGCAGTCCGTGGTTTGCTCCGGATGCGCCGGCATTGATGTCACGCTTTTCGACGAGCAGGCATTGCACCCCCCGAAGCGCGAGATCCCGCAGTAGGCCGGTGCCGGTGGCGCCGCCTCCGATGATGAGCACGGTGGTTGAAATGGTCTTCATGGCCTGTACCCTTCTGCGTCTGTGCAACGGCACGCCGAACAGGATGCCGGGGGACGACACTTTTCGAAACGGGAGCGCTCTCTCTGCGCGGTGCGGTATCGCTTTGCGTCAGATATGGAAAGCGTTCTTTTCTCTTGTAGCAAAAAATTGAACGTGATACCAATGTTGAGACGAAAAAAAAGCCAATTTGGCACATTGGGGTTACAAACTGTAGCAAAACCACCATTGGTCGTCATTATTTTTTTCGTTTTTGATCATTTTTTGTCATTTTGTTTTCGCAAGTGAACATGGAGTGCGTGATGGGTGTTTTCGAGACCGGAATGTCTCCGGAATCGCTGGATGAACCGGGTGAAGGGCGGCATGAGGCCGTCCGGGCGAGACACGAGCGGGTGCTGGGTCTCATCCGTGAACAGGGGTTCATGTCCATCGGCACGCTCGCCGAGCTGTTCGGTGTTACGCCGCAGACCGTGCGGCGGGACATCAACATTCTGAGTCGCCGCGGGCTGCTGCAGCGCCACCATGGCGGTGCCGGTCCCATTCTGAGTACGGAGAATATGGACTACCTGGACCGGCGGGTGCTCTGTCTGCAGGAAAAGCGGCAGATTGCGCGCTTGGTCGCGGAACATATACCGGCACGTTCGTCGTTGTTCATCAATATAGGAACCACGACGGAAGAGGTTGCCCGGGCTCTTTCCCGGCATGAGCGGCTCAGGGTCATTACCAACAACCTCAACGTGGCGCAGATCATGCGCAAGAACGATTCCATAGAGGTCATCGTGTCCGGCGGGCTCGTGCGCCACAAGGATTGCGGCATAGTGGGTGAAGCCACCATCGACTTCATCCGCCAGTTCAAGGTGGATTACGGCATCATCGGCATTAGCAGCATCGACATGGACGGCACCCTGCTGGACTTCGACTATCGGGAAGTGCGGGCCGCACGGGCCATCATGGAGAATTCCCGCAAGGTGTTCCTTGTTACCGATCACACCAAGTTCGGCCGTAATGCCATGGTGCGTCTCGGCGGCATCGAGGAGGTGGATGCGCTGTTTACGGATCAGCGTCCGCCCGAGGAACTGGTGGAAATTCTGCGTCGTTCCGGTGTGGCGCTGCATGTGGCGGAGTGATCTGTTATCGGTGAGCCCCGGATTTGTTCCGAATTGACTGTTTTGTGTTCTTTGTTTTCGTTTGTGAACATCTGTGTTGATTGTTTGCCAACCCGGATGTCTGTGTGTGGCTGTGTATGGATGAAAGCGTTTATTTTGGAGTGCAGTGTATGGGTTTACAACTCGAGAATGTATCGAAGTTTGTGGGAAGTGAAATGCACCTTGCGGACATTTCCCTGCAACTGAAGCCGGGATCCCGGTACGTGGTTCTTGGCCGAACCTTGGCTGGCAAGACATCGCTGTTGCGGATCATGGCCGGCCTGGACAGGCCCACAAAGGGAACGGTTCGTGCCGGCGGTGTGGATGTGACGGGTGTGTCCGTCCGCAAGCGTAATATCGGCATGGTGTATCAGCAATTCATCAACTATCCCTCTCTCAGTATTTACGACAATATCGCCTCTCCCCTGAAAATACAGGGAGTCCCTTCCTCGGAAATTGATGCCCGCGTCCGCGAGGCCGCAGGCATGCTGCATATTGAGCATCTGCTTGACCGTCTGCCTTCGGAACTCTCCGGCGGGCAGCAGCAGCGTACGGCCATTGCCCGTGCGCTGGTCAAGGATGTGGACATGCTGCTGCTGGATGAGCCGCTGGTGAACCTGGACTACAAGCTGCGGGAAGAGCTGCGCGAAGAGCTGCAGCGTATCTTCGGCCAGCGAGAGTCCGTTGTCGTCTACACCACCACCGAGCCCACCGAAGCCCTGATGCTGGGCGGGAACGTGATCGTGATGCACGAGGGCCGCATCCTGCAGGAAGGGCCGACCACCGAGGTGTATCAGAACCCGGCAAGCATGCAGGTTGCCGAGGTGTTCAGCGATCCGCCCATCAACTTCATTCCCGTGCATATTGACGGCGAGTGCGCCCGTCTGGGCAACGAACTGTGTCTGCCGCTTACCGAACAGACGGCAGCTCTGCCGCAGGGTGAGTATACCTACGGCATCCGGTCCAACAGGTTCTCCCTGTCTCCGAGGTCCGGAGAAGATGTGGCCATTCGTGGTGAGGTGGGGCTTGCGGAGATCAACGGTTCCGAAACGTTCATCCACTTCAGGCAGGGCAAGGAATCATATGTCGTGCAGGAAGAGGGCGTCCACAGCTACAAGGTGGGCAACACCATTTCGGTGTATGCGCATCCGGGCGACTTCTACGTATTCAACAAGGCGGGCAAGCTGCTTGTCGCGCCCAAGCACGACAGGTAGCGGAGGGGAACCATGGCTCGCATAGATCTGAATGAAATCCGGCACAGCTACAAGCCGTCCCCGAAGAGTGATGACGATTTTGCCCTCAAGAGGGTGCATACCACGTGGGAGGACGGTGGAGCCTACGCGCTGCTCGGTCCTTCCGGCTGTGGCAAGACCACCATGCTGAATATCATTTCCGGCCTGCTCAAGCCGTCGCATGGGCAGATTCTGTATGACGGCGTGGACGTCTCCGCCATGCAGCCGGAGGAACGCAATATTGCGCAGGTGTTCCAGTTTCCTGTGCTCTATGACACCATGACGGTGTACGACAATCTGGCCTTTCCCCTGCGTAACCGCAACGTGCCCGCCTCCGAGGTGGATGCCCGCGTGCGCCGCATTGCGGAAACCCTGGAACTGACGAACGACCTTGGCAAACGGGCCGCAGGGCTTTCCGCTGATGCCAAGCAGAAAATATCCCTCGGCCGGGGGCTGGTGCGCAGCGATGTTGCGGCCATCCTCTTTGACGAGCCGCTGACCGTCATCGACCCCCATCTCAAGTGGGAACTGCGGCGCAAGCTCAAGGAGATCCACAAGGAATTCGGCCTGACCATGATCTACGTCACGCATGACCAGGTGGAGGCCATGACCTTTGCCGACAAGATCGTGGTCATGTACGAGGGTGAAATCGTGCAGACCGGTACTCCCGAGGAACTGTTCGAGCGGCCGGAGCATGTCTTCGTGGGCTATTTCATCGGCAGCCCGGGCATGGGGTTCCTTGAATGCACGCTGGAGGGTGACATCGCGCACGTGAACGGCGCTGCCATCCCGCTGGAACCGGGGTACGGCGTTCGGGCCTCCAGTCTGGGAAGCCGCTTCAAGCTGGGGATTCGTCCCATGTATCTGGGCGTGCATTCTTCCAGAGAGGCCTGCGGCGAACTGCCCGGCTTCGAGGCAAGGGTGGTAGGTGTGGAGGATCAGGGATTCTGCCGCATCGTCACGGTCCAGTTTGGCGGACAGGAGATCAAGGCGAGGATCAACGACGGGCATCCCGTTGCGGAAGGCCTGTGCTGGCTTACCTTCCCGCCGGAGAAGACCAAGCTCTACTTCAATGAACGGCTGGTAGGGTAGGGGGATACGCTATGAATAAATGGGAAGACAACAAGGCGTGGTTCCTCATTCTGCCCGTCTTTATCATCGTGGCATTCAGTGCGGTCATTCCGTTGATGACCGTGGTGAACTATTCCGTGCAGGACATCTTTGGTCCCGGACAGCGCTTCTTCATCGGTATTGAATGGTTCAAGGAAGTGCTTTCCGATGGGCGGCTGCATGAGGCGCTGTGGCGCCAGCTGCTGTTCTCCGGACTGGTCCTGCTCATCGAGATGCCGCTCGGCATAGGCATTGCCCTGCTCATGCCCAAGAAGGGCTGGGGATCCTCCGCCTGTCTGGTCATTCTGGCGTTGCCGCTGCTCATTCCGTGGAACGTCATCGGCACCATCTGGATCATCTTCACCCGGCCGGATATCGGGCTTTTCGGGGCGGCGATCAATACTCTGGGGCTGCCGTTCGACCATACGGCCAGTCCCTTTGATGCGTGGGTGACCGTGATGCTCATGGAGGTCTGGCACTGGACGCCTCTGGTGGCCCTGCTGGCCTACGCCGGTCTGCGTGCCATTCCCGAGGTGTATTACCAGGCGGCCAAGATTGACGGGGCTTCCTCATGGGCCATCTTCCGGTACATCCAGCTCCCCAAGATGCGCGGCGTGCTGACCATTGCACTGCTGCTGCGCTTCATGGACAGCTTCCTCATCTACGCCGAGCCGTTTGTCCTGACCGGGGGCGGGCCCGGCAACTCCACGACGTTCCTGTCCATCTATCTGGTCAAAGTCGCGGTGGGCCAGTTTGACCTTGGTCCGGCAGCCGCCTTCTCTCTGATCTACTTCCTCATTGTCCTGCTGTTCTGCTGGCTGTTCTATCAGGCCCTGCAGGCCGTGGGCACGGGAGACAAGCAATGAAGATACGCAAGCGCTATATACTCCTTGCCTTCTACCTGATGGTGCTGTTCCTGCCCATCTACTGGATGCTGAATATGTCCCTGCGTACCAATGCGGACATCCTCGGCAGTCTGGCCATGTACCCGGAGCATCCCACCTTTGAAAACTACATGAAGATATTCGGCGATCCTTCGTGGTATTCCGGGTATATCAATTCCATCATCTATGTGACCATGAACATGGTCATCTCTCTGCTGACGGCGCTGCCTGCGGCCTACGCCTTCTCCCGGTACCGCTTCATCGGCGACAAGCATGTCTTCTTCTGGCTGCTCACCAACCGCATGGCTCCGCCCGCGGTCTTCCTGCTGCCGTTCTTCCAGCTCTATTCCACCTTCAACCTCATCGACACGCATATTGCCGTGGCGCTTGCCCACTGCCTGTTCAACGTGCCGCTGGCGGTGTGGATTCTGGAAGGCTTCATGTCCGGGGTGCCGCGCGAGATTGACGAGACTGCCTTCATTGACGGCTATTCCTTCCCGCGCTTCTTCGTGCGGGTGTTCATTCCGCTTATCCGGGCAGGCATCGGCGTTACAGCCTTCTTCTGCTTCATGTTCAGCTGGGTGGAACTCTTGCTGGCACGAACCCTTACCACCACGGCCGCCAAGCCCATTGCCGCCACCATGACCCGTACCGTGAGTGCCACGGGGCTGGACTGGGGGCTGCTGGCCGCGGCGGGCATCCTGACCATCGTGCCCGGGGCGCTGGTCATCTGGTTTGTGCGTAATCATCTCGCCAAGGGCTTTGCCCTGGGTCGGGTTTAGTCTTTACAGGTAAAGGAGCCGGACATGAATATGGAATGGATGGCATGGACCCCTGTTACCGCTGGTTTTTTCACGGTAATTGTGCTTATGCTCATCGGCATGACCATATGGGAAATCAAATCGCCCAATGTGGAGCGCAAGGGAGTGCTCCCCATCGTCACGACCCGCGGAGACAGGTTGTTTATCGGGCTGCTCAGTAGTGCCTACATCCACCTTGCCTGGGTGGGGCTGACCGATTTTCCCGTGTGGGTTGCCACGGTGCTTTCTGTTGGTTTTATTGTCGCCGTGCAGCGCTGGGGCTAGGGTGCCCGGCGCATGCGGCGTACGCGTATAGGGGTGAGTGTGTCAGCGGCGGTTGTCGCTGGTCAATGGAGTTACAGGAGTTCTCTATTCTCGAACACGGAGGTATGTATGAAGCTGAGGCGTGTTTTCATGGTCGGAATGCTGGTTACAGCATTTCTGAGCTTTGCAGGTGCCGGAGTTGCCGCCGGCGATGCCGATTACAAGGCTGCTGCAAAGAAATGGATCGACAAGGAATTTCAGCCTTCCACGCTGAGCAAGGCTGAACAGATGAAGGAAATGGAATGGTTCATCAATGCGGCCAAGCCCTTCCGCGGCATGGAGATCAAGGTCGTTTCCGAAACCATTCCCACGCATGAGTACGAATCCAAGGTCCTGGCCAAGGCCTTCTATGAAATCACCGGCATCAAGGTCACCCATGACCTGATCCAGGAAGGTGACGTCATCGAGAAGCTGCAGGTTCAGATGCAGTCCGGCGAGAACGTCTTTGACGGCTATGTCAACGACTCCGACCTGATCGGCACCCATTTCCGTTCCGGTCATGTCGTGAACCTGACCGACTGGATGGCCGGCGAAGGCAAGGACGTGACCCTGCCCACGCTGGACATCGACGACTTCATGGGCAAGTCCTTCACCACCGGCCCTGACGGCAAGCTCTATCAGCTGCCCGACCAGCAGTTCGCGAACCTCTACTGGTTCCGTTATGACTGGTTCCAGAAGCCTGAACTGAAGAAGGCCTTCAAGGAACAGTACGGCTATGAATTGGGCGTTCCGGTGAACTGGTCCGCCTATGAAGACATCGCCGAGTTCTTTACCAAGCATGTGCGTGAAATTGACGGCGTGGCCATCTATGGTCACATGGACTACGGCAAGAAGGCTCCCGACCTCGGCTGGCGCTTCACCGACGCATGGCTCTCCATGGCCGGTGCCGGCGACAAGGGCCTGCCCAACGGTAAGCCCGTTGACGAGTGGGGCATCCGCGTGGACGGCTGCAAGCCCGTTGGGGCCAGCGTTACCCGTGGCGGCGCCACCAACGGCCCTGCCGCCAAGTACGCCCTGCGCAAGTACATGGATTGGCTGCGTCAGTACGCACCTCCCGGCGCTCTTGGCATGGACTTCTACCAGTCCCTGCCCAGCCTGGCCAAGGGGAACGTGGCCCAGCAGATCTTCTGGTACACCGCGTTCACCGCTTCCATGGTTGAAGAGGGTACCCCTGTTGTGAATGCAGACGGCACCCCCAAGTGGCGCATGGCTCCCTCCCCGCATGGCCCCTACTGGGAAGAAGGCCAGAAGCTTGGGTATCAGGACTGCGGTTCCTGGACCCTGCTGAAGAGCACCCCGGTTGACCGCCGCAAGGCTGCATGGCTCTTTGCCCAGTTCTGCGTGGCCAAGACCACCTCGCTGAAGAAGGCCCATGTGGGGCTGACCCCCATCCGCGACAGCGACATCCGCGACAAGTCCTTCACCGAGCGCGCTCCCAAGCTGGGCGGCCTGGTAGAGTTCTACCGCAGCCCCGCTCGCGTTTCCTGGACCCCCACCGGCACCAACGTGCCTGACTACCCCAAGCTGGCTCAGCTGTGGTGGCAGAACATCGGTGAAGCCGTTGCCGGCGAAGTCACCGTTGACACCGCCATGGACAACCTGGCCCGCGAACAGGACAAGATCCTCGAGCGTCTCGAACGCGCAGGCGTTCTGGGCGAGTGCGGTCCCAAGCTGAATCCCGTGAAGGACGAAGCCTACTGGCTGAACCAGCCCGGTTCTCCCAAGGCCAAGCTGGCCAATGAAAAGCCTCAGGGTGAAACCGTCGACTACGACAAGCTCATCCAGGCTTGGAAGGAAGGCCGCACCAAATAGGTGTTTCCTTCATGCATGAGCAATGTGGGGCGCCCTTGGGCGCCCCTTTTTTGTGGCGCATGCACGGAATGTGTGCCCCTGTTACATGAGGGCGCGAGAGAGGGGGGAAGACGCAGCAAGGCCCCCGGAGCGATGCTTCGGGGGCCTTGCAGTATTTGGCAAACGTGCGGGGCTAGCCGCGCAGTTTTTTCAGATCGTCCAGCGCGGCATTGGGAATGCCGAGCTTCTTGCCTGCGGTGGCAAAGTCCGCGGGCCAGAGCTTGGTGCTGGTATTGATGTGTTGCAGAATATTTGCGGCGTCATCTTCGTCGTAATCCAAATCTTCAGCAAGGTCCGTGATGCTAAACTTGTAAGACTTCTTGCTGCCCGGTGTCGTCGAATTCCGGGTTCCCGAAATCAAGTAGTCCAGTACGTAGTTTACATCTCTTGGGTCGACCATGTGCGTTCCTCTCGAATTGGCAAGTCGGTTTCAGTGAATACTGTTGTCCGTATACATTTCACACACGGCCCTGTGAAGGGGGGCGGAGACGTATGCGTGCGGGGTCCATCCGTACGGTTTCCGGTTAGGGAAAGAGCGTCCGTCAAATAAAACAGGGAGCCCTGACACTGTCCGACTCCCGGCAAATTCCTCTTCGATTTGTGGCACCCAGCCGGAACAAGTGGCAGGTATTCCGCAAGGTGCTGTGGCGGGCTGGAATGCCCGCTCGACATGTCCGTCTTCTAGCACGCCGAAATTCGAAAGGCAAAGGGGAAACATGCGTAAACTCCATATTTCATCGCCTCTGGAGACGGTCGGGGCGCATGGGATTTCTTCGTAATCGCGGTGCGTTTTTCAGTATGGTGTGGTGAGACAGGCCTCGGATACAGGAGTGATGTGTGCATGTGCCGATAATCACAAAGTGGATGAGGTTTTGGGAAATGCATATGTATTCGTGGTTATGGATGGCCATGAACACAAGTAGCGGGAGCCTCTCCCTGGGAATGCTCAAGTACCCTGCTGGGGTAGAGTTTCAGCGTGTATATAGAATGTTTTTCCTTGGGTGCGGTGAGTCGTGACGCATATGCAGTTTTCTGCACATGGTCTCGGTATGTAGTCGCAGAATGTATCAAATGGGCCCGGGGTGACTCATTCTATTTGGAGGTGTGTAAACATTGACTTCAAGTTGATTTCGCTAAGTATTCAAGGGGCTGCGTTGGATGGAAATCTGGTCTTTTTGTGATGCTGTCCAATGTGTATACATATATTTATCTCTATTTTACATTTTTTCTATGTACATTGTCGAACAATGTGTTTAGATAGCTGCAGCAATCAACCCCTAAAGAGGTGCCATATGAATTCAAATTCCTTTTTTGACCAGGCAATGGCCATGGTTCAGGCTCAGGCTGGCGTTAAGCAGATGACCCCTGCTGAAATGATCGCTATGGTCAAGGAGCTTGCTGACGGTCTGGCCAAGCTGTCCTCGTCCGATGCTGCTGATGCGGCTGCGGAAGAAGAAGCGGAAGGTCCCGCATATGATCCCAAGAAGGCTATCAAGCAGAACTCCATTATTTGTGTGGAGTGCGGCAAGTCCTTCAAGATTCTTGGCAAGAAGCATCTTGCCACACACGGTCTTACCCCTAATGAATACCGTGAAAAGCACGGCTACAAGAAGGGAACGGCACTTGTGTGTAAAAGCCTTGCCAAGCAGCGCAAGGAAAAGATGGCTTCCATGAAGATTTGGGAGAAAGTGGAAAGCCGCGGCAAGAAGGCTGCTGCCAAAAAGGCTGACAAGAAGGCCGAGAAGTAGTTTCGCCATTTTGTTGCCTTGAACGGTTTGTGCCGTTGACGGATTTTGTATCCCCCCATGCCCGCAAGGGCATGGGGGGATCGTGCTTTGTGGGGGGGCATCTGGCGTAGAATTGGGCAGGGATGATTAGCATTGACGGTAAGATTGGGTTTTCTCATAGTGTGTGAAGAGCTATCTGCCCGTGGGGTGGATGGCATCCCGTGTCCCTTGAAGAGAGGAGGAAATGCTATGAGTGTCCTTGTTCGACGTGCCGTTCTGAAGCAGCTTGCCTTGCTCGCCTCTGTGTGTGCCGGTGTTCCTGTCGGCTTGGTGTACGCCGGGAAATCCGGCGGCGGTGGCGGCGGTGGCGGCGGTGGCGGCGGTGGCGGAGGAGGTGGCGGCGGTGGTGGCGGAGGGAGCGGTAGCGGAGGCGCATCGTCCGATACGTCTGGTACGCACGAGCGTGAGCGTGACCGTACACAGGAACAGGTGCGTGAGCGTGAACGCGAACAGGAGCGCACGCAGGAACATCTGCAGGAACAGGAGCGAGAGCGCGAACAGCAGAGAGTGCGGGAAGGCACAGGGCAGAAGGAATAGGGCGATCTTCGGCCAATGAGTGTTCTGTCGCTATCCCCCATATCTGATCGGATGTGGGGGATAGTGTTTGTGGGCGTTGCTGTCGGATATGTAGGGGATATGAGAGGGGATGGTGCAACAACGCGAAGGGAGGGGGCATCCTGTATGCCGAGAGTCGGTGGTGTTGATGTGGTAGTGATCAGAGGGGGCGTGCCTGTGGAATTGGGGCTTGCACGTGATCTTTAAATAATACTTTCATTACCCCATAGGTGTTGCTATGTAGCAGGTACTCTTTGAAAGGGGTCTGTTAATGAAGTATGGCATGATGTGTGTGGTGCTTTTGTGCAGTGTGCTTCTGGGATGCAACGCACATGCTGCACGTGGCAGAATACTTGTAGTGCACAGTTACCATAGGGGGCTGTCGTGGGTGCAGCAATGCGATCGTGGAATTGCTTCTGTTTTTGCAAGCGACTACGCTCTTGAAACGGTCTATCTGGACACCAAGAGAATTCCCGAGTCTCAGTTTCAGAACAGGACCGAGGCCGCCATGGAGGTTTTTGTCCGGTTCCATCCCGATCTGGTCATGCTGGGGGACGACAACGCCCTGCGTCTGCTCGGGCCGAAAATAGCCAGGACCGGTACGCCCGTTGTCTTCTTCGGCATCAACGACAATCCCCGCAAATACTTTGCCTCCATTCCCGACAACGTGACCGGCCTGCTGGAACGGGTTCCGCTCTTTTCGTGGATTCGGCATCTGAAGGACATCATGCCCACTGCCACGCGGGCTCTCGTGCTTATGGATGAAAGCCCCACTGCAAGGGCCATTGTGGCTGGTACGTTCGGGAATTGGGAGAATGTGCTCATTGATGGCGTGCGGGTCGACTACAAGAGCGTCGGCAGTTGGGCCAGGTGGCAGCAGGCCGTGCTGGGGGCCGCTGACGTCGATTTTATCACCATGCCCCTGTATCATTCGCTGAAGAACGAGGACGGTGCCTCGGTGGATGTGGAGGCCGTTGTGCGCTGGACATCGGCCAACAGTCCTGTGCCGGTGTTTGCCTATCAGGATTACGCGGTTGGTGATGATGGGGTGGTTGGTGCGTTCGTGATTTTTGGTGAAACGCATGGCAGCCGGGCAGCCCAGCTTGCCAGAGACATTCTTGAGAGTCTCAGCCCGAGAGTGCCGCCCGCCTTCATGGACGAGGAGGGACGGTTCTACTTCAACAGAAAGCAGCTGAAGCGGTTCGGGTTGACGCTGCCTGCAGGAATTGAAAAGCAGGCCGTGTTTCAGTAGCGGAAGGGCTGGGGCTGCCTTCTGCCTGTTGCGCCTTGTCTTAGAGGCTTGTTCATGAGGAGTACCACCTGATGCATGTTCGGGTGGTTTTTTTGATGGCCGAATGCCTCTGACGTGCCACCTTGCCCGCTGGTTTGAGGTCTCTTTTGTGGGAGAGGGTTGCTTGTTTGTATGTGGTTGTTTACTAACGACCAGGATGATCTCTGCCCTATCAAACAGAAGTGAGGAGTTTTTGTCATGCGCAAGTTCCTGTTCGTCCTGTCCCGTGGCCCTGAAGATGCAACCCGCGCCGTCCGGTGTTTTCAGCTTGCAAAGATTGCAGTTGAAAAGGGGCATGATGTTACCGTGTTTCTTGTTGATGATGCCGTGTACTTTACTAATCTTGGCATGTCCGAGCGGGTGAAGTGTCCTACCGGTGATGCGTTGCTGCCGTATCTGCAGGTGATACAGGAGAAGGGGAAGATTTTGGTGTGCAAGCCGTGCGCAGCCACCCGCATGATCGGCGAGGATGACTTGCCCAAGGGATTTGCGATCAGCACGGGCGTGGCGCTGATAGACATTGCGGAAGAGGCCAAAACCTTTTCGTTCTAGATATCTCACGGAATGATGTGCATTCCGTTGCCGCTGGGCACAATGCCAGGGCCTTTTGCATGCCGCGTTGTAGCAAGGAGTAGCCATGGACCCCTGTCAGGCAGGTCACAATTCATATGAAGTCTGGAATGCCGGGCGTAATCCGTATGATACTTGGGATGCGGATCGTTTGAGGCATGCCTTCATGCAGCAGAAGGAGGCGCTGGCGAGCGCGCGTGAGCCCGGCTATTGGGTCGTGGCTTTTGCAGTTGCTGCCATGCTGTTCTTGGGAGCAGGGGGGATGGAGCTGCAGCAGAGCGGTCTGCATACACGTACGCTTGCTTTGCTTGGTGCTGGCATTGCGGGGTTTCTTCCTGTCTATCTCCATTATCGTCGCGCGAAGGCTTGTGGTGAAAAGCTGGTGCTTATGACTTGGGCTCTGGAGAACAAGGGGCAATAGCTTGTTCGTCCTCTGTCCGGTTTTCCTGCGCTGATAGCGTTTCTGGGCGTTGGCTTCCGCCGCAGGCAATGGCAAAATTATAATCCCCCGAATCGCGTTTGTGATTCGGGGGATTTTGCTGCTGTTGCGGTAAGGGGGGATGCAGGCAACCATTTAGTTGAATTCAAAAAAATGGAATCGTGTTTGTATACTCATATGGTGAAAATTGATTGCGCCAATGTGTGCCATCCGCGTGTGCCAGGAGAGCGTCTCACCGTCAAAACAAGAAAAAACAAAAGCTCACCTTGAGGTGAGCTTCAAATTCATAAGCTATATTCGCGAGTTTGCTAGTAGCGCAAATGGATACCGCGAGGCTGAACTTCCATAACTTTTAGTTTTCGTCCTTG
>QKEJ01000065.1 GCA_003252375.1 Halodesulfovibrio sp.
CTCCCCGGCGTCGGCGTGCAGGTCAAGGGCGGCAATGCCGTCGCCTGAATCCAGCTGGAAAGGCTCTGCCGCTCTGCGCTGCTCGGAGCCCCTGCAACGCTGGGCGAACCCTGGTTCAGATTCGTCCCGGAACGTTTCGCGTGCCTGTTCTTCTCCCGGGAGTCCTTCAGCCATGAACAGGGTGTCCGCCAGGGACATGGAGGGCTGCTCTGTTACAGGCGCTGCGGATTCCTCAGCAAGCAGGAGGAATCCGTCGTCCTGCAGGAGGTTCGCTTCCGGTGCGGTGCGGCGGGTGGTGCGATTGAGTCTGGCGAGCAAGGACATGACTAGCCTCCGGCGCCCTGCAGGACGTGCATGGGTATCTGGGATTCAGGCGTTTCGCCATTCCGTGCAACGGTGCTGCTCCGTTTGGTTACGGTTTGTGCTGCAGGCGTGAGGTCATTGTCAGCGGCTTCGGTCCTGTTCCGGAACAGTTTTCCGAGCAGACCGGCGGTGGGCTTCTGCACGGTTTCCGTCCGGGCAAAGGTGGTGGCCAGCTTGGCGATGTTGCGGGTCAGGGGAGATTTGGGCGCGGTATCCCGCAGCGGCGCTCCCTGATTGATGGAACTGATGGCGGCGATGTAGTCCTCGTCTACCTTCCAGGCTACGGAACGGCCGAGCAGTTCCTCAGCTTCACCGATGGTGACGCCGGCCTTGGTGGTGTAGCGGTTC
This sequence comes from Halodesulfovibrio sp., assembly GCA_003252375.1. GTDB lineage: Bacteria > Desulfobacterota > Desulfovibrionia > Desulfovibrionales > Desulfovibrionaceae > Halodesulfovibrio. The sequence goes on from QKEJ01000065.1 coordinate 712, forward strand.
ACGATGACCTGCACCTTGTCCGCAATGTCCGGGTCCACGCTGTCCAGTGTTTCCAGCAGGCGGCGGGTGTTGGCGAGGCAGGGGAGGGAGAGTTCCGTGACCATGAGCACGATGTCCGCTTCACGCATGGCGGCAAGGGCCATCTCGTCAATGAAGGGGCTGCCGTCCACGAAGATGGTCGAGTAGAGGGTGCGCAGTATCTGCAGCATGGTGGCCACTGCCTGAGGGGCTGCGGATCCCGTGTCTTCCGAACGGTCCGGGGCGGCAAGGATGTCCAGCCCTGAGGCGTGGCGTACCATCAGGCTCTGCATGAAGGTATCGTCCAGCCGGTGGGCGTTGTGGGTGGCGGCTGCCCATGTGTGCGTGTAGTGCACGTCCAGAAAGAGAGGCACCTCGCCCTGCGGCTGGCGCATGTCCACAAGTGCTGCCGGACGGGTATCCGTGAGCAGGGAGGCTTCCACGCCGAGATTGGTTGCCAGCGTGGTCACGCCCGTTCCCTGCTTGCCACCGATAAGGTGAACAATGCGTCCGGCCTGCACCGGCTGCGCGGAGGGCTGCTGGGCTCTGCGTGGCTGGGGGCGGGTGTGACGGGCGACAAAGCGTTCAAGGGCGGCTCGGAATTCCGAAACCTTGATCGGCACGGGAAGATATTCGGTGGCCCCGGCCCGCATCACGTCAAGGATCAGCCCGGCATCCTGCGCAGGGCCGATGACAAAGACTTCCGTGACGGCGGGATCGGCCAGCAGAGCCGCTATGGCGGGAACATGCTGCGCACCGCCCACTTCCAGCACGACCAGACCGGCGACGGAGGTCGCTTCGCCGGAATCGGGCAGGATCACGCGGAACCGGGGGTCGCCCTGCACCAGTGCGGCAAAGGGGGCGACGGCCTGCCTGTTCAGCAGATTGAAGTGGATGGGTACGGCGTTCATGGTTTGTCTCCCGAAATGTATGAATCCTGGGCCGCCTTGGGGCGACTACTTGTCTTTCATGAGGAACTGGATCACTTCGTTGAAACTCGGTCCCTTATCCTCAGGGGTGGGGTTCTGGTAGGTGTCGATGGCGCGCTTGGTCAGCTTGCCGTTCATGCCCACCACCGGGGTTCCCGTGGCGGGAACGGGGTTGAATTTCTGGGCCTCGAGCTGCGTATGGTAGGCGTCTCCGAGTTCCGTTTCGAACCCGTGCTGGCCGAGGGGCTTGTTCCAGTCGCGGGTGGTGCTGCAGCCGGCCAGCAGGAGCAGAAGCGCGCACACTATGGGGGTGGTTAGGCGTTGCATGACGTGTCACCGTTTCCTATTGGGGAATTATGTGGCCGAATTCGCCTTCCATGCCGGAGGAAGGCTGTTTCGGGGTTTGCCCCGCGGCGCTGGCGGGCTGGATACGGGCTGCGGCAGCAGGGGCATCGCCTTCCATCTTGCCGTGAAAGAAGAAATCCATGCTCGTGGGCTCCACAAAGGTATCGGTGGGCAGCTTCTGTTGGGCCACATCCAGCGGCTTGGTCAGGTGGGGCGTGACGATGATGACCAGTTCGGTCTCCTGCTTCTTGAACTCGCTGGACCGGAACAGGGTGCCCAGAACGGGAATATCGCCCAGACCGGGATACTTGTTCATGTTCTCCCGCACCTGATTGTGCAGCAGGCCCGCAATGGCGAAGCTCTGTCCGTCGCCCAGCTCCACCACGGTGGAGGCTCTGCGCGTCGTGAGTGCGGGGATGGTGATGCCGGAAATTTCGATGGCGTTGGAGTAGTCCAGCTCGGAAACCTCGGGGAAGACGCGCAGGCTGATGCGGTCGCCCGATATCACGGCAGGCGTGAAGACGAGCTGCACACCATACTGCTTGTATTCTATGCCCACCGTTCCCAGCCCCTGCGGAATGGGGACGGGAATTTCACCGCCGGCGAGGAACTGGGCATCTTCGCCGCTGCGGCAGATGAGCGTGGGTTCCGCCAGCACCTTGACCAGCCCGTTCTGTTTGAGCACATCCAGAAAGCCGGTCAGGTTGGTCTGGCCCGAGGTGAGGCTGAACAGGCCGTTGGTGGTGTCGCTGAGCAGGGCGGACGAACTGCTCATGCCCACCACGCCGTTCTGCGGGGTCAGGGTGAAGAGGCTGCTGAGCATGCTGTAGGCGAAGCCGTCCTTCCAGGCATACGCAAGGTCAATGCCCATGCGGTTCAGCACGGTCCTGTGCATTTCCGCGATCTTTACCTCCAGCATTACCTGGTGCACGCCGCCCACGCTGAGCAGGTTGGTCACCTTCTTGGGGGCGAAGACCTCGGCAAGCTCCAGGGCGGTGGACAGGCTGGCGGCGCTGGAGACCGTACCGGACAGGGAGATGTTCTCCCCCGTGCCCATGACCCGGATATCCTGCTCACCGGGCATGATGCGGTGCAGCATTTCCTTGAGATGGGCAAGATCGGCCGTGACGCGGATGTCGTACACGCCGGAGAGCGCACCGTCGGCTCCCCACATGGTCAGGCTGGTCACACCTGGGGCCTTGCCCGTGACATAGATCTGCCGGGGGGAAAGGAGCACGATGTCCGCGGTCTTCGGGTCCGCGATGGAGACGCGGGTGGCCGGGATCGTCAGTTCCAGAACCGTGGACTTGCCCTTTACCACCTCAATGGTTCCGGGAATGATGTTTTGTGCCGCCTGAAGCATGGAGGCGCACAGCAGCAGTGCCGTCACGAGCGGCAGAATACGGAGAAAATGTCTCATTGTGCGAACCTCATGTGCTTCCGCTCCGTTCCCGTTATGACTTCCACAACCTTCGCGGGGCGTACTGCAACCTTCTTGCGTGCAGGCGTCAGTGAGGCGAGGGTTTCCGGCACGTTGGTCCCCGGGGTCTTGATGGCTTCGCCATCGGCCGGATTGCGCAGGGCAAAGTGGAGAGTGCCCCGGGTCGCCGCCAGGGACAGCTTTTCGGCATCATGCGGAAGCAGTTCCAGGGTGTAGACGTCCACGGAGGACGTCTTCTTGTCGTCTCCCTTCTGCTCAAGCTCGGTGCCGGTGGCGATGACCCGGATGTTTTCCAGAACGGTCTTGCTAACGGACTTGTCCTTGGTGCGGCGTTCGTCCTCAATGGTGACCAGCACGTCCACCCGGTTGCCGGGGCGGATGAACCCGGCAATGCCGAGGATCTGATTGCCCTTGACGGCAATGGCCCGCATGCCGGGAGTGATCAGGGTAGAGACGCCGCCGTACTGGAGCGAATCGTCCAGCAGGCGTCCGTTCGTGAGCATTTCGCCAGCGGCGACCGGGGTGGCCACCACGCGGCCGATGAGTCCTTGCGGGGTATTGAAGGTGCCGCCGGGAATGGTTGCCGGCAGGAAGGATGCCGTCTTGAGATCGGCTTCGGTCAGCTTGCTGCCCTTGGCGATGTCACGGGCGGCCACAATGATCTCCACAGTGGAGGGGGTGGCCACGGGTTTCTGCTGACTGCCCTGCATCCAGATGAAGACCATGAAGCCTGCCGCCAGGGACAGGACAAGGCCGAGGGCTATGGGAAGAATGGTCGAAGCGCGCATGGTTCCCCCCGGAAATGCTGCTGGTTATACCCACCCTGCGGGGATGAACCCGGCGGGGCCGTAGGTCATGTACATGGCGCCAAGCGTTCCGGCTGCAATGGCCACGCCGTAGCAGAGCCTGGGCATTTTCCGGTCATCCGTCTGGCGTACGTAGGCGAAGCGCCGGGTGGCGAGAAGCAGGCTGGCCGAGTCGCACAGGGCGCCGAAGATGCGTCGTACGGCTCCCTTGTGGCGCACCAGCATTGCCAGGGCGTATACCCCGCCGATGAGGCTGGTGAGAATGAAGGCCTGGAAGGTGGCCGAGGCCCCGAGGAAGGCGCCGGTGGCCATCATGAGCTTGACGTCGCCGGCTCCCATGGCTCCGAAGAGATAGGGGAGAAGCATCACGCCACAACCGAGGGCCAGGCCGGCAAGGCTGAACAGCAGCCCGTCCAGACCCTGGGTTGTGCCATGAAAGATCAGAGCGAATGCCATGGCGGGAAAGGTGAGCCAGTTGGGAATGCGCTGTCCCCGCAGATCCGTGAATACGGCTGTGAGCAGGATGGCGGCGAGCAGGATGTTCAGGTAGCTCTGCATGGTGTTTCCTTTCCCTTGAAAATGCCCTTGAAAATGATTGACGGGACCGGGGTCGGGGGTTCCCGGTCCCGTCGAGCGTTTCACGCTGCGATCAGGCGTAATATCGCGTGAAGAACGACCGTTGGTTAGCTGCCGGTGGAGGCTGCGCCGGACATCTTGTTGCTCAGCGTGGTGAAAACATCATTGATCGTGGTACCCAGGGTGCCGACGATGGTAACGATGGCACCGGCGATCAGGGCTGCGAGCAGACCGTATTCCAGAGCGGTGGCGCCTTCTTCTTCACGGATGAAATTCATGATGGTACGCATTGGGGTTCTCCTTAGAATTTGGGGATTGACGTTTGTTTTGTTTGACTGCCTATCGAAGCTGCACGACCCCACTAGGGCAAGTGGTGTGCCAAATCCTGCACAGCTTCACGTTTTTATGGTTAACATATTGAATTTGCAGGATGTAATTCTTCACTATGGAGATGGCAAAGGAATGAGGGGAGCAGACAAGGGGGCGTTCGGCTGGCCGGAAGCGCAATGTGTTCTATAAAAAATAGAACGGCGCCGCCGGGGCGAGCATGCCAAATGGCGGCAAACGTACAGTCTGCCACACATTCGGGAGCGGGAGGGATGATCTTCTAAAAAAACTAGAAAAGGGGAAAGCGCGATGTATAGGGATTTTCTAGACTTTTGGTGCGTGGGTGAAAGGTCCTGCGTCCCTATGACTCGAGGGAAATGAGGCTATCGGGAGTGAGGAGGATTTCGTTCTAATAAAAATAGAATCATGAGAGCGGAGCTGTTATATCCTGGAGGCTGATTGCATGCTTCTGCATCTTGGCCCACAGGTTCTTGGGATTGAGGCAGAGCAGGGCTGCAGCGGCCTTCTGGTTGCCCTGGGTCTGGCGCAGGGCGTTGATGATGAGGGTACGCTCGGTCTCGGCCATGGCGTCCTTCAGGTTGATGGGAAATTGGGGCGTACCGTGCGCCGGTGTTGCCTCTCCCGTGCCGGAGGACGAGACCCTGCCCAGCGCACGCAGGACATGCCGCTCTTCTATGAGCCCGGGGGCCGCGCTGATGGCGAGTCCCTCGAGCACATTGGCCAGCTGGCGCACATTGCCCGGCCAGTCATACTGCTGCAGGGCATGCGAGGCTGCGGGGGTGAATCCGTCCACATCCAGAGCCAATTGGCGGCGTATCCGGTTTAGGAAGTGTTGCGCCAGCAGGGGGATGTCCTCACGGCGGTTGCGCAGGGGGGGCAGCTCAATGACCGCCACGTTGAGACGGTAGTAGAGATCTTCGCGGAACCGCTTTTCACGGATGAGGTTTTCCAGCGGCTGGTTGGTGGCCGCGATGATGCGCACATCCAGGGAGATGGGCTTGCGTCCGCCGAGGCGCTCCACCTGTTTCTGTTCCACCACGCGGAGCAGCTTGGGCTGAATGGAAAGGGGCATGTCTCCGATTTCATCCAACAGGATGGTGCCCCGTTCCGCCATTTCAAACTTGCCTGCCTGCTGCTGCGCCGCGCCGGTAAAAGCGCCCCGCTCATGGCCGAACAGTTCGTTTTCAAAGAGGTTCTCGGGAATGGCCGCGCAGTTGACCCGGATGAAAGGGTTGCCGGCGCGGGGGGAGAGGGCGTGCACGGTGTCCGAGATCAGCTCCTTGCCGGTTCCGGATTCGCCGAGGATGAGCACCGTAGTCTCCAGCGGGGCAATGCGCTCCACGCGCTCCTTGACCTCGCGGATGGCGGCGCTTTCGCCGATGATGCTTGCTGCCGGGCCGCTGCTCAGCAGGGTGGAGCGCAGCTGGGCGAGCTTTTTCTGCAGCTGGCGCTTTTCCATGCAGCGCCGCACCACGATCTCCAGCTCGCTCAGGCTGAACGGCTTGGAGAAGAAGTCGTAGGCCCCCTGACGCACGGCCTCTACCGCCATCTCCTTGGTGGAGAATGCGGTCATGACAATGATGTCCGACTCGGGAGCGCTCTGCTTGTAGTGGGGAATGGCTTCCAGACCGGTCATGCCGGGGAGTTTCACGTCGGTGAGAATGAGGTCGAACCGTTCGGACCGGAGGCATTCCAGCCCTTCCTCGGCACGGGAAACCCGGTGCACGGCATAGCCCTTGGCATCCAGCGCCTCATTCAGCATGGTGCCGAAGGCCGGGTCGTCTTCCACGAGCAGTATGCGTTCTGAGGGGATGTATGCCATGTACCTGTCCGTCTGTCCGTTAGTTGATGCAATGTACTGATATTGTCAGGAGTTGTAAACGTGCCTGCCTGTCCGGAAGATGGCTGGACATCGCGGGAGGCTGTCGGCGCACGGGTGCGGGGAACCCGGAATGGGCGCGGGAGCCATCTGGATTTCCCAGGCAGCCTGGTGTAAGCTTTGCGGGTTCCGCTGCAGTGTGGCTTATTTTTTTGGGAGGGGTACTGTGACGGCTATTTCAGTAAGAACGGGCGTGACAGATCGCACCGGCGTTGCCGACGCCGTTGCCGAGCTTGTGAACGCCATTGCGCAGCCGGACATGGCCGTGGTGCTCTTCTTCGCGTCCTCACGCTATGATCTGGAGGCGTTGGGCTCTGCGCTGGACAAGGCGTTTTCCTGTCCGGTAGTCGGCTGCACCTCCGCCGGAGAGTTCGTCAGCGGGCACGGATACCGCAACGGTTCCATCGTGGCCGCCAGCATCCGTTCCGACAGGCTCCGGGTGCACACCAGGCTCTTCACGTCGCTGTCCACATTTACGGCCGCGGATGCCGGCGTGGCGGCTTCGGCTTTGGCAGCACAGACCGCCGGGGGGCAACTTGTGTCTGAATCCATGTTCGGACTTTTTCTGGTGGACGGGCTGCGCATGTCCGAGGAACGGATGATCGCCGCTCTTCAGGGGGCCTTCGGATGCGTGCCCATTGTCGGAGGATCGGCCGGGGATGATCTGCGGCTGAATCGGACTTCCGTCTACCATCAGGGAACCTTTCTCTCCGACGCTGCCGTGCTGGCGCTGTTCGAGACGTCCCTGCCCTTTACCGTGCTGCAGACACAGCATTTCATCCGTTCGGACAGGCGGTTCGAGATTACCTCCGCCGATCCGGACAGCCGGACCGTGTTCACCATGGACGGCCGTCGCGCCGCAGAGGTGTATGCCGAAGCGCTGGGGGTGCGGGAAGAGGAACTGGATGCCGAACTGTTCTCCCTGCATCCGCTTATTCTCAGGCTTGGGGGACGCAACTATGTTCGCGCCCTGCGTACCGCCACCTCCGATGGCGCACTGGTGTTCAACAGCGCCATTGATCAGGGGCTGTCCCTGTATCTGGGAACGGGGAACGACATTGTCGCCAATCTGGAGAACGCCCTCTACGACAGTCTTGTGGCGGTGCCGCGCCCCCGGCTGCTCATCGGATGCGAATGCGTGCACCGCAGGCTTGAGGTGGAGGCCGGAGGCCTGACCCAACAGGTCCGTCAGGTACTGGACCGCATGGAATATGTGGGTTTTCATACGTATGGCGAGCAGGTGGACTCGCTGCATGTGAACCAGACATTTACGGGCATCATTCTCGGCGATGCTTATGAGTAGTCGGCAGTACGGCACGCAGGGAGAGCAGGGCAATTGTTCCTTGCATTCCCGTGCGGTATGTGCAAAACGGCGGCAGGCGTCCTGCGCCTGAATATTCAGACCATCAGCAACCAACCATCTTACCGCATCAGGAGCGAACCCATGGCTTCCATCGGAACCCCTCTTACCCCGTCTGCGACCAAACTCATGCTGCTCGGCTCCGGCGAGCTGGGCAAGGAAGTCGCCATCGAGGCAATGCGTCTCGGTGTTGAAGTGATTGCCGTGGACCGCTACGACAACGCGCCCGCCATGCAGGTGGCGCATCGATCCTATCCCATCAACATGCTGGACGGTGCCGCACTGCGCCGTGTGGTGGAGACGGAAAAGCCCGATTTCATCGTGCCGGAGATTGAAGCCATTGCCACGGACACCTTGGTGGAGCTGGAGAAGGAAGGCTATACCGTGGTGCCCACCGCCCGTGCAGCTCGCCTGACCATGAACCGCGAAGGCATTCGCAGGCTGGCCGCCGAGGAGCTTGGTCTGCCGACCTCCCCCTACCGTTTTGCCGATACCGAAGAGGAATACCGCGCCGCCGTGGCCGAAATCGGCCTGCCCTGCGTGGTCAAGCCGGTCATGAGTTCCTCCGGCAAGGGGCAGAGCACCGTCAAGAGCGAGGCGGATATTGCCAAGGCATGGGCCTACTCGCAGGAAGGCGGCCGGACAGGCAGCGGACGGGTCATCGTGGAGGGATTTGTTTCCTTTGATTATGAAATCACCCAGCTGACCGTGCGCCACGTGGGCGGCACCAGCTATTGCGATCCCATCGGCCATCTGCAGGTGGATGGGGACTACCGTCTTTCCTGGCAGCCGCAACCCATGAGTGCCAAGGCTCTGGAAGAGTCCCGCAGGGTTGCCAAAGCCATCACGGATGCGCTGGGCGGCTACGGTATCTTCGGCGTCGAGCTCTTTATCAAGGGGGACGAGGTGATCTTCAGCGAGGTATCCCCGCGTCCGCACGACACCGGTCTTGTGACCGTGATCTCCCAGAACCTCAGCGAATTTGCCCTGCACGCCCGGGCCATTCTCGGCCTGCCTGTTCCCGCCATCACCCAGCGCGGTCCTGCCGCCTCCAGCGTGGTGCTTGTGGAAGGCAACGCCACCGGTCCCACCTTCGGCAATCTGGATGAGGCGCTCAGGGAGCCGGAAACCCAGCTGCTCTTTTTCGGCAAGGCCGAGGTACAGGGCAAGCGCCGCCTCGGCGTGGCGCTGGCTCTGGCAGACTCCATCGAAGAGGCCAAGGCCAAGGCGCAGCGTGTGTCTTCTGCTGTTACCGTGACCTTCTAGCACAGAGGCTGCTTCTCAATGCTTCCCCGGGCCGGAGTGCTACTGCTCCGGCCCTTTTGCGTGCATCTTGGAGACAACCGGCCAGAAGTGTTGTAGATACGGCCCATGCGTATCCTCTTCATGCATCCCAATTTTCCCGCCCAGTTTCGGCATGCGGCGGCTGCTCTGGCCCGGAATACGGAAAACGAGGTCGTATTCGCCTGTACCAACCTGCGCCCTGAGTGGAAGATTCCGCGTGTGCGCAAGGTGCAGTTCGGCACGCGTTTTTCGCCCCCGGAGACCGGTCACAAGCTGGCCCGGTTTTACGAGCAGGCCGTCGCGCAGGGAGAGGCCGGCTACGTGCTGTGCCGCAAGCTTGCGGAAGCCGGGTTCGTGCCGGATGTGGTGGTGGGCCATTCAGGATGGGGGGCAACCATGTATGTGCGCGATGCCCTGCCCAAAACCCCCTTTCTGGGGTATTTCGAATGGTTCTATGACGCGGAGGGCGCGGACATTCGGTTTGATCCGTCAGCGCCCATCAGCGAGGCGCATCGTCTGTCCCTGCGTGCCCGCAACGCAGTCATTTTGAACGACCTTGCCGCATGCAGGGCAGGGATGACTCCCACGCAATGGCAGGCCGATCAGTTCCCGACAGAATTTGCAGGCAAGCTGCACGTCCGGCATGACGGTGTGGATACGGATTTCTTTGTCCCCTTGAGCGAGAAGGACACGGCGCGGGGGCTTGTGCTGCCGGGGCTGGATCTTTCCGGAGTGCATGAGGTGGTGACCTACGCCACCCGCGGCCTGGAACCCTACCGGGGATTTCCGCAGTTCATGGAAGCGCTGCCCGCCATTCTGGACGCCCGTCCGGATGCGCACGTGGTCATTGTGGGAGAGGATCGGGTCTGCTACGGCAAGGCCCCGGCCGAAGGAGGCTCGTGGAAATCCGTCATGCTCGAGCGGCTGCGGGGGACGCCGGGCATGGACCGGGTGCACTTCACGGGCGGGCTGCCGTACGGGCAGTACCGGCAGGTCCTGCAGCACTCCAAGGCCCATGTGTACCTTACCCGGCCCTTTGTCCTTTCCTGGTCCATGCTGGAGGCCATGAGCTGCGGTGTCCCGCTTATCGCCTCGGCCACGCCTCCGGTTCAGGAGGTGGTACGCCATGGGGAGAACGGGCTGCTGGTGGATTTCTTTGCGCCGGATGCCATTGCCCGTGCGGTCTGTACCGCCTTGGCTGCCCCGGGCGATCTGCATGCCATGCGCCGCGCCGCGCGTCAGACCATGCTGGACCGCTACTGCCTGCAGACCCTCCTGCCAGGAACCGTGCGTCTTATCGAGGATGTTGCCCGGCAGGGCTGATGGGTTTCCGCTGTTCGCTTAGGCGTGAGCGCTGCCATTGAACCAACAGCCGAACGACATGCTGCGGCGTGCCCTTGCCGGCTATCTGTCGGGCACGGAGTAGGGAGAAGTGGAAAAGTACCGCGCATAGATGCGACGGTATTCGGGGGTCGTCCGCATTTGTTGCAGCGCGGCGGAAAAGGCCATGACAACCGATTCCGGAACCGTCTTGCGATTGAAGAGGGCATACAGTCCTTCGGACTTGATGACCGGAGCGGCATTGGGACGCAGACTGGAAGCGCCCATTTCCCGGGCGAGAAAGGAACCGTTGCCCATATCGGCCGCAACGGCAAAGAGGCGTCCCTGCTCCAGCTTGCGGAAGTTGAGCTTGTCTGAGTGCACTGCCTCAACAAGGCAGTGGGTGTGGATGTAGTCCCAGAACGCCGGTGTGTAGCTGTACCCCGTGACAACGCCGATGCGTTTTCCCTTCAGATCGTCAAGGGAGCTGATGGCGGTATCCCGGGTCCAGAGCCCCCACGTGGATTCCACAAGGGGGACGGCGGGGAAGAAGGCTATTCGTTCGCGTTCCGGGGTGCGGTTTCCCGCGAAGAGCACGTCCGCCTGCCCGGCGCTGAAAATTTCCATGGCCCTTCGCCAGATGTATCCCTTGATCTGGGTGTGGGGGATCCCCGCCCGCTGCATGGCGCGTTCGATAACCTCGGTGGCGAAGCCCGTCATCCGGCCATCTTTCTCGAATTCGTAGGGGGGCCAGAGGTCGCAGATGACCACGAGAGGGCGTTGCGCAGCGCTGTTTCCTGCGGAAAACAGGATCAGGATGGTGCTGACAAGTGCCAGGGCGATGGAGACAGCGCTGTACTTCATGGTGCTCTCCTGACTGAGCATAACATGTTTTGTATCAAGTGCAATGGCTGTAACTGTTCGTCATGTCAAGAAAAAGCCCCTGCCGGTGCGGCAGGGGCTTTCATTACATCTTGAGGTTGGTCTTTTCCGGGCTGAGCTTCCGCTCCAGTGATGTCGCGTATTTCGACATGAGGAAGCAGGGGATGAAGTAGAGCAGGGCGGCGACCGTCCATATCTCCATGGAGTTCACCATCAGCCGGTTGTCCACGGCCTTGGCCACGGAGGTCAGCTCCATGACGCCGAGGATGGAGACCAGCGAGGTATCCTTGAAGATGGCGATGAACAGGCCCACGATGGGCGGAATCATCTGCTTCAGGGCCTGCGGCAGGATGATCTTGCGCATGGTCTGCCAGTAGGAGAGGCCGGAGGCGGTGGCCGCCTCGACCTGTCCGGGCGGGATGTTCTGGATGCCGCCACGGACGATTTCCGCAAGGTAGGCCGCGGTGAACAGGGTCAGGGCAATGGAGGCGGACCACACCGTGTTGAATATGGTATTGAAGATGACCGGAATCAGGAAGTAGACCCAGTAGATGACGATAATCAGCGGGTTGCCGCGGATGAGCTCGATGTAGAGCAGGCTGGGAATGCGGAAGACGCGATTGTCGGAGCAACGGCCCAGACCCACGACCAGTCCGATGAGGAAGCTGGCGGCGATGGCGACCACGGCAATGAGGAAGCTGAGGGTGAAGCCGCCCATGCCGAGGAAGGGATCCGTCTCTTCATGCGGGAACTGCCAGATGAGCAGGGTGGAGAACTCGTGACTGATGGCGGCCCAGTCGAAGGTGATGAGTCCCCGTACGACCACGTACAGGCAGGCGGCCAGCAGGCCGAGGAAGGCGATTCTGCCCGTGAGAATGATTGCCTGCTTGCTGCGGCGGAGCATGGCCATCATGGCGGCCCGTTCCGCGGAAACATAGGTGCCGGTGGCCAGACGGCGGCGTCGTGCCCGCAGGAAACGGCCCACGGGGTTGAAGAGCGCACGGCTAGCCGAGGCGAAGGGCCAGGCCAGCGAGGTGACAAAGAGGACGGGGATGGTCCGGTTGGTCTTGCCGGTGCTGCGCAGCTTGCCGTTCACCCCGTTCAGCACGAAGGAGATGAGCAGCGAGAAGCACAGGTACATGACCGATGCGGCCGTGGTGGCCTCAAATCCCTTGAAGGTAAGCGCTTCGGCCTGCTGGGCTTGCCAGGTCATGTCGGCAACGCCCACGAACATGGCCAGCGAGGTGTTCTTCATGTTGTTGAGGAACTCGCTGCCCAGCGGGGGGATGATTTCACGGAAGGCAAGGGGCAGGATGATGGTGCGCAGTACCTGCATGTAGGAAAGGCCGGAAGAGTAGGAGGCCTCGAGAATGCCCTTGGGGATGGACTGCAGACCCGCGCGGATGACTTCGGCCATGAACGCGCTGGTGTACATGCCAACGGCTACGGCGGCCGTCCAGAATTCGAACTGCAGCGAGAACACCCAGTCGCGCACGCCATCGGGCAGGGCGCGCGGGAAGGCGAAATAGAAGAAGAACAGGACGACCAGCAGGGGCGTGTTCCGGAAGAATTCGACAACGCAGGTGGCGGTGTAGCGCAGCGGCTTGAAGTCCGAAAGACGGGAAAGGCCGAGCACCGTGCCGAGGCCGAGGCCGATCATGGAGCTGATGGCGGTGATCTTCACCGTCATCCACAGCCCCTTGAGGATTTCGACACCGAGATTGACCTGGTAGGTCTCGTTCACCGTGTAGAGAATGGACCATTCGAACTTGTAGCCGAAGTCGAAGACCCAGCCCCAGTAATAGGTCATGATGGCTGCCACGGTCAGCAGCACGGTGTTCTGAACCCACGTTTTTTCCAGCCAGAAGCGTATCATGAAGACGAAACCGTTATGTTGAGGTGTGCCGGGGTATTGTGCCCCGTTGGCAGGGTTGTAACAAGCGCGCGCCCGGTTGAACCGGGCGCGCGAGGAATATCACTGATTGTGGTCTGTTAGGGCCACAGTTCGATCTGGTTGGTCATGGGCATGGCGTAGGGGGTGTCGGGACCGTACCACTTGTTGTAGATGGTCATGTAGGTACCGTCGCGCCACATGTCCTGCAGGCCGGCGTTTACGGCGTCACGCAGGGCGGAGTCGTTTTCGGGCAGGCCCATGCCGTAAGGTTCGTCGGAAAGGAAATCGCCCACCAGTTCGAAGGCGCCGGGCTTCTTGGCTGCATAGCCGAGAAGGATGGTGGCGTCGGTGGTCCAGCCGGCAACGCGGCCCATTTCCAGAGCCTGGAAGCATTCGGATTCCTTCTGGAAGGAGATCACGTGCTCATCGGGATTGGCAACACCAACGGCCTTGAGGGCGTTCTTGATGTTGATTTCGGACGTGGTGCCCTGCATGGTGGCGATCTTCTTGTCCTTCATGTCGGCAAGAGAGGCGAAGGCGCCCTTCTTGGCGAGAACCTTCTGGCCGTCGAAGAAGTAGGTGATGGAGAAGTCGATGGACTTGCCGCGTTCACGGGTGTGGGTCATGTTGGCGACGGAGATGTCGATGCGGCCCTGCTGGATGAAGGCGATGCGGGTCTTGTTGTTGACCTTGACGCGCTCGATTTCAACGCCCATGCGCTTTGCCAGTTCGGTGGCGATATCGTAGTCGAAGCCGGTCCATTCTCCCTTGTCATTGAAGAATGCGCCGGGGATGGAGTCGGTCATGATGCCGATGCGGACCTTCTTGTCCTGCATGATCTTGTCGTACACCGCACCTGCAAAGGCAGTGCTTGCCAGCATGCTGATGGCAAGAGCCAGAGCAATAATCTTTCCAATACGCATGTTCTACTCCCAGTGTTTTCAGTTTCCTCTGCCTCCCGGGCCTCCCGGGATGCGCCTCAACATACGCAAAGCTCCGGCGAGAACCGGAACCGTGATACCATGCTAGTGTGAAAGAATCTTGCTGAGGAAGTCCTTGGTACGATCCTGCTGGGGATTGTTGAAGAACTCCTCGGGAGAGTTTTCCTCGATGAGCTCGCCGTAATCCATGAAGATGACCCGGTCCGCCACTTCACGGGCAAAGCCCATTTCATGGGTGACGCAGGCCATGGTCATGCCCTCGCGGGCAAGCGCCTTCATGACGTCGAGCACTTCGTTGATCATTTCGGGGTCCAGCGCCGAGGTGGGTTCGTCGAAGAGCATGATCTTCGGCTTCATGGCAAGCCCGCGGGCAATGGCCACGCGCTGCTGCTGCCCGCCGGAAAGCTGGCTGGGGTAGGCTCCTGCCTTGTCGGGGATGTTGACCTTTTCGAGCAGTTCCATGGCCAGCCGTTCCGCTTCGGCGCGCGGGGTGTTGCGCACCATGGTGGGGGCCAGGGTTATGTTCTCGAGCACCGTCATGTGCGGATAGAGATTGAACTGCTGGAAGACGAAGCCGATTTCGGCACGGAGACTGGTGAGGTTCAGGCGCGGATCGTGAAGATCCATGCCGTCCACGACAATGCGCCCCTTCTGGATGGGCTCAAGCCGATTGATGCAGCGGATGAGTGTGCTCTTGCCGGAACCGGAGGGGCCACAGATGACCACGACCTCTCCCTGTTGAATCTCGAGATTCACATCCTTGAGCACATGATGGTCGCTACCATACCATTTATTAACCTGTTCAAAACGGATCACAGAATACTCCCAGTAAAGCGATAGTGCGGATGCCTCAACCCGCACCTGCGTGCTAACAAAAAAGCCTGACAGGGGGCAACGAAAAACTGTCTGGTTTACAATATTGTCTGCTGCATTTCGCAGCTCCAAAACCGTTCTCTGCTGATGGTATCATGGTAGCTGCGTGGGAATGTTGCGGATATTGGAAGCGCGGTGAGCGCGCGCTGCGGCAAATGAGAATGCGGCGTGAAAAACGGGAGCGGCTGCAAGGATGTTGATAATATTTTTAACAAACTTGTTATTCACATGTGTTCTCATCATTTTTTCGAGTAAAAATGACTAATGCTGCAACTTTTGTTCGCACGGCAGGAGGACAAAGAAGCAGTTGCCCAGGGGGTGCGTTTCGTAGCCGGCGGCCCCTTCGTGGAGCAGGGAGATCTCCCTCGCAAAGAACAGGCCGTGCCCGGTGCCGTATTCGCGTCCCACATCCCGTCCACGGAAATCCGGGTCGAACAGGCGGGGGGCATCTTCGGGCTGTATGGGGGGGCCGGAGGTGATGACGCTGATCTTGGCCGCATCCAGCCCTTCCCCGAAGTGGTCTTCCAGCCGACTGACCGCACAGCACAGGTACTTGCGCGGCAGGCCGCCCGTGCTGCCGCCGGAAGGTTCGTCGTGCGGGCGGGTGTATTTGACGGCATTGGAAAAAAGGTTGGCCAGCACCTGGCTTATGAGTCCCACATCAGCCGTTACGAGCATGGCCTCGCCAGCCTCTGTCTCGTGTTCGCTGTCCGGACCGCAGAAGGGAAGCACGGTGATGTCCTTCTCATCGAAGCGGCTCTTGAAGCGCTCCAGTTGCGGCGTGATGATGCGTTCGCGCAGGTTGACCACGCTCTTGTGCAGTACGTAGCGGCCCTTTTCAAAGTGGCTCTGTCTCAGGAGCGTTTCCAGGAACAGGCTGGTCTGCTGGAAGTGACGGTAGACTTCCTGATACTGCTCGTCCATGCGGTGCTGAATGTAATCGAGCTGGGTGAGGATGGGAGAGCTCATGGAGGTCTCCATGAGGTCGCCCAGGGCGGTGCGCATGGCCTTCATCTTGCTGTCCAGCTGGCGGAACAGGAGCTTGAAGTACATGTTGGGCACGATGACGTTGTGCCCAATGTCATGCACGAGGCTCTTGATGAATTCCAGATGCTCGCGGTGTTTGAAGGCCAGCAGGCGGTTGTGCAGCTGGTAGCCCACGCGGTTGGTGAACTTTTCGAAGAAGAGCTGGTATTTGGCATCAAGCGGCTTGTCCGGGTGGAGCGCCAGTACCCCCAGGGTTTCCCCCACCGGCGTGATGGGGAGCAGCTCCTTGTCCACCTTCTTGCCGCGTATGGGGATGCAGTAGCGCCCTTCGTGCTTGAAGGGGCCTGCGGTCAGGGGGAGATCCTCTGTGCTCATCAGCGGGATGACGCACTTGGCCCCTGTGGAACACCCGTAGCGCTGCAGGGTCGCCTTCTGGTCCAGAATGTAGATTTCCGCATGTATTTTGAACATGGAGTGGATGATGAGTACGGCGAGAGTCAGCAGATCTTCCAGCGCGTCGAACTCCTGTGCGAGGTCGAAAAAGACATTGAAGGCGCGGGACTGCTTCTGCGTAAAGTCGTAGGCAGCATAGTCTTCAAGCTTGTCCTGAATCCGTTGCTGTACATGCGAGAAGACTTGTTGCAATTCTAGACTGTTACGGAATGGTGGGGTGGAATAGTTCATCTGGTACCCATTCGTGCCCGATCATGAGGTGTTTTTTCCATTATGCAATAATCCTTGCGTTCCGCCAAGAGGAGCGGGAAAAAATACGACAGGCCTCGTAATGGCTGGTTTGACTTTCGGCCGCTTTGCAGGTTTAGTTGGTAAATGGCTGGTGGGGGGACCTTTTGGGTCCGCTGAAGTAACCTGATGTGGGTGAGGATGTGCATGATCCCGAAAATTCTTGGCGTGTATGAATCGGTCAAATCCGACAACCTTGGTACCGGGACAACCCGGAAACAGCAGGAGGCGCGGATTTACTGGTTTGCGGCGCAGGTTCCCGGGGGGGAAATTGCGTGCCAGCCGCTGAATGATGCGTATTTTCCTTCCGCGTTTGTCCAGAAGGTGGGCAGGGAGGAATTTTTGAAGGAATACCGGCTTGCCCCGGATATCTATGAAAATCACCTGGCCGGCGTGGTCGCTTCGTTGCGTGAAGCACTGCTCGGCATGGAAACAGCCGAAGGGCTGCCGGAGTTTTCCCATGAGCAATCCGTGCTGCTCAAGGGGCTGGTGGCCTTTCTGCATGTGCGGCCCGGCGGGCCGCTGAATGACAAGGACGTCTTTGCGGTGCGCGCAATGCTGGACGCCATGCGGCAGGCCAGGGACGTGGTGCTGGAGTACCAGCGCATGATTACGGGGGCAGCCATAGATCTGCGCAAGGAGAGGCGGTTCGACCTTGCGGTGGAGTATTACGAGAGAGCCCTTGAACTTGATGCCCAGAACGACCACATCATGTTCAATCTGGCTCGGGTCTATTTCGAGATGGGGCGCGTGAACGACGCTCGCGACATGTTGTTCAGGGCTTTGGAGAGCAATCCGGAACTGGAAGTTGCCAGACGGTTTCTCAGGTATCTGGACGCATCCGGCAGCAAGTAGCCGGCAAGGAGGGCAATATGGATGAGAGACGGAGAGAGCCGAGGGTGCCGCTGGACTGCCCGGTTTTCGCCACCATGCAACGGGAAGGAGGGGCGGAGATATTCTGCCTGCTGCGTGATGTGAGTCTGAAGGGGGCACAGGTTGCCCTGCCGCCCGGTGATACGACAACGCAGGTCACCTTGGGCGAAGAGCTGATAATTCTCGATCCTCCCCTGCAGCTGAATGGTGTCATCACCAACGCCCGGGCCAAGGTGGCCTGGGTGCAAGAAGAGGCATTCGGTGTGCGGTTCGATAACGGCATGGAGATAGATCAGCAGTTGCTGGAAAAACTGCTCAGCGACGTCTGCGTCTGAACTGCTGAAGATTTCGTGACAGCCCCCTGCCGAGCGGTACGCCCCGGCAGGGGGCTGCCGCTTGTTCGAAGGGGGCTTCCGGCGCTGGCGCCCTGGCTCTGAATATGCTACCCCGGCGGACGGGCAGTCGCCCGAGTGAACGAAGACAGGAGCACCTATGAAAGTACGCGAACGTTTGGCCGTCCGCAGGCAGGCCGTCGTGGATTGGGCTGTCGCCCTGGGAGGAGCCTTCTGGCTCAGATGGGGCGTATGCGCCCTTGTGTTCTGCGCTGCCCTCATTTCCGGTGGAACGCCGTTCGTGATGATCGGATTGGGCGGGGCAGTGGGGTGCATTGGCGCGGTGATGCTGGACGCCCTTGCTGATTTCCGTTCCGGAGAGGGGCGTTTTCTGCCCGGCAATGCCGCCATGGCTCTGCTTGCCTTCGCCATGGCCAATGCCGCGTTCTACATGCCGTCCAGCTGGACGGTTGTGCTGGGCTGTCTCGTCAGTTCCGGCCTGCTGCTGACGCTTCTTTTGCGGCGTCTTGACCGGGTTACCGGCATGAACATCCAGGTGGGCATGTGGTTGTGCGGAGTTGCCGCAGCCCTGCTCTTCGGGTTTCTCTACTCCGGTCCCTATGCCGGGTGGGTACTCTCCGTCGTGTTCCTGTTGGCCGTGGCTCTATACGTGCGGCTGCTGGTGGTTCTGCGTGAGGGGACGGAAACCGGCCTGAAGGCTGTATGGTTCCTTGCGCTGGGCGTGGGCGTGGCCGTGCTGACGGCTGCAGCCTTCAACCTGCTGGGCGTGGAGCCGGCAGCCGGACCGGCGTTTGGCGGGTTCGTGGTGGGGCTTGTGAGCTGCTCGCTCTTTGCTCCGCTGAAGGCCGTGACCTGCTGGATAGCCTGCCGTCTGGACGAGGAACGCAAGCCCGACTGGTAGACGCATTTTTGGGATAGGCAATGAAAGAGCGGCGCAATCGTATGATTGCGCCGCTTTGCTTTCGGATGGCGGTGAGGGAGAGATTCGAACTCTCGGTACCCTGTTAAGGTACACACGATTTCCAATCGTGCTCCTTCGGCCGGACTCGGACACCTCACCAACGCGGAGAGATAGCTAGCAAAGGGTTGTTCCCTTGGCAAGCAAAAAAACACTTTTCCGGGACAGATATGAAAGAAGGCACAAACCCTGGGGCTTGTGCCTTCTGGGAGTCGGGCACCCGAAAGCAACTGTTACGGCTGCTTCTTTTCAGATCTGACCGGGTTGGCAGCGCGTTCGCCGCCCGACTCCCCGCCCTGCGGGCAGGGAAGGATGGCGGTGAGGGAGAGATTCGAACTCTCGGTACCCTGTTAAGGTACACACGATTTCCAATCGTGCTCCTTCGGCCGGACTCGGACACCTCACCACATCGGGAAGGGAGTAACTAGCAAATGGCGGTATCGTTGGCAAGGGAAAAAGGGGCTGCTTGCGAGTTTTTGGCCGGCGGGATGCCGCGCACGGAAAAGGGGCGGTGAAACCACCGCCCCTCTGTTGGCTACTTGGTGCAGCCTTTCTGTTTACGTATGCCTGCGCCGCAGGCACATCCGGACTTGCGTCCGTCGTAGGTCGGCACTCAGCCGCCCTTGGGCACATAGTCCTTGGGCATGACCTTGATGGTTATCAGGGCCAGAATGACAAAGCCTACCAGGGGAATGATGAAATCCCACATATTGCCTCCCTTGAGGCTCCCTTACAGGCCGATCCCCATGACGTTGTAGCCGCTGTCCACGTGCAGGACTTCGCCGGTAACACCGCCGGAAAGGTCCGAGGCAAGGTACACGGCGTTGCGGCCCACGTCTTCGATGGTCACGTTCCGCCGCATGGGAGCCTGTTCTTCAATGTAGTTGAGAATGCTGCGGAACCCGGAAATCCCCGAAGCGGCAAGGGTCTTGATGGGGCCGGCACTGATGGCGTTGATACGCACGCCCTTGGCGCCCAGATCCACGGAAAGGTACCGTACGCTGGCTTCCAGCGCCGCCTTGGCAACGCCCATGACGTTGTAGTTGGTGATCACCTTTTCCGCTCCGTAGTATGTCATGGTAAGCACGGAAGCGTTCTCTGTCAGCAGGCCTTCGTATGCCTTGCACAGGGCGGTCAGGGAGTAGGCGGAGATATCAAGGGCCAGCTTGTAGCCGTCGCGCGAGGTATCTATGTAGCGTCCCTGAAGATCGTCCCGGTTGGCAAAGCCCACGGAGTGGACAAGAATGTCCACGCCGCCCCATTCCTTCTTCACGGTTTCCACACCGGCGGCGATTTCCTCGTCGCTGGTGACGTCACACTGGAAGATGTAGTCGGCACCGAGTTCTTCGGAAATGGGCTGTACACGCTTGTAGAGCGCGTCACCGAGATAGTTGAAGGCAAGGCGTGCGCCCTGAGCCTTGAATTCCTTGGCAATGCCGTATGCGATGCTCTTGTTGTTGGCCACACCGAAAATGAGGGCTCGTTTCCCTTCAAGCAGCATGTAGTTCTCCGTCTGGTATTGGTTGTAGGCGCAGGCCGTTTCCCTGCGCCGCAAAATAAACGCGGTTGATGGACATGCCGTGACGGCATGCGAGTATTACTAGCAGGGAAGCGCCTTGCCCGTCAAAATGGAATACGCTTCTTCGTATTTCTTGCGGGTTTCCGCAATCACGTTGTCCGGCAGGGCAGGCGGAGGCGGCGTCTTTGCCCAGGGCTGGGCCGAGAGCCAGTCCCGCAGATACTGCTTGTCGAAGCTGGGCTGCCCCTTGCCGGGCGCGTAGCCTTCCATGGGCCAGAAGCGCGAGGAATCGGGCGTGAGCACCTCGTCAATGAGGATCAGTTCGCCGTCCAGCATGCCGAATTCGAACTTGGTGTCGGCAATGATGATTCCCTTGCCTTCCGCAAATTCGCGTCCGCGGCTGAAGATGTCGATGGAGACGGCCTCGACCTTGCGGGCGAGTTCTTCGCCGATCATGGCAACAGCCTGCTCGACGGTGATATTCTCGTCATGCTCGCCCAATTCCGCCTTGGTGGAGGGGGTGAAGAGCGGGGTGGCCAGCTTGGCCGATTCCAGCAGTCCTGCGGGCAGGGCATGGCCGCACACGGACCCGGTCTTCTGATAATCCTTCCAGCCGGAGCCGGTGATGTGCCCGCGAACGATGCACTCGATGGGCAGGGGCTTGGCCTTGCGTACCAGCACGGAGCGGCCTTCCAGATCGGCGGCGTACTTCTGCAGCGGCGCCGGGAAGTCCTTCACGTCATGGGCGATGAGATGGTTGGGCTGGATGTCCTTGAACATGTCCATCCAGAACAGGGTGATCTGGTTGAGCACAACGCCCTTGTAGGGGATGGGCTCGTTCATGATCACGTCAAAGGCGGACATGCGGTCGGTGGTGACGAGGAGCAGGGTGTCCTTGTCGATCTCGTAGATGTCGCGGACCTTGCCGCGGGATACGAGGGGGTATTCGGTGATATCGGTACGGGTAACAACGTTCATGATGTTCTCCTGAAAATGCTATCGGGTGCGGGATTCAGCCGAGCGGGCATGCGCCTCCAGGCCTTCGAGCCGGGCCAGACGCGCAATCTTGGCGGCGTTCCCCTGCGTGAAGGTTGCGGATGCGGCGATGATGCTCGACTTCTTGGTAAAGGTCTCCACGGACAGGGCGGACGAGAATCGCGCCGTGCCGTTGGTGGGCAGCACGTGGTTGGGGCCGGCAAAGTAGTCGCCGACGGGTTCCGGGGAGTTGGCCCCCAGGAAAATGGCTCCGGCATTGCGGATGGTGGGCAGCAGGGACCACGGGTCCGCCACGATCACCTCGAGATGTTCCGGGGCGATGGCGTTGGAAAGCTCCACGGCGTGCGCCATGGAGTCGGTGGTGACAATGGCACCCCAGTCGGCCAGCGCCGTGCGGGCGATGTCGCTGCGGGGCAGGGCGGCTGTCTGGGTAACAAGCTCGGTGCGTACGGCCTCGGCAAGGGCGGTGCTGTCGGTAATGAGAACCGAGGAGGCCAGCGGATCATGCTCCGCCTGCGAAAGCATGTCGGCGGCAACCTGGTCAGCGCGAGCCGTTCCGTCGGCAATGATGAGAATTTCGCTGGGGCCTGCGATCATGTCTATGCCCACGGTGCCGATGAGCATGCGCTTGGCCGTGGCCACGAAGATGTTGCCGGGGCCCGCGATCACGTCCACGGGGGCGATGGTCTCGGTGCCAAAGGCCAGGGCTGCAATGGCCCAGGCGCTGCCGCAGGCATAGACCTCGTCGATGCCCAGCGCATGGGCTGCGGCAAGGATGTACGGGTTCGGGGTGCCGTCGGCGCGGGGCGGCGACATGACGGCCAGCGAGGGAACACCGGCAACCTGTGCGGGGATGGCGTTCATGAGCATGCTGGAAATGAGCGGCGTATTGCCGCCCTGTCCGCCGGGCACATAGAGACCAACGCGGTCCACGGGGCGGATCATCTGGCCGAGAACGGTGCCGTCCTCGCCGGTGGTGAACCAGGAATTCTGCTTCTGCCGTTCGTGGAAGGCGCGGATATTGGCCGCAGCTTCCAGAATGATGGCCAGATCGTCGGCGGGAATCCCGGCCGCAGCGTTGGCAAGAGTGTCGGCGGGGACCCGTAGCATGGCCGGAATGAACTCGGCGCAGTCGAACTTGCGGGTATAGGCGATGAGGGCCGCATCCCCGTCCTTGCGGACCGTGGCAAGGATGTCCTGCACCACGGGTTCGACGGAGTTGTTGGGATCATCCCGGCCGGACAGCATGGTCCGGATGGGCTCCCTGTCCGCAGGGGACAGATACGTGAAGGTACGACAGGGCATTGCGGCTCCTAGGGTTGCGTCCGCAGCCACGCGGAGCGAGGCATGCAGAGGGCCAGGATTGCTCTCTGCGAAACGGACAGATCGAAAGCAATGAGGAACGCTCTCTTCTTTATAGGAGGGGGGCGGAAAAGTCGAGCGCTGCGGGCGGCGTTGTCCCGCCGGGGGCGGCAAAAATAAAGCCGGGGGCCTAGGGCCCCCGGCTGTCAAAGCGTCAGGAAATGCGTGACCTCTGAGAGGTCTTAGAAGCTGTACTTGAAGATGAAGCCCAGCTTGTAGGCGTCATCGTCATAGTTGGTGGCAGTGTTGTTGATGCCCCAAGCGCTGTCGTCGAGATCAAGGTTCAGGTAACCCATTTCAACGATAAGAGCCAGGTTTTCGTAGATGTCATACTTGTGGTCGAAGTTGACTTCCCAAGCATGGTCTTCATCGGTCAGGAACTTGCCAACGTTAGCCTGCAGGAAGGAGGTCTTGGAAACGCCGGTGTACTTGACGATGTCGTTCAGAACGTCGGCATCGTTGGTACCTTCAAGGTATACAACGCGGAACTGGGAGGTCAGGCTGTCGATGATCTTGATGTCTTCAAGAGTCATGCCCACGGCCCAGGTGCCCACGCCGTTGTCGCCGAGCAGTTCACCGGTGGTAACAACGTTGCCGCCAGCGTAGCCAGCGTAACCGAAGGTGGTGGGAACAAAGTTGCCAGCCACGATGGGCAGACGTTCGGAACCGTTGGAGACGTCGTCGTCTTCACCGGAGGCGTACCAGCCGACGATGCCGGGGGTAACCATGTCCATCTTGTAGGACAGCTTGGCGGAAACCATCCAGCCAGCGCGGTCCAGGATGTCGTCGTCGGAACCACGGTAGGTGGCGTTCACGGTACCGGAGGTAGCGTTGTAGCCAACCAGGCTGTATTCGAAGTCGTTGTTGTCAACGGCACCGTATACGGCGTCCAGCTTGAACACGATGGGGTCGAACAGGTCCAGCTTGAAGCCCAGGCCCAGCCAGTAGGCATCGCTGTTGTCCAGGTTTTCGGTGCCGTTGAAGCCGGCATTGTATGCGCCAGTAGCCTGCTGGGTTACGGTGCCCCAGTTGGTAGCGTTGGCCAGGATGGTGCCAGCTGCGGGCAGGTTGGCACCTACCAGGGACTGCAGACCGGAGTTGGCAGCAGCGTCAGCGCCCACGGCAGCATATACTGCGTAGGGGTTGAACTCCATGCCGTCCAGCTTGATGCCGCCGATGAGGCCGAACATGTCGACTTCATCGTTCTGGCCGTCGCCGGTGGCGTCGCCCTGGGTGGTGTCGTAAGGACGTGCCCAGAAGCCGGTCAGGGAAAGCGTGTCGCTGAACT